>SVTW01000092.1 GCA_015063585.1 Oscillospiraceae bacterium
TGAGTGCCTCGCAAAACGCCTTTGCGTTTTTGACGATCTGCTTTTGGTATTCCTTGAATTCCTCGGTCATCGCCTCTCCGAAGGCAACAGCCTTCGCGGCAATGATGTGCATCAGAGGTCCGCCCTGGGTTCCCGGGAAAACCGCCTTGTCGATCTGTTTTGCAAACGCCTCACGGCAAAGGATCAAGCCGCCGCGCGGTCCGCGCAGAGTTTTGTGCGTTGTGGTGGTAACCACGTCCGCATAAGGCACGGGGCTGGGATGCAGACCTGCCGCTACCAAGCCGGCAATGTGTGCCATATCGACCATATAATATGCGCCCACCTCGTCTGCGATCTTGCGAATCTCGGCAAAATCGATCGTGCGGGAATACGCGCTTGCGCCCGCAACGATCAGTCGGGGCTTACATTCGAGCGCGATACGGCGCATTTCCGCGTAATCGAGCATTTCGGTATCATCATCAACACTGTAAGGAACAACGTTAAAATATTTTCCCGAGATATTAACGGGAGAACCGTGCGATAAGTGTCCGCCATGTGCAAGATTGAGTCCCATTACGGTGTCTCCAGGATTGAGAAGTGCGAAAAATACGGCGAGATTGGCGGACGCGCCGCAGTGCGGCTGTACGTTTGCATGCTCAGCACCGAACAGAGCCTTTGCACGGTCACGCGCGATGTTCTCCACAATATCAACGCATTGGCAGCCGCCATAGTAGCGCTTGCCGGGAAATCCCTCGGCATATTTGTTGGTGAGAACGGTGCCTGCGGCAAGCAAAACCGCTTTGGAAACCACGTTTTCGGATGCGATCAGCTCAATGTTCTCTCTTTGACGGTTGAGCTCAAGGGTACACGCATCAAAAACCTCTTTATCGTAATTTGCGAGTTCATCAAAAAAATTCATTGTTTGACTTTTCCTTTCGAATTTTGAAATAAGGGAAAAACTCTTTATGGAAGGGATCAATGATGGAAAAGTCTCATACCGGTGAATGCCATAGCCATTCCGTATTTATTGCAGCACTCGATCACCGCGTCGTCACGGATCGAGCCGCCGGGCTCGGCAATATAGGAAACGCCGCTCTTCTTTGCACGCTCAATGTTGTCACTGAACGGGAAGAAAGCATCCGATCCGAGCGAAACACCGGTAAGGGTATCCAAATACGCTCTCTGCTCCTCTGCCGTGAAGGGCTCGGGGCGGGAGGTGAAATATTTCTGCCAATTACCGTCGGCGCAAACGTCCTCTTCATTTTGGTTGATATAACCGTCGATCACGTTGTCGCGGTCGGGACGACCGAGCGTGGGAAGGAACGGAAGATTGAGCACCTTTTCATGCTGACGGAGCTGCCATGTGTCTGCCTTTCCGCCCGCAAGTCTGGTGCAATGGATACGCGACTGCTGTCCTGCGCCAACACCGATTGCCTGTCCGTCAACCGCATAGCAAACCGAGTTGGATTGCGTATATTTGAGCGTGATCAGTGCGATGATCAGGTCACGCTTTGCCGCGTCGGGCATATTTTTATTTTCGGTTACGAGGTTGGAAAGCAGAGCCTCGTTGATTTCAAAATTGTTTCTTCCCTGTTCAAAGGTGATACCGAAAACCTGCTTGGTCTCCTGCACCTCGGGAACGTAATCGGGGTCGATCTGAACGATGTTATAGTTGCCCTTTCTCTTGGTTTTCAAGATCTCCAATGCTTCGGGCTCGTATCCGGGGGCGATCACGCCGTCAGATACCTCACGCTTAATCAGCTTTGCGGTGGTAACGTCGCAAACCTCGGAAAGCGCGATCCAGTCACCGAAGGAGCACATTCTGTCGGTTCCTCTTGCTCTTGCGAACGCGCATGCAAGCGGCGAAGCGTCAAGATCCTCAATATCGTCTACAAAGCAAGCCTTTTTCAGCTTTTCGGGCAGAGGCGTGCCAACAGCCGCCGAGGTGGGGCTGACGTGCTTGAAGGAGGTCGCTGCGGGCATACCGAGCGCCGCCTTGAGCTCTTTGACCAACTGCCAGGAGTTAAATGCATCCAGGAAGTTGATATATCCGGGTCTGCCGCAGAGAATGGTGATCGGAAGCTCGCTTCCGTCTCTCATATAAATTTTAGAAGGCTTTTGGTTGGGGTTGCAGCCATATTTCAATTCAAATTCTTTCATGTTAATTCTCCTTACACGTTTTTATTCACGATTCTTGTTTCGGTCTCACCGGTCGCGATGTCGATGTAACGAACAAAAAGCGAAACCTTGTTGTCCTCATTGAGGTTGGTCCAGATCAGATCGGTAAGCGCGTCGATATCCATCTCGGGAAGCTCCAGCGTCTTCGGCTCACCCTCGAAAGAAGGAAGCGGATCGCCATCACCGTTGTAGGTGTGAATAAACTTCGCTTTGCCCGCAAGGGGGTTGGAATATGCATAGGTAAAACGCTCGCAGGAGCTGTCGTCGCCCTCCGCGCTCTTCAGGATCGACATAGCGTAATTCATGCCCTCTTTTTCAAGACGGATAATACCGGAGATACGGGGGGTGAAGTTGGGCTTGTCGTCCTCAAACTCGCGGGTTCTGAGTGCCTGCTCAAAGGTCATCTGCTTGTCCATCAGATCATAAATGGTGTCGGTTTGATCGCCGTTTGTAACAATGGTTTTATTACCGAGTACTCGGACGGGATAGTAGATAATAAGGTGCGGGTCAACCATTTTGGACTCATCAAAAGCCTTGGTGCGCATCGCGTCGCCCTCAGCAACGAACACGCGGTTGCGGCTGTTCACGCTTCTGCCCATAATGAAATATGCGGTTACCGCTTTTTTACCGTCGGCGCTCTTTCCGATGATGATACCTCTGCCATGATAAGCCAGAGAGTTGAGCTCGTTTGCAATCGTGCTTACCTTCATGTTGTTTCTCCTTTTATATACACTTTTTGATTCTCTACTGTAATTCTGCCGTCGCAGAAGAGGCGCACCGCTTCGGGTAGCAACTTCCACTCGGCTTCCACCATGATGCGTTTTTGCAGGGTTTCGGGCGTATCGTCCTGACGGACCTCAACCGCCTTTTGCAGAATGATGGGTCCCGCATCGCATTCGGGGGTTACGATATGCACGGTAGCACCCGAAACACGAACGCCCTTCTCCAATGCCGCCTCATGAACGCGAAGTCCGTAATATCCCTTCCCGCAGAAGGACGGGATCAAAGCGGGATGCACGTTGATGATGCGGTTTGGGAAACGCTTATACACCTGCTCGTCGATGATCGTCAAAAATCCGGCGAGCACAACAAGATCAATGCCCTCCTCGGTGAGCTTGTCCGCAAGCATTGCGGAATATTCCGCAATGCCGGGATAGTCCTTACGTGCAAGCACCGCAGACGGGATCCCGTGATTTTTTGCGCGCTCCAAGGCATAAACGTCGGGCTTGGACGCAAGCACCAGCGTGATCTTGCCGTTTCCGAGTTCTCCGCGCTCCTGCGCATCGATCAATGCCTGTAAATTGGTGCCGCCGCCCGAAACGAGCACGGCAATTTTCGTTATATTCGTATTCATCAGCAGAACACCACTCCGTCGTCGCCCTTGATAATTTCACCGATGACGTATGCGTCCTCGCCATGCGCCTTCAAAATTTCAAGTGCGGTGTCCACGTCTCCTGCCGGAACCACGATGCTCATGCCGACACCCATATTATAGGTGTTGTACATGTCTCTTTCGGGAATATTACCTGTTTTCGCGATGAGATCGAAAATAGGCAGTACCTTTACGGCAGACTTGTTGATCTTTGCGGAAAGTCCCTTGGGGATCGATCTCGGAATATTCTCATAAAATCCGCCGCCCGTGATATGGCTGATGCCCTTCACGTCGACCTTTTCAATCAAAGCGAGCACGCTCTTTACGTAGATCTTGGTAGGAGTGAGCAGGGTCTCGGCAATGGTCTTTCCGCCAAGTGCCTCGCACGCCTCATAAAGATTTGCGGGATTCTGATCAATATTGAAAACCTTACGAACCAAGGAGAACCCGTTGGAATGCACACCGCTCGACGCAAGCGCGATCACAACATCGCCCTCTGCCATTCTTGTATTATCCAGGATCTTTTTCTTATCCACAACGCCAACGGCAAAGCCTGCGAGGTCGTAATCCTCAACCGGCATCATGCCGGGGTGCTCCGCGGTCTCACCGCCAATGAGTGCCGCGCCCGACTGCACACAACCCTCGGCAACACCGCTGACGATCGACGCAATCTTTTCGGGCACATTCTTACCGCAAGCGATATAATCGAGGAAGAACAGGGGCTTCGCGCCGCAACAGATGATATCGTTGACACACATTGCAACGGCATCGATTCCGATGGTATCGTGCTTGTCGGTCAGAATTGCCATTTTGACCTTGGTTCCGCAACCATCGGTTCCCGAAACCAGAACAGGCTCCTCCATTCCGGCAAGATTCAGCCCAAAGCAACCGCCAAATCCGCCAACGTCATCCAAACACCCTTCGTTTTTCGTGCGCGCGATGTGGCGTTTCATCAACTCAACAGCCTTGTAACCGGCTGTGATATCCACACCCGCCGCTGCGTAGCTTTCAGACTTGGA
>SVTW01000093.1 GCA_015063585.1 Oscillospiraceae bacterium
GTAGGGGAGACCTGCGGTCTCCCGCGGGCGAACGCAGTTCGCCCCTACCGTGTGTTAGGTAAATATTTTGTGATTTCCCCGCTAATTTTGCACGCCCTTGCCGCTTCTTTATTTTTTTACCGTAACAATATAGTATCCCGTATTATCGGGGGAAATTTCGCAGGTCGCAAACTCTGCGGGGAGCAAAAGCGCATCGGGCGGGAGCCGCGCTATGAGATCGTCACCGCTTTGATACCATACGTTTGGGGTGAGTTGATCCAAATATTCCTCCAGCGTCAGCCCGGCATCGGTCATGATTCGCGCGTGCGGCTGACCAACGTAGCGAACGTGCCAGGGCTCATATGCGATTCCCGTGATATCGGTCTTGTCCTGCGGATAGCGAATGATGTAACCGTAGTCGGCACAAACGCGGTTGACCTCTCGCCCTGCAGGGGAGCGGAGAAACCGCATGCCGTCACAGTGCGGGGCGTAAACGTCGAGCGCAAGACCTGCCTCGTGTTCACTGCAGCCCAAATTTGCCGCGATTCCGTCCGCACTGTCGGCAATGATGGATTCCTGTTCCTCGGGGGTGCGATAATCGCTTGCCACGTAGATGCGCACGTTCGTTTTTTTCTGTATATCATCCCGCATGGCGATATAGGGGTCACGCATCTTCGGATGCATTTTCGCGCCGTTGTATTCGATTAGCTCAGGGGTATAGTCGGCGGGGAGCGGGTGGTCGGCATTGACGAGCATCAGCACGGTGGAGTATGACACGTTTTCCTGCGCGATCAGGTCCTCAAGATCCCATTTTCGTGTATCCTGGAGCAAAACCTCGGTGAGCGCGGGTGTTTTGAACCGCCGCATGCGCTGTGTGAGCGGAAACCACCATTCTCCGTGCAGATAGACCACACCCATAGCGGTGAGCAGAATGCAGAGGGCGAGCACCGCAAAGAGGATACGGTATCTTTTTTTGAGCTTCATATCGCAAAGCCCCCGTCAACTCCCAAGACCTGCCCCGTGATAAAGGAGGCGGCATCGGAGGCGAGGAAGCAGACTGCGGCGGCAACCTCCTCGGGGCGTCCCATACGGCAGAGCGGGGTTGCGTCACAAAGATCGCGCTTTGTTTCATCGTCAAGAGCGTCATTCATTTCGGTTTCGATCAAACCGGGTTCAATGCAGTTGACGCGGATATGCGAAGGACCAAGCTCCTTGGCAAGTGCCATGGTCAAACCGCGCAAGCCTGCCTTTGCAGCCGAATAATGCACTTCGCACGAGGCACCGACCTTGCCCCACATCGAGCCAATGTTCATAATTGCGCCGTTTTGATTGGCGATCATATGCTTTGCGACCTCACGCGTGATATAAAAAGCACCGCCGAGGTTCGTGTCAAGCATCTTTTTCCAATCGGAGTCGGATAGATCGGTAAAAAGCTTGATCTGCGCAATTGCCGCGTTGTTGACCAAAACGTCAATGCCACCAAGCTGTTCGAGCGCTTTTTTTACCGCCGCCGATGCCTGTGTTGCGTCTGAGATATCGGCTTGAATTGCGATTGCACGGGTCTCGGCAGCCAAGGCATTGGCTTTTTCGGTTTGTGCGCGGTAGAGGAAGACCACCTCATCGCCCTGCGCCGCAAAGGCACGGACACATGCCGCGCCGATCCCGCGCGAGCCGCCTGTAATGAGAATTTTCATGATTTTTCGTATGGGACTGTCTCGTTCAGAGACGGTCCGGCCCTTTCTGTTCTATGGATGCGAGAGACAAACAAGCTCCTGCCCATTGCTCTCGAAAAGAATTTCACCGCAAAGATCGGTACGCAAAACGCGGGCACCCACCCGATCGAGTCGCGCGAGCACCTCACCCGTTGGATGACCGTAGGAATTGCCGGCACCGCAGGAGATCACGGCATAGGCGGGCTCCATAGCCTGTAAAAAGGTCAAAGAGCTTGATGTGTTGGAGCCGTGATGCCCAACCTTGTACAAATCGCACGCAAGCTGAGCCGCGCCGTATCTTACAACCATTTCGGCTTCTGCTTCAACGTCGGCATCTCCTGTCAGAATCGCGGTTACGTTTTCATGCTGAATGCGGAGAATGAGGCTGTTTTCATTGCCACCCTCGGAGGGAGTGGCAAAAGGGGCGAGAACGCTGATGACAAGCGCACCGCATTGGAATACTTCCCCCGCGCTGACCGGGCGGATCTCGGAGTTGCAGGCTTCCGCCGCCCGCAGAAGCCGTTCTGCCGCTTCATTTTCCATCGGTGCGCCGCTAAGCCAGACCGCATCGGCAGGGAAGCGGGAAAGAACACCGTCCGCGCCTCCGATGTGGTCCTCGTCGGCATGCGTGAAAACCGCGAGTCGGAGCGAGCGGACCCCCAATTGCTCAAGGCGGAGGCATAAAAGGGATTCGGAATCCTCCGTACCCGCATCGATCAGAATGTCTCCCTTTGGCGTGCGCAACAAAATGCTGTCTCCCTGTCCCACGTCAAGAAAATAAAAGAGGTAATCGTTGTCGGTTTTGGAATTGCAGGCGGGGAGCGTAAAACAGAGGGCAAGCAGCAATAAAACACAAAGAAAACGTTTCATTTCTCCTTTTCCTCCGATCTTGCCGTTTCGGCTTTCCAATTTCATACCCTATTTGTATTATAGCAGATTCTTTCTGCTTTTTCAATAGATAAGCGCAAAAATGAATTTTGAAAAAAATATTTAAAAAGTAGAAAAATAAAGAAAAAAAGGTATTGACAAGAAAAAGAGAATATGGTATAATACTGAATTGATACGGGCGAGAGCCCGTCTCTCTGCCGTGCAAAAAAATAGATATAGCACGGTCGAATAGTCCATAGGGAGGTGTAAAAAATGGAAAAAGTAATCAACTCTTATGAAGGCATGTTCATTGTCAGCCTTGCAAACGGCGAAGAGGCCGCTCTGGCAACTGTGAACAAGTTCAAAGGACTGATCGAGACCAATGCGGAGCTCGTTTCAGTTGATGATTGGGGCAAGCGTCGTTTTGCATATCCGATCCAGGATATGAACGAAGGCTACTACACGGTCGTTACCTTCAAGTGCGAGGGTGCTTTCCCGGCAGAGCTCCAGCGTTTGATGAACATTGATGAAAGCGTTCTGCGCGCAATGGTCATCCGCATGGAACACGAGGCAGTTGCAAAGGCTGTCGAGGCTCCTGCACAGGAAGCGGTTGCCGAAGAGGCTGCTCCTGCTGACGCAGAGTAATCCGACCCCACGTAATTTGAAGTAAGGAGGCGTTTTCAGATGTCAAGTTTGAATCTTAACAAGGTGATTCTTTGCGGACGACTGACGGCAGATCCCGAATTGAGACAAACCAACAGCGGAATTGCCGTTGTGCGTTTTACGCTCGCGGTCAATCGCCGTACAAGCCGAAACGCAGACGGATCTCAGGCACAGCCGCAGGCTGATTTTATCAGCGTAGTGGCATGGAGAGAGCGCGCAGAGTTCATCTCGCGTTATTTCCGTAAGGGATCGGCTCTTTGCGTTACCGGTTCGATCCAGACCAGCAGCTGGCAGGATCAGCAAGGTCAGAAACGCTACGCCACCGAGGTTGTCGCAGACGAAGCAATGTTTGTAGACAGCAAAAACGAGAGCGGAAACACGGCTGCCGGTGGGCAGTACGGTGCCGACTCTTACAACGCGCCGTCCTACTCCTCTCCGGCAAGCGCGCCGAACTTTGAGGAGCTTAAGACCGACGACGATCTGCCCTTCTGATGAAGCGGCACAAATAATGAACAGGAGGATTTCATAAGATGGATACGGCAAAAACCGAAGCAGTGGTTCGCCCGGCTCGTCCGGCTACCCCTAACCGCAGAAGAAGAAAGGTTTGCATTTTCTGCGCAGATAAGGTTGCTTTCATTGACTACAAGGACAGCGCAAAGCTTCGCAAGTTTATCAGCGAGCGCGGAAAGATTCTTCCCAGAAGAATTTCCGGTACCTGCGCAGTTCACCAGCGTGAGCTCAACACTGCGATCAAGCGTGCACGTAACATGGCACTTCTGCCTTTCGTAACCGACTAATCGCAACAGTCATGAAAAAACAGAGCTGATTCATTTCTCTGTTATTCTTAACGGAGAAATGGCAGACACATAAAAATCGGCAGAGAACTTGTTTTCTCTGCCGATTTGTGGTATAATGGGACTAACTAAAAGCCTCCCTCCGAGAGGGAGGTGGAACGCGTAGCGTGACGGAAGGAGCCTGCGTGACTTTAGGTTTGCACTAACTTCATTGTAACGCGCTCTCCCTCAGTCGCCTACGGCGCCAGCTCCCTCCCGGAGGGAGCCTCAGGATACGCGTAGCCTTAGGGGTATGGGCTTTGTCCGCAGCCTTTGTAATACAAAGGCGAAACTAGCAATAAACAAGCAATAAACAAGCAATAAACAAGCAATAAACAAGAATTTTTTGAACAGTTAAAAACTTGAATCTATTGAGAGGAGAAGAAAATGAAAAAAGTAGCTATTCTTTTGATATGTGTGCTTTATTTGCTAACATTGTCTAGTTGTGGACTTGTTTATATGGATGATT
>SVTW01000094.1 GCA_015063585.1 Oscillospiraceae bacterium
CTCTATCCAACACCTTAGTAAACGCAAGAGAAATATCATCGCCTTGCTTGTACGCAGTCATTTGCAAAGCAATTAACGGAATGGCTCCATTAAACAAAGATATTACATTCATAAACCTTCCCGTTATTTCTTCTGCCACTATAACTGCACAGTGGTCATATTGAGGATATCGTTTCTTCTCACTATCCCAATATTCAATGGTTCTAATAATATGGCTTGGGTCTGTTGCTCCTAATTGTATCTCGACTTCATATCGAGTTCCGTCGTCATTAGCGAGCAACATATCCAATCTACCTCCAGCTGGCTGAACCTTTTCTCTTTGAATTGGAGAAAGTTCACCCAATCCGAGTACAGATGGGTTTTCAAAAATAAAACTTTGTATTAAATCCTCTTTTATTGCAGGATTATTCTTTAGAGATATTTTTTCCAATTTTATAATTTTTGCCATTTATAAATCCTCCCCTTAAATTCAAACTGTTGTCAAAGTGTTGTCACGAAAAATTGTCAATTTTGCAAAAAGTGGCTTGGAATAAGGCTTCCAAGCCACTTAAAAACCTTATTCATGTTCATGCATTTTTTCTCCATTGAATTCAGGGCAAACATTTTTATTCTCATGGATATCATGATTTTTCATATCATAATCCAAAAAATTATCTCACTTGTATTTATAATTGGCTTTCCTTTCTCACTTATTTTCATAAGTCATTTTCATATCCCAATCATATTTATAAATGATTTTTCATCATCCATTTCTCATGATTTTCAATGAAATCTCAATCATAAATATAAGTCATTTTTCATCATCACTTATATTTATAAATCGATTTTTTCATTCCATTTCCATTCCATAAAAATGCTCATTTTTCCTTGATTTTTCAAGCTATTTTAAGCATTTTCATAAATTCATTTGGAATTACAATTGAGATGTTTTCACTTGTAAATACAAGTCATTTTTGCTCCGCCATATCCATAATTAACTTATGATTACAAGTGACTTTTGCCAGCCCATTATTCAAAAGTTAATCCTAAATACAAGTGACTTTTGCCCCGGCTTTTCAAAGAAAAAAGCATAGAAAAAAGACCTCGATCCATCATTGCGATGAAGCAAGGTCTTTTCTTTTTATTGTAGTGCAAAAACGCTCGAATGATAAACGAATTTACCTTTTTTACGATAATTTATTTTTGCTGTGATAATTGGCATTATTCCCACTCGATCGTTCCAACAGGCTTCGGAGTCAAATCGAGAAGCACGCGATTGATGCCGTCTACCTCGGCGGTGATGCGAGCAGTGATCTTGTGCAGCACTGCATAGGGAATCTCCTCGATGGTTGCGGTCATTGCGTCCACCGTATTCACCGCGCGGATGATCGCGGGCCAGCCTTCGTAGCGGCTATCGTCCTTTACGCCAACGCTCTTGATGTCGGGCACAACCGCAAAATACTGCCATACCTTGCCGGCAAGTCCGCTGTTGGCAAATTCCTCGCGCACGATCGCGTCGGCTTCACGAAGTGCCTGCAAGCGGTCACGCGTGATCGCGCCAAGGCAACGAACACCAAGTCCGGGACCGGGGAACGGCTGACGGTAAACCATTTCGTGCGACAGTCCGAGTGCCTCACCGACAACGCGAACCTCATCCTTATAAAGCAATTTGATCGGCTCAACAAGACCGTCAAATTTCAGATCCTCGGGCAATCCGCCAACGTTGTGATGTGATTTTACTGCCTTTTTGCCCTCTGCCTGCTTGATGCTTTCCAGAATATCGGGGTAAATGGTTCCCTGTGCCAAGAATGCAACACCGTCTAACTTACGCGCCTCATCAGCGAACACATTGATAAATTCCGCACCAATAATCTTTCTCTTTTGCTCGGGATCGGAAACACCCGCAAGCAGATTCAAGAAACGGTCGGTTGCGTCAACGTAGACCAGATTTGCATCCATTTGATTTTGGAAAATCTCAATTACCTGCTCGCTCTCTCCTTTTCTCATCAAGCCGTGGTTGACGTGAACGCATACGAGTTGTTTGCCGATTGCTTTAATCAACAGGGCGGCAACAACAGAGGAGTCCACACCGCCGGACAGTGCCAAAAGAACCTTTTTGTCCCCAACCTGTGCGCGAACCTCGCGAATCTGTTCCTCAATAAAAGCCTCTGCCAAGGCAACGGTGTTGATGCGTGCCATGGTTTCGGGACGTACATTGCTTTGCATATTTTTATCCCCCGTACTTTATTATAAATTACGATTCATTATAGCAAAATCGCAGAAAAAATGCAATAGGTTTGACAAAAAAAATCGTCATTATTCTTCATTTTTTACAGTTTGATTTTGATTTTTTATGATATAAAACAATTTTTGTGAAAATTGTCACAGTCCGGAATTACGATTAACTGATCAAACCCTCTTCCACAGAAAACATCGCCGTAACCCGTTCGCTCAGCAACGGGTGGGCGCTAAGCTCCGGATCGTGTGCCAGAAGCTCCCTTGCGTCCGTAGTGGCATCGGTAAAGATCGTCACATCCTCGCCCGCATCCGCCAAGCGGAAGGTAAAGCCACCGCTCTGCCGCACAGCCC
The DNA here is from genome assembly GCA_015063585.1 of Oscillospiraceae bacterium. GTDB lineage: Bacteria > Bacillota > Clostridia > Oscillospirales > CAG-272 > UMGS1865. Next base: position 2,569 of record SVTW01000094.1, read on the forward strand.
CCTCGCCGGAGCCTCCCAGAAAATCTCCCGGTCCACGCTGTGCCAGGTCCTGTTCGGCAATGGCATAGCCGTCATAGGTCGTGCGCATAGTATTCAGCCGCGCCATGGAACGCTCTCCGACCTCTCCCGTTCCCCCTGTTACGAGGACGCAATAAGATTTTCGGGTTCCGCGTCCCACGCGTCCGCGCAACTGATGCAACTGCGAAAGTCCAAAGCGCTCGGCATTTTCCACAATCATCAAGCATGCGTTCGGAACGTTGACTCCGACCTCGATCACGGTAGTAGATACCAAAATCTGAATCTCATTTGCCGCAAAAGCTTGCATCACGCGCTCTTTTTCGGCACTTTTCATCTTTCCGTGCACGAATCCGATTGAATATGTCGGGAAGGTTTCCTGTAAGCCTTTCGCATACTGCACTGCTGCCTTCAAGGGCGGTTTTTCGGATATAGAAACACCGCACTCTCCGATTTCGGCAAGCGTCACCTCTTCGGGAGCATGCTCCTGCTCCTCCACTGCGGGACAAACCACGTATACCTGTCCGCCATCCTCCACCTGCTTTGCAATAAAGCCGTTCAAACGCTCGCGGTAGGACTCATCTACCGCAAAGGTGTCCACGCGCTGTCTGCCGGGTGGCATCTCGTCGATCTTGGACAGTTCCAAATCCCCATACAAAACCAGTGCCAACGATCGGGGAATCGGTGTGGCACTCATCACCAAAAGATGCGCGTGTGCGTTTTTTTCGGAGAGCTTTGCGCGTTGCCGCGCCCCAAAGCGATGTTGCTCGTCGGTTACAACAAGCCCCGGACAAGCAAACTCCACTCCGTCCGAAAGCAACGCGTGCGTTCCGATCACAACGTCAAGCCGTTTCTGCGCGTCGGGCTCTGCCAAGGATGCTTTTATCTTGCGCTTTTCCGCCGCCGTTGTCGCTCCGATCAAAAGTCCGACCGAAATCCCCATCCGTTCAAACAGCGGAGCCAGATCGGCATAATGCTGACGTGCCAGAATTTCGGTGGGTGCCATCAGTGCCGCCTGCCGTCCGCTTTGAACAGCAATCAGCATCGCAGCTGCCGCGCAAACCGTCTTACCGCACCCCACGTCACCCACAACGATTCGGCTCATGGGAATGTCGCTTGCCATGTCGTATCTGATCTCAGCGATCGCCCTCTCCTGCGCACCCGTTAAACGGTATGGCAACTGTTTGGTTAGTGCCGATACGTCACCGGCGGCGCATACGGGAGCTCCACGTTCCTTTTTCTTGGTATGCGTCATCGCCGCTCCCATTGCGAAGCAGAAAAACTCATCGTAGACCAAGCGTCGACGCGCAACGGTCAGCGATTTCCAATCGGTTGGACGGTGGATATGCTGTTGCGCGTAGGCAAGCGTACACAGTCCCCTTTTGGCGCGCAATGCTTCGGGCAACGGGTCTTGTGCAGTTGGAGCAAGCAAAGTCAGTGCCGTCAAAACATCCTTCGCGATCTGCTTCGGAGTAATCCCCTCGGTCATACGGTAGACCGCCCACAGAGGGGGGAGATTTGCGTCTTCCGTCCATGCTTCTGCAATCGGAGACGACATTGTATAGCGCTTTCCGCTGCGCTCCACCTTTCCGAAAAAGCGCCAGACCGAACCGATTACAAACTGATTTTTCAGATAGTCCTGATTGAAATAGACGATCTCACAGCTTCCGCTATCGTCAAACGCGCGGAATTTCAGAAAAGATTTATGACTGCGCAAGCGTACTACACGCGGCTCTGCGGCAACCGTCAAAATCACCGCGCTTTTCCCGTCAAAACGAGATTCGGAGAGTAAACATACGTCCCCACGGTTTTCATAGGCACGCGGATAGTGGGAAACCAGGTCTCCCAAGGTATAAATGCCCAACTTGGCATAATAGGCGGCACGCGTGCGACCTACTCCGTCCAAAACAGTAACCGGGGACGA
>SVTW01000019.1 GCA_015063585.1 Oscillospiraceae bacterium
TCATCCCTCAAAAGAGGAGTCCACCCCTGCTGTAGCGGATTTCAGGTTCAGGGCTCCGCTAATTCCCCGGCTGGTATGGCCTAATTTTACAGTCTGACGCTGCTAATATATATTATAGCAGATTCTTTTTAATTTTGCAAGAGATTTTGAAAAATTCATGATTTTTTCATAAAAGACAAGTCCCCCGCCCGATTTCGGGCGGGGGAAATTCAAACTATGTGTTTTCGGAATTTTCTGTGGTATGGATACCCCAAAATTCTTCGGCGTGGCATTTACAGGGGAACCAGTTTTCCGGATAGTCAAACTCCCTGCGGTTTGCCCATTCATATTTTTCCACAAAACGCACACCGGTTTCGTCCTCATAGAGCCAAATGAAAAGTGATTCTTCCGGGGCAATGTCTTTAACGTCGTAGCAATACTGATAGATGATAAGCGAGCCGTCTTCGGTCTCCTCTTCAAATTTTGTCGGGTTCGTAAAATTGTAAAGGAACAAATGAATACTCATCCCCTCAAATAAAACCGCAGTTCCAACTTCTTCGGCAACCTCCTCAAACCGAATGTAGAGGTGCGGAACATCCTGCGGAAGTTCGACCTCGCGGAAGGAGAGCTGTGCATAAAATTCATCCGAAATTGTGCCTGTGTCTGAGTTGATCCGTATCAACAGATCTTGATAGAAAAAGGTTTCATACATTCTCGGCTCATCCTCGCTGTATTTCGTAACGTATGCCGTTACACTGCCATCCTTCAAAACGCGCGTTTTGGTTTCGGATTCGGCAAGACCTGCAAGCACCTCGGTTCTATCGTAATTTTCCGGCAGGGGCGCAATCTTGATAATCGTTGCCCCACCGTCGTTTTCGGGATGGAACCAGATACTCGGTAGCATCCACTTATCATATTCAAACAGCGTAATGGTATCACGCAAATCAATCGGATTCTCCCCCGAATACGGAATTACAACCTTTTGTGTATCCTTCACCTTGCCAAGCCATGAAACGTATTGTGGGTAATCCATATGAAACTCTTCTCGATCCCTGTTATGGGCAGGAATGTCAAGAGAAACAACAGCAAGATAACGAAGATATTCCTCCACGCTATGAAAAGATTCCGCGCATGCATGAACGCCCTCGATGATCATACCATCGTCTTTTGCGGATCCGCTTTCGGATTCCGACTCACTGCCGGACGAATCATCCGTAGTTTCACCCTCGCCATTGGGGGGAGAAGCGGAGACGCAACCCACAAAAGATATGCATAGGCATAAACATAGTAGGATCAATAGATATTTTTTCATCATAAGCTCCTTTTTTTGTTACATAGATATTTTTTCATCATAGGCTCCTTTCTTTTTGTTCCCCCGCAACTCGCGGGAGGGCGGGCGGCGGAGTAAATCGGCAAGCGGTTTAGTTTTCGACCGAATAGAGCAAACGATCCTCCGGGAGCGGGTCCTTAAAAATATACAGGTGATAGGGGGTGCTCCCCTCTTCGATTCTGCCGTCGTCTCTCTCATAAGACCAAAACAATTGCAAGCAAATGCTCAGGCATACCGTATCATTCTCGGTAAGAATATACTTTGGGTCGTTACCGAGGTCGGTGTAGCGGATATATCTCCACTCCACTCCTGCCTCAATGCCCTCCGCAAAAGCCGTTTCCACCTGTTTTTTAATGGCTGTCTCTACCAACTCATCATCGAAAACATCATCCATATCGTCGGTAAACAACCCAAAATCATCCTCTGCGGAATACGCGATAAGCTTTCCGTGGCAACAATATTGCACCCACACAGAATCGCTGGTTTCTATTTCATTGATACATTTTGTAAAATAAATTATAACAGATCCGGAAGGACGCAGATCATCAGAAACGATCGTAATACGGTAATCGGAAACATCCACCCCAAAGGTCGCTTTCAGAAATTGCTCTGCTTGGCTTATATAGGTAAGCACTTTATTATCCGCAGAGTTCAACCCCTCGCATTCCTCGCAGTAAGAGTAAAAAGACCTAACAACACCGTCTTCCGTAACACGAAAAAAGCCCCATTTTTCTGTCTCGTACGTCCGGTAGGAATGGTGGATCAAATCATATGAACGTTCATATTCTCCCGTGATCTCCATGCCGTTTATCTCAACCGTTTTCGTTTTTTCGGCATTCTCATCAATGTATTTGTCGAAAATACTCGGAAAATGATATGCGGGATAACAATTTAAATAACTTGTGGAATCATATACCTGATCGCCGCCATACGCATAATACTGTGCAGGCTTTTGTGTGCAACCGCATGCACATAAAGTAAGTAGACACAACACAATACAAAATAGTTTTTTCATGGTTATTATTTCTCCTAATAAGCTCCTTTTTTGTTACCCCGCAACTCGCGGGAAGCATTTTCGTCGGATGGTATATCTTACGTTAGTGCTTTTTAGGGAAGTTCGTTCAAAAATATTGCAACTCTTGCCGCCGCGGTCTCTCTCATATAAGAAATTCTCACCTCGACAATCAGATAAGGGGTTCCGTCCTCGGTTTCATACAGCAACGGGGCTTTTTCCACATACCATACCATCTCACCAAGCTCTTTCGTAGCCTGCTCAAATGCGATTTCAAGCCGAGCATCAATTGCCCGATACATCATCTGCTCGTCAAAGGAGACATCTACACTGTCAGGTCCGTTTCCAAACCACGGCGTAGCAGAAATAGAGTGTAACTCTCCATTCGGATACAAGGAAATATAAACGCTGTCATTTGTCGCATAGCCGTTCACGTATTTGGTAAAACGAACCCCCCATGATGTTGAGGTGAGTTTAAGATCACTCTCAAGCGCCTCCACACGATAGTCGGTCACGTCAACGCCTGTTATTTCTTTTACCCTGCTTCGCGTCGCGACAATAAACTCATGTCTGTTTAGATATTCGGTAGAATCCTGCTCGATCGGATCCAAAAAATGAATTTTGCGCACCGTTCCGTTTTGGTCTACGGTGAACTGCTGATTTTCGGCAGACGACAAATACCGATGGTAAACGGTGCCTCCTTCATATTGTGTGGAATCCTGATAAGTACCTTCCATCACCCGACCGCAAAGCTCAACCGAGCAAATTTGTTCTGCTGAATCATCCCGATAGGCACGATCCGCCTCTATATTGGGAAAGCTTGGACTGCAATCAACCTGATAATCCTTATAAAACGTGCTTTCCCACGGAACATCAATCATATACGCATAATACTGTGCAGGCTTTTGTGTGCAACCGCATGCACATAAAGTAAGTAGACACAACACAATACAAAATAGTTTTTTCATCGTTATTATTTCTCCTAATAAGCTCCTTTTTTGTTACCCCGCCGCTCGCGCGAGGGCGGGGGGCGGTTCGTCTAACAAGGCATATCCGCTGACGATCTGTTATAACCAACACCATCCTCGGGAGCCGGTTCAAAGAAAACCGCAACAGGACATTCTAAGCACTTGTATTTTATCGAGTCATCAGGATAGGGAGAGGGATAATAAATATACCGACGCACTTCCCAATAAATCGTTCCGTTAACGGTTTTTTTCAAGCGTTCATCATTGTCGATGCCGGTGTAGTCTTGGAGAAGCCATACAATCTCCACGTTATCTTCAGCCGCGCTCGCAAAGCACGCCTGTAAATATTTGTTGATCGCCTCATCCATCAGTTCCGTATTGATTGTAACAACATCATCCTCTGAAAAAAGCCCTATATTATGCGCTTCATAACGTTTTAAATGTCCGTCCCTATAAAATTCAAGACGAAAATATTCATCCGTACGGTACCCACCGACATATTTTGTAAGATAAACTTCATGTGATGAATCATCATACTTTTTGGCGGAATAATCGTAGTAATAGGAAGAAGCATCAACCCCCGATAACTCATAAATGATATCCTTTGCCATCCCGTAGATATCAAGAGATTCAAGATTCAATTCCTCCATTTCTTCTATTCCCCCTTCATAGTAGCTATAGGAGGAATACGGTTTGATCATCGCAACCGACCCATCATCATAAAGTGCAAAGGATCCGTATTGATAGACACTATAGTAATGAGCACGTTTTCCGTCAACACCTTTTATCGAGTAATTGTATTTTGCATCTTCAATCACTAAATCCTTATAAGAAAACGATTTGGTTTGCGGTTGTGTTTCATCCTTATAATGTCTATAAACCCCTTCCACTTCAGCCCAATACTGTACCTGCGTATAGTAATCGATTCTATGAGGAGGCATGAGTCCATATACGTAATACTCAGGCGATTCAGAGCGGCATGAGATCAAGGATAGTAACAAAATCAAAAACAAGAAAAGACAAATACATTTTTTCATCATAGGCTCCTTTCTTTTTGTTACCCCGCAGCTCGCGCGAGAGCGGGCGGCGGAGTAAATCGGCAAGCGGTTTATTTCCCTTTCTCGTAGAGCAGATCCTCCGAGAGCGGGTATTCCCGTACGTTGGAAATCAAATAATCGCTGTTTTCAAATGGTTGCAGAAAGATCGCGATCGGGATGCCGACAGCAAAGAAGCTTTCTCCGTCCTCAAAATAAACACCGACATTTACAAGTAGAAACGGAACCCCCGATGTATGCATATTGATTTGCTTATCTTTGTAATACCAACAAACCTTTTTGGGAGCATTTTGATAGCTTGCCGCGATATATCGGTCGATCTCTTGCTTCACCAGATCGTCCCGAAACTCGACGTTCAGATCTCCGTCATACATGCCCACATCGTATGAATATGCACTTGCGAGGCTACCGTCCGCATACAGACCAATCTTGATTTCTTCGCTGGTTGGAACCCCGTTGATCGGTTTTGTAAAAGAAACATAGGACTTATCTGAATCGTCATATGAAATCTCCACAACGTAATCCTCAAGGTTTACCTTGAACAGATCCTCCGCGATTTCCCGCGCGATCAAATAACGCTCGGGATTGCTAAGATGAGAGGAATCGCATTCCCTTTCCTCTTTCAAGTAAAAAGAGTTAATCCCTCCATCCTCGTACACATAAACTTCCCCTTGTATATAATTGCTATAGCCGTGCACAACCCTACCGTCTTTACCTCTGTAGGACTTTCGATAGGTTGCATCGGTAATCGACACCCCGCGGTAGGTAAAGGAGTAGGTCTGCTGCTCCGGTGGCGGGATTTCCGGGGCGTCGGAAAGTTCAAACACTAAAGCATTCTCCATTACATAGTAATGCACCGGTCCCGCTACAGCAGGATCCAACCCATAGCCATAGTACCGTGCCGGTTTTTGTGTGCAACCGCATGCACATAAAGTAAGTAGACACAACACAATACAAAATAGTCTTTTCATCGTTATTATTTCTCCTAATAAGCTCCTTTTTTGTTACCCCGCCGCTCGCGCGAGGGCGGGCGGCGGAGTAAATCGGCAAGCGGTTTATTTCCCTTTCTCGTAGAGCAGATCCTCCGAGAGCGGTTCCTTAAACACGTATATCTCCGCAGATTCATAATGCCCGGAACTATTCGGAAAGCGGTAATAAAGATCGATTTCCAAATAAGGCGTTCCGTCGGCAAAGAAGTTAAGGTACACATTATCATACGCATATACAGAAGGCTCGCCGCCATATTTTTCTGCCCTCGGTGCCAGGCACGTCTTCAAATATGCAACCGCATCGGAATAAGCTTTGTCGATATCAAAGTCCGCATCCACATTTTCCGAAAAACAGCCAAACCAATCTCCCGCCGAATAGGAATAAAGTGTTCCGTCCAAAAATATTGAAACCGAAACATAATCTGAGGTGAGGATTCCGTTATGAAGCTTTATAAAATGCACTGTCCAATATTCAAGATTGCTTTCATATTCGGGTGCTTCCATAATGTTTAAAGCGTAGTCCGAAACGTCCACCGAAGACAACTCATAGATCACCTCTTTTGCAATTTGAATGGCAGTATGCATGTCAATGTATTCTTCCAGCTTAATCGTATGGTGATCTCTTAAATAATAGTAATAATCATTATTCCTATAAAAGTTCAGTCTTCCATCCGCATAATAGGAAACTCTCTTAGAATCTGCATCATAATAATTCGCAATAAAACCGTCATCGAACCTCCTCGTATCCTCGTAAGTAAACTCAATCGATGCCCCTTGAACTTGAATAGAGACTGTTTGCGGAGCAGTTTCGTCAATATATTCCGTATTATGAAACACATCGCAATACGGCATTTCTATCGTGTTTCCCAAATACCGCCCTTGGGGATACAAATAATATTCATCCGGTTCATCCGATTGCTTTTCACACCCTGAAAACGGAATCAGAAGAGCCAAAATAAGAAGGATAATTAAAATTTTCTTCATAATAAACCCCCGTTCTACTGTACAAACAATACATAGTTACCGTTGCCTTCACACTTAACCATGCCGGTCGTAATTATTTTATATGCTTCATTAGGCTTATTTTTATAATACTCCTCACTAGCATCGCAGGCATCCGCAATAGCTTGGTTTACGGTATTTCCGTTCATCAGAGAAGACCAAAATACCTCTAGCCAGTAATCCGACGCATAAATATAAACACTTTCCGTAAACCCTACCGCAACCGTTGCACCTTGCTCAACAACGATATCAACCAAGCTTCGATCTCCATGACCAGTCGAGCATCCGATAAACACAGCGAGCTCCAAGTAATCAAATCGATCTGTGGAAGAAATATATGCGTCATTGCTGTCACAAGATGCCAAGGACGTGCTGTAAAGTGTTGCACTGTTCGATCCTGTCTCTCCTACAAAAATACCGGAATATACCGACCCCGAAGCGTCACCATGCGTATTGCTGATAAAGATGTTGCAATCCTTCAAGTCAGCCAAAGCATTTGCACCGGTTGCGTTTTCAATGATAGAATCAACTGCATAGTTCTTCTCATCAAGTCCAACAGCAACATCCAAAAGCGGCAAAGTGAAATCTTGTTGTTCATCTCCAACGCCATATAGAACGGCATTTAACTCTCTTATTTCCCATTTTGCATTGGGGTTATTCAGGCAATTTGATACCAACACCAATTCTCCGGCGCTGTTTACAGCCAAGCCCCAATACTCTGATGCAGTTTTTTCGGTTGGCGCAATTCGATACGTTCCATCTTCATTCTCGTAAATACGCCACATCTGTGATTCCCGTTCTGTGGGAGAGTATTGTGTTGCCCAAACAGAATTTGTAATCGTATTTCGTTGCAAATAAAAACTGTTCTGTGTTGCCTGTATCTTGACTTGTGTGCCTGAAAAAGACGGCGTTTTCCATCTCTCGTATAAATGCGTATTATCAACCTCACCACTAAAGTTTGACACTGTGGTTCCGCGAATATGGTAGTATTCCGCTTGGGCTAATGAGCTTAAGAAGCCGCCATTTCCATAATTGCGAATGTTAAACTGTGAATACAGTATCGGTTGATATACATATAAAGTAAAATTCTCGGTTCTTCCTGTTAGAGAGTGTGTAATTGTGAGGGTTGCGGTTATTGACTCAGCATCAGAAGTAATATTCAGCAAACCTTCGGCAGTTAAGGTGAAATCTCCGTTGGGATCATTAACGGAATAGGTATAGATATCACCGTATGTTGCGTTTGCAGGATAAAAACTGATATCAAGTATGTTATTTGTTGTTCCATCCCTAAACATATCGTCCTGCAGAACAAAATTTTGAATATTTACATATTCAGATCGAGGAATGGCTTTCCAATAAAGCCCTTGTGCACCAATACCGGTTTCGGAATATGCAAAGGAAGTTCCATTCCAATACAAATATTTATTGGAAGCACAGTTTTTTATCCTAAAGCTTCCATTATCAAAGTCCGGAATGATCCACTTGAAGGAATCCGTCGGCGTACTCGGCAAAGCGCTCAAAACAACGCCGGTCGACGTTTCCTTCAATGCATAATTACTGTACGTACCTGTCCACGGTTTAATATAGTATTGGTCATTTCCTAAATATTCAAATCGCCACCCTGCGTTTGACGTTGTGGGAGTTGCAATCGTTCCTACAGAAACGGACGATGAACCTCCGTGTTTTAAGAATTTTACTGCTGCGTTATTGACGATATAATAGCTGATATCCTCAACCGGCTGAATATCAACCACGCAGTAAAGCATTTGTCCGTTCACGCTTGCGCTGTCCGCATATGCCACGCGGCGGTATGTTGCGTCTGTAGAGTACAATACCAATCCATTGGTAGGGTTATCATAGGGCTGTGTGGTGTTCCCACTGTTATACTCTGCCCAACGCTTGGCAATTGCTGTAAAATCAATCTCATAAAGCCCGGCAGCCGCGCCAAGGGTTGCTGTGGAATTATAATATGCTACACCCGTAGGACATTCCTCGCCGGTATACTCTCCAATACCCGAAAAGCCGTAGTTGGGGTCTGCAGTGGGATAGCGCATGGGAGCTGCGGTGATGCTCATTTGTGTTCCCGCTCCCACGGGAAGATACAACTTTGCGGACATAATTTGTTCGTCGGCAATTTCGGTAAAACGCCCGTACTGATGGTAGAAATCTCCAAAGCGGTAAACGATTGCTCCGCTTCCGTACCCATCGATCTCATTACCGAGCAGATGGAAGTATTCCTCATTTTCATACAGTGCATATGCCGCATCGTAAGAATCGGGGGTGCTGTATACCGAGGTATCCAAAATCGTGCGGTAGTAATATCCAATGGTGTCACCGTATTCATCGGTTACATAATGCATATTGGAATCGGTAACCGTTGTAGTAGGATCAATATAAACGGGATAAACGGTATCGGCGGAGTTTAGAAAGCTTTCGGGTGCTGTAACCCGCAGGGCATATTCGCCTGCTGTTGCAGTTGGGGTGATTTCCATTTGCCCCAATGTGCTCTTGCCATTGCTATCATAAATGGTAATTGCCTCAAAACGTGCAACTATCTCCCCCTTTGCGTTTTGGAGCGTCCAGCCTGCTGCACCGCGCACAGGGGTAAGTCCCGCCACGTTCAATTGAAAATCAAAACTGTTGACTCCAATATTCTGTACAAGAACGATATCCTCTTTCACGCCGTTCAAGGTTGGCTGATAGCGCAAGATCGTTCCTTTTCCGTAAACGCTGCTATACAAAATTGCGCCGTCATTCAAAAACGCGGGGGATTCCTGCAAAGCGGTGACAGGAATCATACGGATTGCATAGCCACCGTATGTCAGGTTCACACCCGACGCGGCATTGTTTGGGAAATACACCTTTACGTCATTGTCTTCCATCGCATACGCAACACCGCTTCGATTGGGTTGCGTGAGCGCCGTGCTTTTATCCCGAACCGTTCCGCTCGCGTCTACATATTTTACAGGTTGCGAGAAGAGATAGGTTGTTTTCTTTCCGTCACGGTTTTGATACATCACCGTGTACATATCGGTTTCCTGCTCGCGCAGACGGTTTACGTGTCCTTTTTCATCGGCTTTTTGTACCGAAATTACCTCGGGAAGATCGTTAAGGTCAAGCTGCATGTCTTGCAGCTCGGCAATTGTTTTTTCACCAATCCCGGTTTCGATCGCCTCATTGGGTTGCTCAAAGCCGGATAACTCAGAATTTGACTCATCAAGTGTAGGCGTTCCTTGCTCCGAGAGCGGTTGTTCCGTAATAGGGTCGGTTGTAAGCGCAACAGCACTCATCGGCAAGCATGTAAGCGTCAAAAGCAATGCCAACAACATGCTAAAAATCTGTGTTCTTTTCTTCATAAAATCCTCTCTTTCTTGATTAAATGGGTATTTTTTTCGATCAATCAAGCGTATTGCCCATCGGTTTCGCCTCCTTTCGGTTCTTGAAAGTGTTTTTGCTATCATTTGTTTTTGAGACACGGCATTGCCGAATCTAACAATCATTCCCTGTTTTTTCTATTTGTATTCTATCATAGACCCGGAAGTCTGTCAATATGTTGCAAAAAATGTTTTCGTTTTGTTTTTTATTCATTCATCTTTTGTGCGTTTTGTATATTTTTCGGCTTTACGGATAAAAAAGCAACCTATCGCCAAAAAGGAAAGCCCAACCAATACATTCATTCGGCTGTATAATTCAAATGATCGAAATGAATATCATCGTAAAATAGTCATGGGAGCCCGTTTCGTCAAGCGAAAAGCGGACTCCCATGTGTAAAGTAGTTTATTCGGTATATTCCATTGCGGCGGCAAGCATTTGTGCTGTTTGCGCGCGTGTGATTTTGGCGGTTGGTGTAATATATCCGCTCTCCTCGCCCATGATCCCCACTGCATGGAGCGAATAAATGGCATCCTTCGCCCAAACGGGGATCTCGGATTGGTCGTTAAAGGTGGGCGTTACGGCAATATCCGAGACACCAACCATGTTGGCAAGAATCACTGCCGCCTGCGCACGCGTGATCGCCTCGTCGGGCAGGAAAGACAGCACGCCGCCCGAAAGGCTGCCGCTGATATAGCCCAGCTCATATGCCGTGTGAACGTACCCCTTCATACTCGGCTCTATGTCGGCATCATCGGCAAACACCGTAGCATCGCAAGCGGGAACCTCGGTAACGCCAACCGCATTCATTGCCATCACCAAAAACTCCACGCGACTGACGCTTTCCTCGGGATAAAAATAATAGGCGCTTCCCACCTGCGTGCCGCTCATCACGCCTGCCTCGGTCAGGGCGATTGCCGAAACGTACGCCGCGGAATCCTTCATGTCGGCATAAGTGATGGCGGTACCTGCCTGCTCCACCCGCAGGCGAACGGTTGCAGATGCGCTGTAGTTACCGTATTTATCACGTGCGATATAGGAGAAACGGTCACTGCCAACGTATCCCGCGTTGGGCGTGTAGACGTAGGTTCCCTGCTCGCGATCGGTCAGAAGCACCGCTCCGTTTTGCGGGTAAGAGACGATCTCGTAGATCAAGCTGTCTCCGTCGGGGTCGTATGCCGAGAGTCTGCCGTGAAGCGCAAGCCCCTTGTAGGTGGACGCATTGAGCGTCAGCCCCGATGCCATGCTCACCGTTGGCGTGTAATTGACCTCACTCATAAAATAGAGATTACAAACCATCACGGTGGGCGACCCGTTTGCCGTAAAGGTAAAATAGGAATGCGTCATGTCGTCTGCGGCGGCGGAAAAGCTCATGTACGGCAAATTTTGCGCGGACACGGTCTGCCCTGCCGCTATGCGAGTGGATCCGAGCAGGAGTTCTCCGTCGGTATTCGCGGGCAGGCTTTTAACCGTAATATAGCGTACCTCCGACAAATTCAACGCACGCGCAAAGGCGTCCGCCGAAAAAATGATCTCGTTACCAACGGGTGCTGAAACCGCCATGTCGGTCTGCGCCGCCAAAATATGGATGCCATAGGAAACCACGGGAATCTCCTCCGCGGGTTGTGCCATGCTCGGCACCGCTCCAAAAAGCAGGCAGAGGGCACACATCAGCGCCGTCATGCCGCATCTTAACCGTATTTTTTTCATTTCAACCGCCTCCATCTCTTTCTTTCGGTATTCTATGGTATGAGACGGTGAATCAAATTAGAACCCCCAAGAACATAAAAGAGCCGCGGCATTTGCCACGGCTCTTTTATGTTGGAATCAGATCTGCTCCTTAACCTTGGAAGCCTTACCAACTCTGTCACGCAGATAGTAGAGCTTTGCGCGTCTTACTTTACCAACGCGGATCACGTCTACCTTTTCAACGTTCGGGGAGTGGATCGGGAAGGTCTTCTCTACGCCAACGCCGTAAGAAACACGTCTTACAGTGAAGGTTTCGGAAATTCCGCCGCCATGCTTTGCAATAACGGTGCCTTCGAACATCTGGATTCTCTCTCTGTTACCCTCTTTGATACGGTTGTGCACGCGAACGGTGTCACCGATGCGGATTACGGGCAATTCCGCTTTCATCTGCTCGTTTGTAAAAGCCTCAATCAAATTCATTTTTGAGTCCTCCTGTTATACCGGGCGTTCATGCAGAGCTTCGCAGCGGACCACCCTAAAATTTCTGCGCATTGCGCAACACGGGTATTATACCATACTTTTTTCCTTTTTGCAAGTCCTTTTTTCATTTTTTTATAATTTTTTTCATGCTTTTTCAATAAAAGCCGGCATGCAATAGAAAAATCAGCCGCGTTTTGCTACCTGAAGCGTGGCTTCTCGGCTCAATTGCTCCTCGGATTCGCTGATAATGCGTTCAAGCTTAATTTCGCCCGACCCGTTGACCGTGAGCGCGGCACGGTCGACCGTAAGCCCCGTGCCCTCCAGGTTTCCGCTCCCCGCCACCTTCAGCCGGAGCGAGGACACCTCGCCTCGCATGGAAATATCTCCGCTTCCCGAAATGCGAATCTCAGCGGAATCCAGCGCCACATGCCCAAGCGATGCATCGCCGCTTCCCGCAATTTCCACCTTCAAATGCCCTTCGGTTTTCGCGCAGGTGATATCTCCGCTTCCTGCGATCCGCACATCGGGATCGCTCATTTTCGAGAGTGTGATATCGCCCGATCCCGCTACTCGCAGCTTGGTCTGGCGTTGCACCTCTCCCGCCGTAATATCACCCGAACCCGAAATACGCCCCGTGAAGCGATCAAAGTTTCCCACAGCTACGTTCCCGCAACCGTTGATCGACACCTCCCCCTCGACAAAGTGGGGCTCCACGCTTGCCTCCCCCGCTCCGTTCAACGTCAATTTCAAGCCGTTTCCGCTTATGAACGGAACAAAGATTTCCATATTATATAAATAGGCGTCCGACGAGTGATGGTTTCCATTGGATTCCAGCCGCACGGTGAGCGTATCCGCTTCTACCCGTGTCTCCAGCCGATCGAGCAGACCTTCCCTGCCCTTTACAACCATTCTCGGCAATTCTTCGGGACGGGACAGAATTTTGACCGTACATTTATGCGCAAGCGAAAGTGTCATCGATGAAAACGGCTCAAAGACAAGTGTTCTGGTCACGCACTCCCCGACACTTTCAACTACGGCGGCGTCCGCCCATCGAATCAAACGCACCTCGCCAGCCCCGCGGTTGATGACTCTGCCGCCATCAAGCTCCGCAATGCTGCCATCCGAAAACAGCACGCGGTCGCCGATCCTTTCCTTCATTTCCTTATTGGAGTAACAGAGCATGCCCCGATGCTCTGTTACCAGAGACAATCCCTCGAAATCCTGCGGTGCGCTCTGCGCAACAGCTTTATGAGCACTCCGCTCGGGAATTCCAAAAAGATCGTTGATCGAAAGCTGCAGGGTCTCGGCAATCAAAGGAAAGAGAGTGACGTCCGGCAGTCCGATCGAATTTTCCCATTTGGATACCGCCTGCGGTGTAATTCCAAGACGCTGAGCCAGCTCCTCCTGTGTCATCTTCAGCTTTTTTCGTTGTTCTGCAACGGTTTTCGCAAAATCCATCATTTTGTTGTTCTCCTTTTGTTTCGAGTAGCGGCGCCTCTCCCCGTTATCTTTATTATACCGCTTTCCAATCAGAAAATCAATAACCGCTTTGTTGTTTTGCGCGATCCACCCTTTTTCGGAAATTTGTGAAAATAGAAAAATCCACAACCGTTGGTTGCAAAACCGTTGGTTGTGGATTTTATATCAGGTAGTTGCCGCGGCTTCCTCTGCCGCCTTTACTTCCTTCATTTCATCGGCGTTTTCTGCCTTTTGGTTCACCTTCTCGGGATTGCGGAAGGTGGGAACGACCTGATGAAGTGCCGCCTTGACCTTTGCGGAGGAAATTTCATTTTGCGATTCCGCTACGGCTTTTCGCAGGATCTCCAATCTGCGATCTACCTCTGCGCGTGTCAGGGGAGCGTCCTTTTCAACAAAGATCAGATCATTGTCGGTTTTGGTCAGCGTTTCGGTTTTCATCAAAAGCTCCTCATAGAGCTTTTCACCCGGACGGAGACCGATCTCCTCAATTTTGATATCCACCTCAGGTTCAAGACCCGAAAGCTGAATCATATTCACGGCGAGGTCGTAGATGCGAACCGGTTTTCCCATATCCAGAACAAACAGCTCCCCGCGCTCTGCCATGGCACCCGCACGGATCACAAGCTGGCTTGCTTCGGGAATCGTCATAAAATAGCGAATAATGCGCTTGTCTGTGATCGTAACAGGTCCGCCATTTTCGATCTGACGCTTGAACAGCGGAATGACCGATCCGTTTGAGCCAAGCACGTTGCCAAATCGAACTGCCGCAAAGCAGGTCTTGCTATCGCCACGGCACTGAATGATCATTTCACACATGCGCTTGCTTGCGCCCATAATATTGGTGGGGTTCACCGCTTTGTCGGTAGAGATCAGAATGAACTTTTCCGCGCCATACTTCTCTGCCATGTTTGCGGTGTTGTAGGTTCCAACCACATTGTTTTTGATCGCCTCGCATCCACTGTGCTCCATCAGCGGAACATGCTTATGCGCGGCGGCATGGAACACGATCTCGGGGCGGTAAGCGTTAAAGATAGAATCCAAGCGGACCACGTCACGAACCGACGCGATCTCAACCGCAAGATTGAGCTTATCCCCGTAAGTACGGATCAACTCCTGCTGGATATCGTATGCGTTGTTTTCATAAATATCGAGAATAATAAGCTGCTTCGGCTTGCATTTTGCGATCTGTCTGCACAGCTCACTTCCGATGGATCCACCGCCACCGGTTATCAAAACACGTTTTCCCTCGTAGAAGCTCAGTGCTTTTTTATCATTGATAGTCAGGGACTTGCGGAACAAAAGGTCCTCGATTTGAAATTCACGGATCTTTCCTCTGCGTCCGGTAACCGCAGCTTCGTCCTCCACATCACGCACGGGCGAATCATAAAGCTTGACCTTACAGGAGGTTTGGCTATAGAAGTGGAACAGCTCGGAAATTTCATCGCTGTCAAGACCCGTCAGCGCGATAAAGATCTCACTTACCGATTGACTTTTAATAAATTCAATCGTTTTTTCGCCTTCAGGATAAACCTTTAAGCCAACCACGCGGCTGCCAACCTTTGTGGGATTTCGGTCAATAAAAAAGACCGGCTTATAGTTGGAGTGCTTGTTGCAAAGCAGTTCCTCCGCAAGCAGAGCGCCCACCTGACCCGCGCCAACGATACAAACCGGGATTTTATGGTGGTCCTCGGCCTCGGTTTTGCGGTTCAGATACTTATAAATCAAGCGGTAGGAAAAGCGGGAGGTAAGCGTTAAAAGTGCCATCAGCGCGGCAACCACGGTAAAATGCCATACGCCCGTATAACGCCCTACAAAGCGCGCACAGATCAGCGCAGCAATGCATCCGACACCGTCGGCAATGATCAGCTTCAGGTAGATTGAGGTGTTGGTATAGCGCCAAAGGTTTACATACACCCCGAAAATAAGGCGCGCAACCATAACAAAAAACAAAAGGATCAGGCTGTTGATGAAAAAATCATCGACTCGGTAGGTTTGGTGGTGGTCGACAAAAACCGTTGTCCATAAATAAAAAGCGTCGACGATCGCGAAACACAGCAAATCGAAGAAAAACAATATGATCCTTCTTGAGTTTTCAATTCGAAACGACTTGATACTCATTGAAACGATCTCCTTCTTTCATTCTGCAATAGATTACCCCCATTGCGGTGGGGGCGTCCGTGGAAATAAGTTCCATAAAGCATAATAGATAAGTTTAAATTACATATCTATTATAGCACATACAATTTGATATGTCAAGTCCTTTTCGACACTTTCACGCACATTCTTCTCTCCCGCGCGAAAAATCGAAGGCAATCGACAAACCAAGCCCTCTGAAAATTACTGTTTCAAGTATATTTTACGCAAAAAACGGGAGAGAGCCAAGTGCGCCCTCGCTCTTGGCTCTCTCAAATTCAGCTAAATTTCAATTAGTTCATCGGAACACCGAAGAGTGCCGAAATTGCCTTTACGGTCTGCTTGGTTTCCTTATCCTGGTGCGCATCGGAATATGCATTCATTGCATCAACCAGCTCAATGTAATCCGCAGATTCCTCGGGAATACGGTCAGCAAGTCCGAACGCGTCGAACTTTCCTTCCTTTACCTCACCGTTTTCATCGAGTAGCGTCACACGGAATGCGTGCGTTACAGCACCCGATGCCATAAAGGTATCCACGGTTTCGGTAGCGGTGGGCAGGATATCGCCAAAGAGCTTTTTGCCCGTGGAGTGCGATTTTGCGGAAATTGCAACGTTGAGGATCTGGTTCAGTGCCTTTGCTTCCTTTTCATATTCAGCTTCGCTCATTTCGGTGCTTGCCATGTAGGAGAAGGTTTCGGAAATCAAGGAAGCGGAGGTATCGGCATACTGATCGGGAACACCGTAGCCACGGATACGTTCTGCGGTAACGTAAACCTCGATCATACCTGCGGTTGCAGGATTGATGTTGCGGATCAGCTCGATAATTTCTTCCTCTGTGGGCTCCTTACCGTCCTGACCGAGCTTTGTAAAGAGATCCACACCGCTGGAAACGGCATTCATGGTGTCGGTATATTTTACGTCACCCTCGGTTGCCTTCTGTGCCATCTGCGTAGCGGTCGTCATGTCAAGGTCAGCCGTTTTTCGAACGGTTTCGGATTGCAGAACTGCAGTAAAGAGCTTTGCGGTCTTTTCGGATCCAACCGACGTGGTTGTTTGCAGGGAGTCAAGGATCTCACCCACCGCGCCCGCAACGGTTTTCAGATCCATTTCCTGTCCGCCGGACATCTGTGTCATCAGATTGTTCGCGGCACCGAAAATTGCCTCGATAGCGGCGGCTTCTTTTTGGATCGTTTCGGAGGTGATACTATCTGCCGCGCCTTCGGTAGCGGTAAGCAGATCCGATACGGTAACCTTAACCGTTACAACGGTTTCGGAGCTACGGAGACCGGAGGTAGCCTCCATGGATTTCGTCGTGACGGCCTTAGTAACCTCAATGGTGGAAATACGCGCCATAGCCGTCTCGTCATTTTCAAGCAGAGTTGCGTATGCTTCGGTCAGAATGGTCTTTGCCTGCGCGGCAGAGGGTTCCTCCAGCATAGCAAGCTGTTGGGTTGCGGCTGCAAGCACGGCGGCACCGCTCTTTTTCAGATCCTCCTCGGTCTTCCCTTCATATACGGTTCCCGCGAAAATATCGTTTTCGCGAGCCGCGAGGGCATTGGAGGAATCCTTTGCGGGCAACGGATTTTCAGCCATCTGAATTGCGTAAACCTCAAAGAATGCCTGCACATCCGCGGAGGTCAGCTGTTTTCCGTCCGCCTCGTTGATCAGGTCTTGAATCATACTGACAGAGTAGCTGTCGATGATCTCAGAGTCAATCGGGATACCCGCCTCGTCAA
This sequence comes from Oscillospiraceae bacterium, assembly GCA_015063585.1. Taxonomy (GTDB): domain Bacteria; phylum Bacillota; class Clostridia; order Oscillospirales; family CAG-272; genus UMGS1865. Next base: position 17,227 of record SVTW01000019.1, read on the forward strand.
ATGCCGTGCGAAGGTCCTCGGTGATCGCGTCGATCTGCGCGTCTCCCGTCAAGCCGGATGCCTGATTGAGCGCCAACGCGATGTCGTCCATGATCGTTCCATAAACCTCGTCAACGTCTGCGGGAATTCCAAGCGTTGTTGCGATCGCGCGCATACCGAGGTTGGTCATTTCGGGGATCAACGCCTTCATGCTGTTGTTTGATCCCAGCTTTTCAACAAGAGAGGCGATGATTCCGTTGCTGCTGAGCGTCTCCAGCAAAAGCTCCGTATTGGAGAAGTTTGCGAAAACGCCGTTCTCGGCCATCACGGCGACCATTTCCGCAACGGTGCGAATATCTGCCTGCAGCGCGGCATGTTGCCGTGCGTCAGCATTCAAAATGCGAAGCAGGGCATCAAAGAACGGACCAAACATTGCGTCCGCGTCTCCAAAGCTCGGCTTTGCGGCACCGAGGAAGGTCTCTCCGCCGAGCCATGCATCGGTTGCGCCGTAAATGATCTCGCCCGCGATCGTGGGCAGAAGAACGGAATGCTCAAAGGAATCGGCAAGTGCCACGATCGTTTGCGCCTCTACCGAGGTATAAGACGCGAAATCGGTCTTGCTCAGCTTCAGAATATTGCACGCAAAGCCCGCAACCGAATCAATTTCTTTTGCGAGCGTGGTTTCGGTTTCCTGAACGGTGAAGGAGGTAAGCATATCGGTAACGGTGTTACCGCCCATGCCGCGATATGCAACCAGAAGTGCATTATCGTTCAAGGGAGCCACGTAGGTGTCCACGATCTCCTGAACGCCCTCGGCCTCGCCTTCCAGCATGCCGGACTCCTCAACAGCGGACATTACGGGAGGAACAAGATCAAGCGTTGCGGAAATTGGGATCAGCAGGATCACAAAAATAACCACACCTTGAATTGCCCCCCACGCCATACCGCGCAGACGGTGGAACGCACTCCGCTGATTCTGTCTGCGAAGCGCACCGCCGAGGATCAGCGTGACGATCAAAAAGATAAACCACGTGAGGAAGGAATAAACGATAAAGAACACCAATACGAGAAGCGGCGATACGATTGAGTAAACCGTATGCAACAGTACCTCGGTGAGGGTGGGCGAAAGCTCCAACATCTCCGCATACTGTCCCATATCCGAATTTACCAAAAGCGGAATCACCGTTTCCTCGATCATTTGATCACTTACAAGTGTAGCGCGTAGCAGTACGGCGGTAGCCACTGCCGCAACCGCGCAAAGTACGATCGAAATTCCGCGAATGCGAGACTTTGCAAGACCGCGAAGCAATCCCCACAAGGCGCTGACTGCAAGAATGAGAACAAAAAGTCCTGTCAAAATCAAATTACTCATGTCTTTCTCTCCTTTTTTATCTTGATTTAGAAGATCATACCAATGATATCATAGCACATTTTTCTTCAATTGTCAAGTTATTTTCTTATTTTTATATAGTATACTGCCGAAATTTCAATATTGTATACAACGTTGTGATGTAGTCTACTCGGTCTCGCTGTGCTCCGTTCGATTTTCCGCAGCCTTATCCCGCCGGCTTTTCCGGTAAAAATAGCGGCGGCTGCCGCGCGGTGCCCCTGCCCTTTCCTCGCCGCGAAGCCGGGAGATGCACTCGGGGTATGCCTTGAAGATCATCTGCGGTGTTGCATGCATTTCGCGACAAACGGCTCGCAGAAGCATCATTGTAGCATATGCGTCGCAGTCGCTTCTGTGCAGATTTTCAGGCTCGATACCACACCACGTCTTGACGTATCCTGCCAACCCGTGCGCACAGTTCTGTTTGCCGATGCGCTTGCAAAGCTTTTCGGTATCCAAGCATCGAAAAAGGATTGGCGACAGATGATAGCGCTCACAGTTTTTCCAAAGCGCGCGTGTGTCGTTCCCAACGGCAAATCCAACCGCCATATCCGCCTGCTCATAAAGGGCTTTTACGGTCGGATATACGCTTGGAAATTTCGGCGCGCGCTCAACTTCCGCAAGCGGGTACGCAAGAATATGCTCCAGAACATATTCATTCCAGGTGGAGTCGGGGTGTATCAGAAGATCGGTTGGCGGTGTCAGGATTTCAAAGCGCTCATTGGTAATCAGATAGCCGATTGAATAAATGGATCCCGGAACGCGTCCGTCCGCAAACTCCATATCAAAAAACAAGATCTTCATCCCATTCTCTCCCCCGATGCGTTATCAGGGCGATTATACCACAATTCTCCAAAAAAAGCAACGCAAAATAAAAAGAATCTTTTTTTGAAAAACTCTTTACAATCCGGTCGAAATGTATTATAATAAAAGTGCAAGAAAAAGCAAGACTGCGCAAAAAAAGTCATTTTTAACGGTTTCAGAAAACCACGGAGGAATGAACATGTATAAATGCGAACGGGAAGACGAGATTCTGGCTCTCCTGAATGAAACGGAATATGCCACGGTTGACTATCTGGCAAGAAAAATGAATATCAGCTCCTCCAGCATTCGGCGCGACCTGAAAAACTTAGAGGAACGCGGGCTGGTGAACAGGAGCTACGGCGGTGTGAAGCTTGCCGACGCTACGGGCAAGTGCATTCCCTTTTCTCTGCGCAGCCACGAAAACAGTCCTCAGAAAAAGCAGATTGCAAAAGCCGCCGCTGGGCTGATCGAACCCGGCAACGTGGTTTTCCTTGACGCTTCCAGCAGTGCGTATTTTACAGCAGAGCTGCTCCCCGCGATCGGTGGCGTGACCGTGATCACAAACAGCATCGATATCATGTCCTGCCTCTCGCGCTATGATATCAAAGCATATTGCACGGGCGGCTCACTCTCCTCGGACAACAAGGCAGTGTTGGTTGGCGGCTATGCGCAGGATTTTTTGCGCAATATTCGCGCCGACGTTGCGATTTTCTCGGTGCAGGCAGTGCATGAAAACGGAGACTTTTTCGATTGTTACCCCGACGAGGTTGCCATTCGCAACATTATGATGCAGAATGCGCGCCGCCGCGTCCTGCTTTGCGACAGCAGTAAATGGAACCGCACCTCCACCTTTTATCAGGGCAACGTCCGCGACCTCGACTACATCATCAGCGATCGCGATCTCAACGGACTTTTCACCGAGCTGACCCCCGAGAAATACATTCTTGCGTAATCGCGCCACACACTTTTCCGTCTCATGAGTCAAGGGGGTGAGTCAAATGCAAAAATGCATTTGGTACTCACCCCCGACGTTTTTGCTTTGCGGCTAAACACCGCAATTTTCGACTGCTTTGCAGTCGAAAACCGCAAATTCCGCGCTACAAAAAAGCCTACCGTCGGCTTTTTTGAGCAGAGGCTGCGCCAATGACGCAGCCTCTTGTGGGATAGAAAATAGGAATTCAACGATATTTCAAACTTGTCTTCCCTAGCACAGCTTTGGCTTCAATCTCTCAAATATCCGTCTTTAAAAAGTTTCTTGGCTACTTTATTCCAAAAAACTGATGAATGTGCGCGTTTGGCGGAATGAACACAGAAAAAGAACAACCCAGATATAGCACTCATACAAATAGCGGCAAAAATAATCACGCGACTATCAAAATTTGATGCAATTAAAAACCACGCGAATAAGGCAGAAAAGACAACCTCTAACCCGACAAATACAATCAAAAACTCCCTCGGTCGTTCAACCGATTCAAAAAAGGAACGAACCTTTGGAACCTCTTTGACATTCTTTCTTTTTGGCAAAAAAAGCATCATCTTAAGTAGCAATGCACCCATATTTGTCATATAGTTTGGAATAACCAACTGCCGACTGTTTGTTTTAATTATTAAATCCAACCCATGGCGAATTTCTATAATATCCTTGTAGTAGATTGTCTTTGCGTTCTCAAAGAAATAACGGTAAATGATCTTTTCATCATCAAAAGCAATACGGAAACCAAAGTACGCAAACACCAACAAAGATGATAATAATGCGAAAACAAACAATACAAAAGAAAGAGATTTCGAGATTTGCAAAAAAGACCAAACAGATAGTATGCAAGCTAAAATTGACACGCTCCCACCTATTACCAAATATGCCTTATGCAATTTAATATACGGAGAATCCAAATTAAAATCGAAATTACGCTCAGTCTTATATTTAAATACTGCAACCAATACATATATGCATAATAGCGATATTATTTGTAAAATCAACTGCATATCCGCGATACCTCCAAAAGTCCTCATGGGGGGCTTTCATAGTGCGTTCCTTCATGACTTTTTATTTTGAAGCTTATAATGATTATATTTCTGGATAAAAACATCTAACCCGATTGCAAATTTGTCTATGACAAAAGGCGAGATTTTGCCCTTCAAAAAGATCAACGTGTCTCCGCTTTTTAGTGTTTTCACCTTTGTAATTTTATCATAGGAATATATCTTTTCCATGTGAAAAAGATTTCGATGAATGAAAGTGGATTCTTGAGGAATCAATCTCCAGTTTATTTGCGCAAAAATCATCGCGACCATCAAAAAATCTCCCAAAATAAAAATCCATGAAACGGGATCTAAAAAAATGTTTTTTGTATCCAACCAAATTCCGTAAAAAGGGAGACATGAAAAAATCAAAAAAGCATTTCCAAAGTAAAAATACAGTTTGGGCAAGAATACTTCTTGCTTTTTTTCATTGACTTCCCGTGCATTGAATCTGTAAAAAAGCCACTCAACGCTTCCAATGATCAAAAAAATCGCAAAAAATATTAACAGCTCTTTCATGAAGTTCTCCTTTGATCTCACAAATTTCGAATCACTTCTCCCACGCGCTTATGTACCGCTGATTGACTCCAAGCCATAATATTTGGCAACGTAAAAGTTTGGCCATTGGGAGGGGTCACTGTCCAAATAGATCAACTGCCATGCGGGATTGTATTTAGTTAGCGGAGTCGGAGTTTTCAACTCTACATGCGTCTCCCCCTGCTCCAAAGCCGCCTCCACAATCGCCTCGTTTTCGGTGAGCACAACGTAGGTGTTGGCGGTATCGGCAAGTCCGATCACAAGGGCATACCACTTTTGCATTAAAAGAGTCCATGGTAACCCCTCTTGTTTTGATGATTTACTTTTTCCATTATACCACACACAAACAAAAAAGTAAATAGGGGGTGAGTCAAATGCAAAAATGCATTTGGTACTCACCCCCGACGTTTTTGCTTTGCGGCTAAACACCGCAATTTTCGACTGCTTTGCAGTCGAAAACCGCAAATTCCGCGCTACAAAAAAGCCTGCCGTCGGCTTTTTTGAGCAGAGGCTGCGTCAATGACGCAGCCTCCGAAAGATTATCGTTTCATCCCTTTGTCAAACGCGGGATTGATCGCGTAGAAATTCTTGCTGTCCAGATGCTCCTGCGTGATGCGGAGGGCATCGGCGAAATTAGCCTTTTAAACAAAAGCCATTTTTTATAATATTTTGTCATCTTTCTATCGGCCTTATAGGAACATGCTGTTTTGCATCTGAGACGGCGGGTATCCGTATTTGCTTTTGAATGCTCTCGAAAAATATTTTTCGTCATGAAAGCCGCAAGCAAAGGCGACCTCCTTAACGGAAAGCACATTCTCTGCCAAAAGCTCCAGCGCACGCTTCATTCTGAGCCTGAGCAGATATTGCTTTGGAGACACACCAAAATGCGCAAGAAACGATCTTTGCAGACTCGATGCGCTGATAAAGCCGACATTACACACCGTATTGATGTCCAATTCAGGCTCACAAAAATGGGTGTCTATATAACGAACGCAACGGGCAAAGGCGCTATCCTCGAGCGCACTTCTTTTATCCTTTTCGATCTTTTCAAGGATCTCGTAAATGATGGATTTTGCTTGATTTACCGAACGTTGAGCGTTCCATGACTCGAGTAAATCGTGAAACAGCAGCCCGATCGCCGCGATATTTTCCAAGCAAATATTTTCTGCCTCGAAATAGTTACATTGCGCAAAGTGAACAACAATGCTCTCGCTACTCGAATAGTCCACTTTGTACGGCATATTTGCAGGCAAAAACAACACGTCCCCTTTTTGAGTGAGAAAGCGTTTGTTTCCTATTTCAAAAGCTCCCGATCCCCTTACACGAAACGAAAGTACAGAAAAAGGACGCGCTTTTACATCAAAAAAGCCTTCTTTGTGTATAAATCGGTCAACCATTAATATTTTAAAGAATAAGTCGTCAAAATTGTATATCATGATTTATCACCTCGGCATAATTATAACATATCTTGACTAAAAAGTCCACCCTTGTGCATAAAAAAGAGGTTTTTCTTTTTTTTGTTTCGTGCTATATTATAAAAGGAGAGTCTTATGATATGGAATCCTCAAAATGACCAATCAAGGATAAAAAACTTTGATTGGTCAATTTTAAAAAAGGAGTTTACACGATGAAAAATCCAAATGCAAAATACGGAATCAAAACCGAACAGTATGACGTTTCGTATGATGACTATATGAATTTTGAAAGGACGTTCGGAGAGTTTGGAAAAGACGGAAAAAGCTACACCGTGACCGATCGCAACACGCCGCGCCAATGGCTGAATTTTATGGTAAACGACCGTTTTGCGTCGGTTGCGGGAAATGACGGCTCGGGCTTTACCGCATTCAACTCGTTCTATCTTCGTATCACGAAATACCATTCCCTTACAGACTATCTGCTACGCACCTTAAACGGAAGACGTGTTATCAAGCTGACGGATGAGGTGAGTGGGGAGGAATACGACCTGCTCCGGGACACGCAAAATATGAAATTCACCGCCAAGATGGGCGCTTCACTTTATGAGGGAGAAATCGGCGGCATACGGTTTTCGGTCGAGCTGTTTGTTCCAAATAAGGATACCTGCGAATGCTGGGTCATCAAGCTGACGGGGGATCAAAAGAAATACCGCCTGTGTGTTTCCGAGGATCTTGCGTTTATGAATCAAAACATCGGAAAAAAAGCTCCCGACGGGGATATGAGCATTGCTGTTCAAAACGGATATATTATCGCCAATAGCGAAAAGGCTATGCCGAATCGGTCTGTCTATGCCGTGTTCGGTATGGAGGGTGCTTGCCCGACGACAGAGAAATACCGTGAGCTTGGTATCAGTGATAAGATCTACGATTATACAAGGGTAACACTCTCAAAGGAGGTCACCTTGGGGAATGAGGAGCAGACGTTTTTGGTCGTTGGCGGTGCGGGCTCTGACAGAGAGGAAACAGAAGCGCTCTATCAAAAGTACACGTCGCCCGAAAACGTACGGATCGAAAAAGAGGCGGTCGAGCAAAAGTGGGATCGTATCACGGAGCGCAATAAATGCGAATTACCAGACAAAAATCTTCAGTATTTCTTAAATTTCTGGCTTAAAAATCAAATCTATCTGACCATGCGGTATAACCGCTTTAATCTGATCGGATACCGCGATGTCATGCAGGACACGTGGGGACATTTGCTGGTCGAGCCTGAGAGCATACGTCCGTTCGTTTTGGGCGCGCTTTCAAAAATGTATCCGGATGGCAGATGCCCCCGACAATACGATCTTTACACCGATCAACTTGATACACGCGATTTTATGGACTCTCCGTTGTGGATACCGATCACTGTGTGCGATTACATCAAGGAAACGGGAGATTTCTCGATTTTGAACGAAGAGGTCGGCTATTATGCTTCGGATAAAAAGGATACCGTTGCCGATCATATGCTGCTTTCTCTGGACTATCTGTATCATTCAAGAGGCAAAAACGGCTTGATACTGATGCGCAGAGGTGATTGGCTGGACGGCTTGAACGGGATCGATCAATACGGCGAGGCTACCACCGTTTGGGGAACAATGGCGGCTTTCCACGTTCAGAATTTGTTAGCCGAAATGTATCACGAGCTCGGAGATGCAGAGACCGAGAACATGCTGTTATCACGCTCGGCAGAATATAAAAAAGTTGTCAATGATGTTGCGTGGGACGGAAATTGGTACGTTTATGCGTTTATTGACGATGAGCCGATCGGTTCGTCCAAGTGCCATGAGGGAAAAATCTATTTGAATACGCAGTCATGGGCTATCATGACGGGCATTTACGACAATGAGAAAAAGGTCGAAAAAATGTACCGCGCCATAGCAACTTATCTGATGACTCCATACGGTCCCCAGTTAAATGCCCCCGCATATCAAAAGTACGGTGAAAAGTGCGGACGTCTGCAAACACAGCGTCCCGGAACGTTTGCAAACGGAGGAATATACTTACACGCAACGTCCTTTATGATCATGGCGCACTGTGCTTGCGGCAAATACGATGATGCCCTGGACCTTATGCAGAGAATCCTTCCCAATCACCCCGACAACTGTGACGCAAGAAGGACCAGCGAGCCTTACAGCGTGGGGAACGTTTATTACGGCTCGGAACACCCCTGTCACGGAGAAAATTTGTATTCCTGGTTTTCCGCAACGCCTTCCTGGCTGATACACGACGGCTTTGAAGGACTGCTCGGTGTCAAGGCGGATTACAAGGGACTTCGGATCACGCCTCACGAGATCGACGGTTGGCAAGAATACAAGGTCAAAAAGATCTTCCGAGGCACGATATATGAGATCACCTTCCAAAAAGGCGATGAAAAAGGAGTCTACGTTGACGGTATCAGAATCGTGTCGGATCTCATTTTCTCCAAAAAGAAATTCTGCGATGTCAAGGTCATCTTTTAAAATCCGAGAGCAGACCACCATCTTTGTATAACCCTTGAAATCGTCTTTGAATACATTTTTTTACCACGCGCAGTCAAAAAAATTAGGACGGCTTGAAAATTCAAGCCGTCCTAAAAAATTATTTTTTCATTCCTTTGTCAAACGCGGGGTTGATCGCGTAGAAATTCTTGCTGTCGAGGTGCTCCTGCGTGATACGGAGGGCATCGGCGAAACGCTGATAGTGCACGAGTTCCCTTTCGCGCAGATATTTAATGGGATCACGTACATCCGGGTCATCGGTCAGGCGCAGAATGTTGTCGTAGGTCACGCGCGCCTTTTGTTCTGCCGCAAGGTCCTCGTTGAGGTCGGCGATGACGTCCCCCTTAATGCCGACATATTTCATATCGAACGGTACGCCCGATGCGGCGACCGGATAAAGCCCCGCGGTGTGGTCAACAAAATACGTGGCAAACGGACTGTTCGCAATCTCCTCCTCTTTCATGTTTCGCGTTAATTGGTACAGGATCGCCGCAACCATCTCCAGATGCGCCAGCTCCTCGGTTCCAACATCCGTCAAGATCCCCGTTACCTCGCCGTAGGGCATCGCGTATCGCTGGTTCAAATAACGCATAGATGCCGCCAATTCTCCGTCGGGTCCGCCAAGCTGGCTGATGATCACCTGCGCAAGTTTCGGATTCGGTGTTTTGATCTTAACGGGATACTGCAATTTTTTCTCATAAGTCCACATGGTGCGTCTCTCCTCTCATCTCTCGTTTGCCTCAAGCTCCCAGGGCCACGGTCCCTTGACCCAATCCCACGAGTTGTGACTCGTATTACCGTACATGCTTACGGGCGCGCAGTTTTTTTCGTATGCTGTCAAAAGCTGCCGACGGGTCTCGATCAACTGATGATAGTAGTCGAGTGCCTGCGGATGGTCGGGATAAGCATCCAGATATAATACGGTTTCCTGAATGGCAAAATCGATTGCCTGCAATTTGCGCATGTTTTGACGGCAACCGCCGCCATTCGAATGGTTTGGTCTGTTCATCGTATCATTCACCCGATTCAGCGAACCGAATGTCCCTCCGTTCCCTTGAATTTTTGTCCGCCCTCAAACGGTAAGATCAGATCCCCGAAAAGGGTGCCGTTTGCAAGCGCCGCTTCGGGATCGAGGAGATTTTGCCAGCATTGACGCGGTGCGTATACCATTGCCAAAGAAGGGGTCTTGACATATAACGGGCAGCTTTCGCCGATGGTCGAATCGCCATCGCCTCTGACCGTTCCGTCACAGCCTACACGCCCTTCGGAGACAGGCTCAAGAAGCGATGCCGCGGACTTTGCAAGACGCGGATCAAACTCCCCCAATTCGCCTCCCATCATTCGTCTGAGAAACTCGTCGTTGGCACGGCGCGCCGATGCGCGTCGGTTGGTTTCAGAATACATCGTTTAACTCCTTTCATTTCATCAGATGCCGTTCCATTGCAAGGTGCCTCGCGTACCCCTTGTGACATGGTTCGGCTATTTTCATTATATGAAAAAAGGTCGTATTTTGTCATTTTTTATCTATTTTTTAGATTAAGACTAATTCTTATTATAAATAATTGGGTTGTCAGGCTGAAAATTTTCAAAAAAAAAGGGGTTCCGGTGCTTTTTTCGAAAAAGGAATCACGCAAGAAAAAACTTCTGAAAACCGTTGACAAACAAAAGAAAATGTGATATAATATTAGATATAGTAAAAACGATGACGAAGAACTCCGAAAAAGGAAGATTTACAGAGAGTGTTCGCTTGGTGGAAGAACGCAATTGGTACTTTTTCAGTGGGATCGCTTCCGAGTTGATGTGCCGAATTTTTTGAGTAAGTGCATCCGTAGGGCTGCGTTAAAGCATGGAAGGTTTCTGCCTTCGAGAGTGCGTCGGCTTCCGGCTGGCGAATATGAGTGGTACCGCGGAGCATTCCGTCTCATGGCTTTTGAGCTATGAGGCGTTTTTTGTTTTCCGCAAGCAAACGAAAAATTTTTAGGAGATATCAAAAATGGCAAAGGATTACACAAGCACACTCAATCTCCCTACAACCGAGTTCCCCATGCGTGCAAACCTGCCGCAGAGAGAGCCCGACATGCTGAAATTTTGGGAGTCGATCGATCTTTACAACGCCATGCAGGAAAATGCCAAGGATAAGCCGCTTTATCTACTGCATGACGGCCCCCCCTTCTCCAATGGTAATATCCATATGGGAACGGCACTCAACAAGATTCTGAAGGATTTTATCAACAAATCAAAAACCATGATGGGCTATCGCGTGCCCTATATCCCGGGCTGGGATAACCACGGTATGCCGATCGAATCGGCGATCATTAAGAAGAACAAGCTCGACCGCAAAAAGATGTCGATTCCCGAATTCCGTACCGCGTGCCATAAGTTTGCGGAGGATTTTGTAAAGGTACAGATGGGTCAGTTCGTTCGCCTCGGTGTCAGCGGTGATTGGGAAAATCCCTATCTGACGATGAACAAGGAGTTCGAAAGCCGCGAGATCCGTGTGTTTGGCGAGATGTTCAAGAGAGGCTATATTTACAAGGGTCTTAAGCCCGTGTATTGGTGCCCGCAAGACGAAACCGCACTGGCAGAAGCGGAGATCGAATATAAAACCGACAAGTGTACTTCGATCTACGTAAAATTCGCGCTCAAGGACGATCAGGGGAAACTTGCAGGGGTTTGCGATACCAACAAGACCTACTTTATCATTTGGACGACCACCACGTGGACCCTCCCCGGAAACCAGGCGATCGCGCTCAATCCCATTGAGGATTACGCGATTGTAAAGGCCGCAAACGGCGAATACTACGTGGTTGCCGAGGCACTCGTTGCCGCTACAATGGCAGAGGGTGGAGTAGAGGAATATGAGATCGTTGCAACACGCAAGGGTCAGGATTTCGAATACATGACCGCACAGCACCCCTTCCTGGACCGCGACAGTCTGCTTGTGGTTGCCGACTACGTTACGATGGACAGCGGCACGGGCTGCGTGCACACCGCGGGCGGCTTTGGCGCGGACGATAACGTCACCTGCCGTCGCTACGGTCTGCCGCCTCTTGTTCCGGTTGACGACCGCGGTTTCCAGACCGAAGAAGCAGGAAAGTTCGCAGGATTGCGCTATGACCAATCCAACGATGCGATTCTTGCCGATATGAAGGAAAGCGGTGCGCTCTTTGCTTCCAAGGAGTTTGAGCATGAGTATCCGCACTGTTGGAGATGTAAGCAGCCGATCATCTTCCGCGCAACACCGCAGTGGTTCTGCTCGGTAGATGCCTTTAAGGATCAAGCCGTTGAAGCCTGCGAAAAGGTTTCGTGGATGCCCGAATGGGGCGGTGAACGCATGAAGCAGATGATCCGCGAGCGTGCCGATTGGTGTATCTCCCGTCAGCGCCATTGGGGTCTGCCGATTCCCGTATTCTATTGTGAGGATTGCAAAAAGCCGATCTGCAACGATGAAACGATCGACCGCGTAGCAAAGATCTTTGCTGAGTCAGGCTCCAATACCTGGTATGAAAAGACTGCTGCTGAGCTACTTCCCGAAGGCTTTGTTTGCCCGCATTGCGGCGGCAAGCACTTCACGCAGGAGACCGATACGCTTGACGGTTGGTTCGACTCGGGCTCTACCCATTTCTCGGTTTTGGAGAATAAACACGAATATGCTTGGCCCGCTGACCTCTATCTGGAAGGTGCTGACCAATATCGCGGCTGGTTCCAATCCTCCCTGCTCACCGCTGTTGGTGCGCGCGGAGAGGCACAAGCCCCCTACAAAGCGGTGCTCACGCACGGTTGGGTGGTTGACGGCGAAGGAAGAGCGATGCACAAATCGCTTGGAAACGGCGTAGATCCGCTTGATATGATCAAAAAATACGGCGCCGATCTTGTTCGCTTGTGGGCAGCTTCCGCAGATTATCGCGTAGACGTTCGCGTTTCCGAGGCAATTTTCAAACAGCTTTCCGACGCATACCGCAAGATCCGAAACACCGTTCGTATTCTGATTGCCGATTTGAATGACTTCAACCCCAACACCGATGCGCTCCCCTTCGATCAGCTTCTTGAGATCGACCGTTGGATCATTTCGGCAATGAACGAGCTGACTCGCAACGTGCGCGCATCCTATGAGGTCTTTGAATTCCATCCCATTGCGCACAGCATCGGTAATTTCTGTACCACAGAGCTCTCCAAGCTCTACATTGATATTACCAAGGATCGCGTTTACACCGAAAAAGCCGACAGCACCGCACGCCGCAGCGCACAAACGGCTATGTACTTTGTACTGTCGGGACTGGTTCGTCTCCTTGCTCCGATTCTCGCCTTCACCGCCGAGGAAATGTGGCAGGCGATCCCGCACGTGGAAAGCGATAACACCAAGAGCGTATTCCTCAACGAAATGCCCGCGTTTGAAGAATCCCTTACCTTCCCCGAGGTGGCAGAAAAGTGGAACCGCCTCTTTGAAATGCGTGATGACGTTATGAAAGCACTTGAACTCGCGCGTGCTGAAAAGTTGGTTGGCAAATCGCTCGAAGCCAAAGTGACGCTCTACACCAAGGACACCGAGATGCTCGCCATGCTGAATGACTTCGCACAGGAACTCAACACGGTATTTATCGTTTCGGGCGTTCACATTGCACAAGAAGATGCGCCCTCCGCCGCTTACGTCAGCGAAAGCGGCGCGCTCGCCGTTCTTGTTGAACCTGCTGACGGATGCAAGTGTGACCGTTGCTGGAGTTTCTCCACCGAGGGTGAAAATACCGAAGACGGCGGCTTTATCTGCGCACGTTGCAAAACGATCCTGTCGCTTTAATTTACAACGGATTGCGTCCTTGGGACTGTCTCATTTAACGCAGAACAAAAAATACACAACAAAAGGAATCTTCAAAAACGCGTTCTACCGTTCAAAAAATCAAGATCTTATTGATTTTAAGGTGAAACTTTTTACAAATTTTGATTTTTATGTGTATTTTTTAGCCGCAATATCTCGACCGCGTACCCTTGTAGGGTACACGGTCGAGATTGCCTGTTCTGCCTCTGACTGAGCCCCATCATGCAATTATTGTCTCATTGAAAAAGAAAGGAAATCCTATGATACTGCTACTCGCAATTATCGTGGGTGTCATTGCTTTGGATCAGCTTACGAAATGGCTGACCGTTGTTTATCTTGACTATCAGGAGTCCTTCCCGCTCTGGCAGGATGTTTTGCACTTGACACACCACAGAAATGAGGGCGCCGCGTTTGGAATCCTCAGCGATCAGCGTTGGGTCTTTATGCTGGTCTCAACGGTTGCCATTGTCGCACTCACGGTTTATCTTTTCCGTTTTTCGCAGAAAAATCACTGGGTTCGCATCTCGCTTGCTATGATCATTGGAGGCGGCATTGGAAATATGATCGACCGCGTGGCTCTAGGCTACGTGATCGATTTTATCGACTTCACGCTGATCGATTTCGCAATTTTTAACGTTGCCGACTCGTTTGTTACGGTTGGTGCTTTTATGCTGATGGGTTATTTGATTGTGGAAATGATCCGTGATCTCAAAAAAGGAAAACAGACCCCCGACAACGCTACCGAAGGCGATGCAACTGACGTGATGGAGACGTCTGATTCCGACGCCGACAGCTCGGAGACTCGCCATGAATGAAACGCGACCGCATGATGATGCGCCGATTGTTCTGAGCGCCGATCAAGCCGACGTTGGGAAACGTCTTGACCAATATGCCGCAAGCGCAACCGAGTTAACACGTTCCGCGATCACGCGACTGATCGAGGATGGTGCGCTGACGGTCAATCAGGAAAAATCAGAAAAAAATTACCGGCTTCGCGCGGGTGACATTGTTGAGATCCTTCTCCCCGAACCCGAACCCACCGAAGCGGTTGCGCAAAACATTCCTTTGGATATTATCTTTGAGGACGAAGATCTCATTGTAATCAATAAACCCGTTGGTATGGTGGTCCACCCTGCCGCGGGAAATCCGGACGGAACGCTTGTGAATGCCCTGCTCTACCATTGCGGTGACTCCCTGTCCGGCATTGGCGGCGTGATACGCCCGGGAATCGTTCACCGAATCGACAAGGACACCTCGGGCTTGCTTGTGGTTGCGAAAAATGATCCCACCCATTTAGCGCTGGCAGAGCAGCTCAAAGGACATCATATTCGAAGAATCTATTATGCTGTTACCATTGGCAACATCAAGGACGACAACGGTACAGTCGATGCCCCGATTGGTCGCCACCCGATTGATCGAAAGCGCATGGCGGTCATTCGTAACAGCGATATGCGGGCGCGCGATGCCGTAACGCATTGGCAAGTGCTCGCCCGTGGGGCTGCCGACGGACAGTCCTTTACCCTTGTTCGCTGTGAGTTGGAGACCGGCAGAACGCATCAGATCCGTGTGCATATGGCATCGATTGGTCATCCTCTGCTGGGCGACCCTGTTTACGGCGGCTCTAATACAAAATTTGAAGCCCATCACAAGGCGTGGATCCAAGGTCAGCTCCTGCATGCAAAGGAGTTAATATTCACACATCCGCGTACCAAAAAAGAGGTGCGGTTTGTCTCGCCCCTCCCTGCCAATATGTCGCATATTATAAAGGTTTTATTTGAATCTTTTGAATTGTAAAACAAAAAGCCCCCGCCTGTGCAAACTGCACGGGCGGGGGCTTTTTAGAATTTGGCTTTGGGTGAGCGAATTACTCAGCCTTAGCTTCCTCTTTTGCAACGGGAGCCTCTGCGATCAGCTTTACGATAGCCATTTCTGCGGCATCGCCTCTGCGGGGACCCATCTTGAAGATCTGCGTATAACCGCCCTGACGCTCTGCGTACAGGGGAGCAATTTCGCTGAACAGCTTGGTTACAACATCCTCTTTGGTGATATAAGCCAAAGCTGCGCGGCGGCTTGCCAAGGTATTCTTCTTACCGAGTGTAATCATTTTCTCTGCCATGGAACGAACTTCCTTCGCTCTGGTGAGCGTGGTCTCGATCTGTCCGTTCTCAAGCAGTAAGGTAACCATTCCGCGCAGCATAGCGTTTCTGTGAGCGGTAGGTCTGCCGAGTTTTCTGGTTCCGGGCATTTCTATTCCCTCCTTCTGTTGTTTACGAATCGTTTTTTAGTTCTGAATGGGTAGGAGTCGGGGAGAGATCATTCCTCTTCCTTTTTCAGCTCCAAGCCAAGCGAATGGAGCTTCTGGATCACTTCTTCCAGCGACTTCTTACCAAGGTTACGAACCTTTATCATATCCTCTTCCGTACGGTTGATCAGATCCTCAACCGTGTCAATGCCTGCGCGCTTCAAGCAGTTGAAGCTACGAACAGACATGTCAAGTTCCTCAATGGTCATCTCAAGGACTTTCTCCTTGATGGTTTCTTCTCTTTCAACCATAATCTCTGCCTTCTTTGCTTCATCAGACAAATCCACAAACAAGTTGAGATGCTCGTTGAGAATCTTGGCGCCAAGGGAAATTGCTTCCTTTGCGGAAATCGTTCCGTTTGTCAGAATTTCCAGAGTCAGTTTATCGTAGTCCGTAATGTTACCGACACGCGTATTGTCCACCGTGTAGTTCACGTTGTAAACAGGGGTGTAGATCGAGTCGGTGTAGATCGTTCCGATGGGAGCCGAAGCTGCCGCACCGAGAACCTGGGTGTGCAATTGCTTGTTTCTCTCCTGCGATACATATCCGCGGCCTGCTGCGAAGGTCAATTCCATATAGAATCTCTCATTCTCGCCAACCGTTGCGATATGATGATCGGGATTCAGGATCTCAACGTCGGAATCCTGCTTGATATCACCTGCGGTAACGTTCTTCTCGCCCGTTACGTCAATGATCACAGTCTTGGGGCCGGCGCAGTGAAGCTTTGCCGTGATGCCCTTTACGTTCAGCACGATCTCGGTCACGTCCTCGGTGACCCCGGGGATGCTCGAGAACTCATGGAGAACACCGTCGATCTTGATATTGGTAACCGCAACGCCGGGAAGCGAGCTGAGCAGAACTCTGCGCAGAGAGTTTCCGAGCGTAATGCCGTAGCCGCGCTCAAGGGGCTCCACGATAAAGGTGCCGTGAACGCCGTCCTCACTCAGATCAACCGTTGTGATATTCGGCTTTTCAATCTCAATCATTCCAAATAAACCTCCTTCAAATCATAATAATGGGCTAACGGGGTGTTTCGGTGCATCTTATGCGGCACACCGTACCATTTGCACAGCAAACGGTATTACTTGGAATAGAGCTCGACGATCAGCTGCTCGTTGAAATCGAAGTCAACGTCCTCGCGTGCGGGCAGGGTGAGAACCTTTGCGGTCATTGCATCTGCCTTAACCTCAAGCCACTTCGGAGCGGTCTGCGTTGCAGCTGCTTCTGCAAGAGCCTTGAACTTAACCGAATCACGGCTGGTTTCCTTAACTGCAACAACGTCACCGGCCTTTACGATCAGAGAAGGAATGTTAACCTTCTTGC
>SVTW01000020.1 GCA_015063585.1 Oscillospiraceae bacterium
GGTCGCGTTTGGCGGTTGGCCGATGGACGACCACAACCCCTACGGAATGGAGAAAAACGCATACAGCAACACGGCGTCCATTATGATTCCCGTAAACGAGATCTATGGGATCCCTTACCGCGCGCTCTATTCACGCAACGTGCGGAATCTGATGTTTGCGGGGCGGAATATCAGCGTTACACATGCCGCGCTGTCCTCCACGCGCGTGATGGGCACCTGCGCGCTTTTGGGGCAGGCAATGGGAACGGGGGCAGCGATCGCGCTGGCGCACCGCACCACTCCGCGCGGGGTCTACGAACACCATTTGAAGGACTTGCAGGCGGCGGTGCTGGAGGACGGCATCTTCCTGCCGCATATTCGGCGCGAGGTCTCGGAGCTCACGCGCTCGGCGCGGCTGAATATCTCCGACCATGAACGTGACATTCTGTTCAACGGCATTGAGCGTCCGCGCACCGAGGGGGATGAGAATGGGATTTATCAGAAGGTAGGTGAAAGTCTTTGCTTTACCTTTGACGAGCCGCGCGAGATTGGCACGCTCCGCCTTCGCTTTGACCCCGACTATTCGCGTATGTCGATCTCGGTCAATAAAAAGATGCGCGTTTTTGCCATGAAGCTGCATACGGGTAAGGATTTTGAGCCCGTCCGTGTGGCAAACACGATCGCAAAGGGCTTTGCCGTTTATGCCGACGGCAAGGAGATTATGAGACAGGAGGATAACTTCCTCTCGCTCGTCAAGATCCCGCTTCACTGTCGGGCAGAGCGCATTCGCATCGAATGGCTTTCCACGCACGGGGCGGAGGACGTCCATTTGTTCGCGGCAGACTTTATTTCCTAAAAGGAGCGAAGGTGTTATGATTTTACAGTATTTCGGAACCGGCGCGGGCGCGGGAATTCCCGAGATCTTTTGCTCCTGCCGCGTTTGCGAGCAGGCGCGTGTGGCGCGAGGCAGAAATATCCGCACACGGTCGCAGGCGGTGATCAATTCCGAGCTTTCCATCGATTATCCGGTGGACACCTTTTTGCACACCCTCCACGGTGGGCTCGACATGCGCACCGTGCGACACGTGCTGATCACGCACAGCCACCACGATCATTTTATGCCTGCCGACGTGATGAGCCGTCCGCAGGGGATCGACGGTCCCGTTCATTTTTACATCAGCGAGGCATCGGGGCGGCAATTTCGCAAGAGCGTGGAGCAGATCGAGGAGGCATACCGCAGCGGCAGAAAGATCCGCACGAGCAATTTCAGCGCGGAGGTACACACGCTCACGCTCTATCAGCCGATCCGGATCCTGGACTACACCGTGATCCCGCTTCGCGCGCGGCATGATGAAGCGATCGAAACGATGAATTTTATCATTGAAAAGAATGGGCGTAGCATTCTTTGGGCGCACGACACGGGGCTTTTCCACACCGAGGTGTATGAATACCTGCGGCAGAGCGGGATTCGGTTTGATCTGGTGTCGCTCGATTGCACGCTGGGGCGCGGGAAGCAGATCACAAAGTCGCACATGGATCTGGATTGGTGCTTGGAAACGGCGGCGCGTTTGCGCGAGCAGGGGAATGCCGATGGGGAGACGCGGTTTGTGCTGTCTCACGTCGGGCATTTGGTCGAGCGCACGCACGATGCGCTTTGTATGGAAGCCGAGCCGTTTGGTATGACGGTTGCCTACGACGGCATGCGAATTGAAATATAAAAACAGAGGCGGAGGCGTCAAATGAGAGCTTTCATTTGACGCCTCCGCGTTTGTGTATTGTAAATTGTTACAGATAAGAGAACAGTAAGCGCTGGCTGTGAGAGTCGAGCGCGGTATAGTCGCGGATCTCATAACGGTTGTCGTTTGAATCGCGCACCAGAATACGCGTTGTGCCGTAGAGATTCTTAATATCGCTGTGGCGGTTACGGATACGGAAGGAGACGACTCCGCGATCGGTTTCCACCGTCCATTTCAGCGAGCCGAATTTCTCGGTGCACTCCAAAACCGCAGTAATGGCGGGGATCATGTAGTATTCGTTGAAGCACTCGAGCAGTGCCTGCTTGGAAGCCTCGTCGATCTCGGTGAGGTCACGGATAAACGCGATCTCGTGCTCGTCGCGATCGAGCAAGGTGATAAACATGGTGCTGTTGGTAACCGGAAAGAGGCGGCGGGGCTCCAGATCTTCAATTACGGTTCCGTCCTTCAAGGTCAAGCGCACGTGATAGATGTCGGTGCGCTCCAATTTGCCGGTATAGCGGTCAACGTAAATTCTTCCCATTTTCAAACCCTCCTCATTCAAAGTTTTCGGCGCGGCGCTCTTTTGCAACCTTGTCCGACATGGATTGAATCTGCACGAGACGGTAATATTTTCCCTTGAGCTCCATCAGCTCTTCAGGGGTACCGCACTCAATGATCGCGCCGTTATCCACGACCACGATCTTATTTGCCTTGGAAAGTGTGGAAAGACGGTGCGCGATCATCAGGGTCGTGCGCCCGCTGATCAGATGCTCAATGGCGTCCTGAATCAGGTGCTCGGTTTCGGAGTCGACCGAGGCAGTCGCCTCATCAAACACCAGCATTTTGGGGTTGCGGAGCATCGCGCGCGCGATCGAGATACGCTGACGTTCACCGCCGGAAAGGCCGACGCCGCGTTCTCCCAGCATGGAGTCGTAGCCGTCGGGCTGACGAATGATAAACTCATGCGCGTTTGCAATGTCAGCCGCATTAATGACCTCGTCCACCGAGAAGCTGTCGTCGCCGTATGCAATGTTGTTATAGATGGTATCGTGGAACATCATCGGCTCTTGCTGCACGTATCCGATGTGCGAGCGGTAATACTGCATGTCGATATCGCGAATATCCACGCCGCCAACGAGGATCTGCCCCTCATAGTGATCGTAGTAACGCAGGAGCAGGTTGATTAGGGTCGATTTTCCCGATCCCGTGGTACCAACGATGCCCACAATGTCACCGGGTTCGATCACGAGATTGATGTTTTTGAGTACCTTTTTGGTGCGGTCGAAGGAGAAGTTCACGTTTTTGAACTCAATTCTGCCGCCGATATCGGCATTGGTGTTACCCTTGCCGAAATCATGCTCGGGCTCGGCATCGAGAATGTCCATGATACGCTCGGCAGATGCCATCGCATTTTGCGCGGAGTCCGAGAGGTTTGCGAAGAAGTTGACAGGCTCGTAGAACATGTTGGCGTAGGTAATGAACGAAACGAGCAGACCGACCGAAATGGCGCCAACCGATTGCGTCTCAATTCCGCCGATAACCATTTGACCGCCGAGCGCCCAAATGACCACGCTTCCGCACGAGATCATAATATTTACGATCTGGGGATAGATGCTCAAAATTTTGCCTGCCTTGGTGTCGGTTACACGCCATTCGTCTACGCAGGCGGAAAAGCGGTCAACCGTTTTCTTTTCATTGGTAAAGGATTTGATCACGCGGATACCGGGAATGGTGTCGGTGAGCACCGAGGTCACAGCCGACGAGCGTCTCCAGATGCGGCGATAGAAGGGCGCAATCTTTTTGCGGAAGATGCGCGAACCGATCACCACGATCGGAACCGGTACGAGTGAGAAGAGGGTGAGCTTCCAGTTCATGCAGAGCATGACCACCACAATTCCGATCATGCGGAAGAAGTAGACAAGCACGTCCTGCGTGATGCGGAGCATAAACGCCTGTAGCGTTGCGGTATCGCCGCTGATACGGTTGATCACGGCACCCGTGGAGGTCTTATCATAAAAACGCATCGGGAGGTGCTGTGCTTTTTCATATACGTCGCACCGAATGGCGGCAACGATCTTATTGCCCGCAATACGCGCGATGTAGGTGCGCAATGCCGAGAACAGGAAGCGCGCGATGTAAACGCCAACGAGCGAGAATGACACAATGTAGAGCATGTCGAGCCTGCTGTTGGGGAGAATATCGTCAACGAGCTGCTTTGTAAGCATGGGCGGGGTAAGGGCAAGACCCGTGGTTACAAAAGACAGAATGATGGAGACAAGAATGATGGGGAGTTGGGGCTTGAGATAGACGCCGAGCTTTTTGAGCAGGCGGCTCTTGCCCATGCAGTTGATGCAGGGAACACCGGGCGCCGAGAGCGTCCGTCCGCATTTGGGACAAACCGAGAGGTGCTTTTCGTAGGTTGCGCGAATGGCATCAAATGCCTCCTCGGGGGTTGCGTTGCCGTCGCGGATATCGGTAACGTAGGCAAGCACGGCATCACAGATCGCCGTCACGGTAAAGGTGAAGCGGAAGATCTCGCGCGTGGTGCCGTCCTTCATACGGGCACGCATCAAAGCGTTTCCGTACATGCGTTTGTTGAAGAGCTCTTCGGTCTCGGAAAAATAGATTCTTTCCGAGCAGGTCTCCGAACCGAAATCGTAGGTGAATAGACAGGTGCGGGTCACAAGCAGAACGTTGAGACTGTAGCGAGCACGTTTGGAAATTTCGCCGACCACTGCGAACAGGATCGGGTCGTCTTTGTCGGCAAGACCGACAAGGGTTTGAATCTGCTTCTCCTCCAACCGTTGGTTGGTCAAAAAGGTAGCTTCCATGTCAGTGCGCGGCCATAAAAGGCGCTCTCCTTTATTTTGTGTTCGAAAATTATAGCACCCTTTTTTGGAAAAGTCAACCCTTTTTCCAAAATTTTTTTGTAGATTTTTCACGATTTTTCTGCTATAAAAAAATGTTCTTTTAGCAGAGAGATATTTTCGTTTTTGCCTTGACAACAAAAAGTAATTATAATATAATTAAACCAAAGAAGCCATAAACCAACCCAATCAAAAACCAAGGAAGTCAAAGACTTTTAATCAAGGAAAGGAACAAAGACTATGAAAATTTCTGCAAACGGCGGCTATCTGATCGGTCGCTATGGTCACGAGAAGGCTTTTTATCTGCTGCGGGAGGCAGGCTTTGATGCAGTTGACGTCAGCCTGACTGACATGACGCGGGGCGATGAATCCCCCTACAATCAGCCGGGATATCAGGCGTATGCGCAAGAGATTCGCGGCTATGCCGACAAGGTGGGAATCGAGATCAATCAGACCCACGCGCCCTTCAAATATCCGCTTGATATTTGGGAAGGTCGCCCCGACCTAATGGATATTCTCCGCCGCACGCTTGAAATTTCGGCAATTTTCGGCGCGAAAGTGGACGTGATCCATCCGTGGCACCACCCTGAGTTCCACGGACATGAGGACGAGATCTTTGAGAAGAATATGGAGTATTACGGTGAGCTTTTGCCTACGGCAAAGGCATGCGGCGTCAAGATCGGAATCGAAAATATGTTCCAGGTGTGCCCGCGCCGCAGACACATTGTTCACGATACCTGCTCTCGCGCCGATGATTTTATTCGCTACATTGACACACTCAACAGCGAGTGGGCGGTTGCCTGCCTCGATGTCGGTCACGTTGGCGTGATCCTGCGTGACGACGAGCCGTGGGATATGGTGCGTGCGCTCGGACATAACCGTCTGCATTCTCTGCATATACACGACAACGACTATCGCGGCGACCAGCACCTGCTCCCCTATGCGGGCAAGATCAATTGGCAGGAGGTCACGCGCGCACTCGGTGAGATCGACTACGACGGTGACTTCACCTATGAGACCAGCGGCAACCAAGGCACGATGGACGATCTTGTGATGCCGTTGCATTTGAAGTATATGGCGGACCTTGCGAGATTCCTCACCGCGCAGATCGACGCGGCACGTCCGAAAAAATAAAGAGACGTCGGTCAAATGAAAAAAATAGGAGTAAATCTGGGGTGCTACGGCGACGGGCTCCCCATCGAGGAACAGATCGCGCTAATGTGCGAGAACGGATTTGAGACCACCTTTATGGGCTCGGAGAATCCCCATATTGATACGTACGTTTCGCTGCTCAAAGCCGCGGGCATTATCTGCGAAAACTGCCACGCGCCCTTCAATAAGATCAACGACATCTGGTTTGCGGGCGAGGCAGGTGAGGAAATGCTTGCGCGCCTGATCAACGGTGTCCGCGCGTGTGCGAAAAACGAGATCCCCACACTTGTGGTGCATCTTTCGTCGGGGATCAACGCGCCGCGCATCAACGACATTGGCAATGCGCGCTTGGACCGCTTGATGGAGGAGGCAAAGCGTTGCGGTGTCACGATCGCGTATGAAAATCAGCGAAAGCTCGCAAACCTTTCCATGGCGATGGAGCAGTATCCCGAGGCGGGCTTTTGTTGGGACGTGGGGCATGAGGCTTGCTTTACAAACGGCAGAGAATACATGCCGTTGTTTGGGGACCGTATTGTCGCGCTCCATCTGCAGGACAACCACAGTGAATTCAATCGGGATGAGCACCTGCTCCCCTACGACGGTTCGATCAACATGGAGCTTGCCGCGCGTCGCATTGCCGAGAGCGGTTATGCGGGCTCGATCATGCTTGAGGTGATCCGCCGCAATTCGCACGCCTATGATGACCTCACCCCCGCCGAATACTATCGCCGTGCGGCAGAGGCTGCAAGACGCTTTGCCGATGCGGTGGAGAAGGCGCGGTAAGGCTCGCTTTTAAACAGTGAATATTTTTGATAGATTCGGACAAATATTTGAAAGATTTCCAACAGCTTTTGTGGTATCATGAAGGCAGTACAAAGATTCATGGAAAGGAGCTTTCAATATGATTTTTCAAGTACAGAACCACAATTTAAACGTAGATTATGAAAAGGGAGCGCTGACCTCGCTCACGATAAACGGACGCGAGCTGGTTGCCGACCGCACTCCGCTGTTCTCGGTTCGCCTGATGGCGCAGAACGGGGACGTGCGCGATCTTACCGCGTATGACGCGGAGAGATGTACCCTTTGTGACGGCGGCGCGGTTTACACGGGCTTTCCCGAAGCGATCGCGGTCACGGTTGCGTGCCGTCCGACAGCAGACGCGTGGGAGTGGCGGATCGCGGTGGAAAACCGCACCGATTGCGCGGTGGAGGCAGTGGTCTTCCCCGATGTGATCCTCAAACCGCTTGCCCAAAACGGGGGAGATGCCACCGTGCTCTACCCTTATAATGAGGGCGCTTTGATTTCCGATGCCGAGCTGCGTCAAAAAACCGTATTTGCGTCCTGCGAGCCCGAATATCCTTCCCTCGGTTCTTATTCGATGTTCCCGAATATGCTCTGTTCCCAATTCCAATGTTATCTGACCGACGGATACGGGTTGTATATGGGCGTACATGATGCGAGCCGCGCGCCAAAAGCGATCGATTTTTACCCCGACGGAGCGGGTGTCCGCTTTTTCAACCGTCTGTTTGGCGGCACGGAGTTTGGCGGAAACTTCACGCCCGATTATGCGGTCGTATGGAAGCCCTTTGCGGGGGATTGGCAGGACGGTGCCGAGCTCTATCGGCAATGGTTTGAATCCAATCTGCCGCAGGGAGCGAAAAAGATCCCAGCCAACGAGCATCTGCCCGCATGGTACGCGGATTCGCCGCTGGTGGTCACCTATCCCGTGCGCGGCTTGCATGACACCGATGAAATGACGCCAAACGCCTTCTTCCCCTATCAAAATGCGCTTCCTACGCTGGATCGCATTGCGGACGAGACCCAAAGCCGTCTGCTGGTGCTTTTGATGCACTGGGAGGGAACGGCTCCGTGGGCGCCGCCCCACGTTTGGCCTCCCTATGGCGGAGAAGCGATGCTGACCGATTTTTGCAACGCGCTCCACGAGCGCGGACACCTTTTAGGAGTATATTGCTCGGGCTTTGGCTGGACCGAGCAGAGCAACCTGATCCGGGAGTACAACCGTCGGGAGGAGTATCAGAGCGGAGGTCTTTCACGCGCGATGTGCGCCGGACGCGACGGTGAGGTCCTTCACAGCCGCATATGCAGAGCACAGCGCGTCGGATATGATCTTTGTGTCAAAAGCCCGAAGGCGCAGGAGATTTTGGAGGAGGCATACCGCCCGCTCTTGGATTCCTCGCTCGATTACGTGCAGATCCTGGATCAGAACCATGGCGGCGGGCAGTATTTCTGCTACGCGAGGGATCATGGGCATCCTCCCGTTCCGGGGGCATGGATGACAGAGACTATGCAAACGCTCCTCAGCGGGTGGCGCGACAGCGCGCACGGCAAGCTGTTCGGTTGTGAGTCGGCGGCAGCGGAAGCCTTTTTGCCGCAGCTCCTGTTCTCAGACAACCGCTTCGAGCTCAATTGGTACTTTGGAGAGCCTGTTCCGCTGTATGCTTATCTCTACCACGAGTATCTGCGTAATTTTATGGGAAATCAGGTATCCTGCGGACTTTGGTACACCAAGGATTCCATGCGCACAAGAATGGCATATTCTTTTGTCGCGGGCGATTGCATGACGCTTGTGCTCTCGCCGACAGGCGGCTTGATGTCAAGCTGGGGCGGACGCGGGCGCCTGCAACCGCCCGATTACGAAAAGACCGTGCGCTTCGCGGCGAACATGACACGCTTTTACCGCGAGGAGGCAGGGCGTTATCTCTACTGCGGCCGTATGATCAAGCCGATCGAGTATCGGTGTGCCGCAGAGACTTATCCCACGCGTGAAGAACGCGAGGTGGACATTCCCTGTGTGCTTTCCACGGCATGGGAGCGCGATGGGGAGCGGGTACAGATCTTTGTCAATCATACCGATTGCCCCGAAACGGTGACGCTTTCGAACGGAAGGAGCTTTACCGTTCCTCCGTTGAGCGGAGAAATGATCCAAATAGAGTCTTAACCCAAGACCGATTCACAGGATTTTGAAAACAGAAAGGAAATAAAAATGGCAGACGTATTGAAAATTGGCATCATCGGATGCGGCGGGATCGCGAACGGTAAGCATATGCCGTCGCTCAAAAAAGTGGCAGACTGCGAAATGGTTGCGTTTTGCGATATCGTGATCGAAAGAGCAGAGAAGGCTGCAAAAGAATACGGCACGGCAGACGCAAAGGTTTATACCGACTACAAGGAGCTGCTTCGTGATCCTGAAATTGACGTTGTACACGTTTGCACGCCAAACCGTTCCCACAGCTTTATCACGGTTGACGCGCTTGAGGCAGGTAAGCACGTAATGTGCGAAAAACCCATGGCGATCAATTCGGCAGAGGCAAAAAAGATGCTCGATGCGGCAAAGCGCACGGGCAAGAAGCTCACGATCGGCTATCAGAGCCGCTTCCGCGACGATTCTCAGTACATGAAGGCAGAGGCAGAAGCAGGCACGTTCGGGGATATCTACTATGCAAAGGCAACTGCGCTTCGTCGCCGTGCTGTTCCCACGTGGGGCGTATTTCTCAACGAGTATGAGCAGGGCGGCGGTCCGCTGATCGACATTGGAACACACGCGCTGGACCTTACACTCTGGATGATGGATAACTACAAGCCCAAGTATTGTGTGGGCACGGCTTACCATAAGCTCAACAATGACACCGATCAGGGAAACATGTGGGGCAATTGGGATCCCGAAAAATTCACGGTTGAGGATTCCGCGTTCGGCTTTATCGTGATGGAAAACGGCGCTACGATCGTGCTTGAATCGGCATGGGCGCTCAACACGCTCGACGTTCGTGAGGCGGTGACCTCGGTTTGCGGAACGCTTGCGGGCGGCGACATGGCGGTCAAGAATTGCGTGCGCATCAACGGGATCCGCCACAACAGACAGTATGTGCTCGAGCCCAATTTCAAGGCGGGCGGCGTTGCCTTCAATGACGGCGCGGCTTCCGAAAGCGCGGCAGAGCGCGAGGCACGTATGTGGATCGAGGCGATCCGCAACGACACCGATCCGCTCACGCTTCCCGAGCAGGCATACTGTGTCACAAGAATTCTCGAGGGTATTTACGAGTCGTCCAAGAGCGGCGATATCTATCGCTTCTGATCGGACGCGGCAGATCGACGGAAAGGAGGGGGCAGCGTGCAATATGATCGCAGGCAAGGGATCCTGAAGTTGCTGACCGAGCAGCAAAGCGCAACGGTCAAGGAGCTTGCGGCAAAGCTTTTCACCAGCGAGGCATCGGTGCGCCGTGATCTGGACGCGCTGGAAGCCGAGGGCTACGTTCATCGCGTTTACGGCGGTGTGGTGCTTGCTAAGGCGGGCAATCATATCACGCCGATCGGGTTGCGTGACGGTGACAATGCCGCGGAGAAGAATCTTGTTGCCGCGCAGGCGGCAAAGCTGGTTTGTGACGGAGCGACGATCCTGCTCGATGCTTCCTCTACCGCGCGAAGGATCCTGAAATATCTGGACGGCGTGCGTGATCTGCGCATTTTTACCAACAATCTCCGCGTGTTTCGTGAGATCGGAAATCTGGACGCGCGGGTCTGGTGCACGGGCGGTCTTTATAATGAGCAAAACCATGCCTTTATAGGACCTGCCGCCGAGGACTTTATCCGTTCGATCTCTGCCGATTTTCTGTTTTTCTCCAGCGAGGGGATCTCGGAGGAGGGAGACATCAGCGACGTTTCCGAGGAGGAGACCGCTCTGCGCCGCATCATGCTGCAACGAGCCGCGCGAAAGTATTTTCTGTGCGATTCCAGCAAGATCGGTGTACGGCGCAATTTTATCGTATGCAACCGGACCGAGCTTGACGGCGTGATCTGCAATGCACCTTTGCCGTGGGAGAACGGCTGAAAGGGATAAAAAGCGATAAAAGGGGGTGAGTCAAATGCAAAAATGCATTTGGTACTCACCCCCGACGTTTTTGCTTTGCGGCTAAACACCGCAATTTTGACTGCTTTGCAGTCGAAAACCGCAAAATCCGCACTTCAAAAAAGCCTACCGTCGCCTTTATGAAGCGAGGGGGTGAGTCAAGTGCAAAAATGCATTTGGTACTCACCCCCGACGTTTTTGCTTTGCGGCGAATCGCCGCAATTTTCGACTGCTTTGCAGTCGAAAACCGCAAATTCCGCGCTACAAAAAAGCCTACCGTCGGCTTTTTTGAGCAGAGGCTGCGCCAATGACGCAGCCTCTTGTTGATAGGAACGTACGAGATCAAATCCGGCTCAGGATCATGTCGCGCATGCGCATGACCTCAAGCGTTTGCTTGGTATCAAAGCTCGGCTTGCCCGATTCGTAAAATTTGAGAATGTCGGCGATCAGACCGCGGAAGAAATCCGATTGGATCGCGCGGTATGCGGGCGTGCCGTTCGCGTCCTCAACCGTTACGCTGAAGGGCATTTTGGGCGCATAAACGAAGGTGACGGATTTGCCGCCCTCGGTCTCCACACGTGCTATGTACTGTGCGCCCTGACGCTCCACCTTGGCACTCTTTGCCGCGTCACCCAAAAGCAGGACCGCCATCTCAACCTGATGTACCAGATATTCGGGCAGGTTTCCGCCGCCACCCGTTACGATCAGATTGGAAACGTTTGTGATGTCGGAAAGCTCGTCCGCATAACGCAGAGCCGAGGTGCTGAAAAAGGGCGTGTGATATTCTTCCGCGAGCGCAAAGATCTCCTTTGCCTCGGCAAGATTGGGCGCGAAGGTTTTGTCAATGTAGGTGGGCTTGCCGTAGGGCAGGACCTTTTTCGCATAGGCAAGGTGACGGTCGGGGTCACTTGGCGCGAGAATGAGCAGGACGTCGCTTTTTTCGCAAACCTCCTCGATCGAGCCGCACAGCTCAACCCCCATCTTTTCGCACCACTGAGCCGAGGTCTCACCGTATTTCGGGGAGAGATCAAGCTCGCCCCACCCATAGGCTACCTCGTAATCGGTGCCAAGTGCCTCGTTTGCCTCGCGGATCCACGCGGGGTAGTTGTTTGCGTGCCATTCACTCAGATAATAGTCAATAAAACCGATTTTTTTCATATCAGAACTCGATCTCTTTCTTTGCGTCGGCAGATGCGTAAAGCGAATCCAGCAGCTTTGCGCTCTCCAGAATGTTGTCGATGTGGTTGCGGTTCTTCACGCCACTCTCGATCGCTTCGAGGAACGCGCGATCCTCGCACAGATACATGTCGGGGATATCGTATTCGGGTGCAATCGTTTCAAGCGTAGAGCCGTCATAGAACTCAAACTTGCCGCCGTAGGTCAGACGTGCGCCGCCCTTGTCGCCCATGAAGTCGATGAACATGTCTTTTTGGTTGATGTTCTGTGCCCATGCGCCGTTGAAGGAGATGCTTGCCTTGTCGGTGCGAATGTGACCCGAGATGTAGTCGTCAACATTGTTCACACCGTTTTCAATATCCTTGGTGTCCTCCGCCCACATCTTGGTGTATTTATAGGACTTCATGTCCTTTGCCATCTCGCAGTAAGCGTCGCAGGTCAGGGTTTTGAGCTTGGCACCGCCGAGAATGTAGAGGATCAGATCCAGGAAGTGAACGCCCCAGTCGATCAGCACGCCGCCGCCCGACTGTTCCTTGTTGGTAAACGCGCCGCCGAGTCCGGGGATCGAGCGGAAGGAACGGAAGGAGCAGTATACGTGGTAGATCTTACCGAACTTGCCCTCGCGGTTGAGCTGTTCGAGCATTTCAACCGACTTGTGATAGCGGTTGCAAACGCCGATGTTGAGCATGAGACCTCTCTTGTTTGCCTCCTCTGCCATTTCGCAGGAGAGCTTATAGTTTACCGTGATCGGCTTTTCGCAGAACACGTGCTTGCCCGCGCGCAGAGCGTCCATGGTTACGGTGTAGTGCGCATAGTTGGGGGTGAGGACGTAAACCACCTCTACCTCGGGGTCAGCCAGAGCAACCTGATAGTCGGTGATTACGTTTTCAACCTTATCGGGATATTTTTCCTTCATTTCGG
The DNA here is from genome assembly GCA_015063585.1 of Oscillospiraceae bacterium. Lineage (GTDB taxonomy): Bacteria > Bacillota > Clostridia > Oscillospirales > CAG-272 > UMGS1865. The sequence goes on from SVTW01000020.1 coordinate 12,696, forward strand.
CTGCTTTGGATTCGATCAGATCGCATGCGTATTTGATGCGCAGACCTTCAATTTGTGTCAGCGCGGGAAAATGTGCGGCACGTGCAATTCTTCCACAGCCGACGATCGCGATAGTTTTCATAGGGATATCCTCTCTTTTCTTTGCATTTTACGAGAAAATCGTTCATTATCATTTTATAACATTTTTTGTCCGCCGTCAATCGAATAATATTGCCTTTTTATAGCACAATCTTGCTATTTATGGCAAAAAAACGCCCCCTGCCGATTCGCGTGGTTCCAATTTGAAATCTCACGTTCATCGGCAGGAGCGGTTGCAGAGGGTCAATCGATCTGCATGTTGATCCGGAAGCGCAGGATCTTGCGCAGGGTGTTTTTGGGGAATTCCTCGTCGCGCAGACGAAGTTGGCTGATTTTCTTATAGGGAAGTGCGGTCTTGTTATAATCCTCAACCACGCGTGTAAAATAGGCGCGCGGATCGGTGATCGCGTTCTTTTCGAGATATTCGCGGTTGGGGAAGATCTCGGCAACAATGGCGTTGTGCTCCACACCGCGGCGGCTCTTGCCCTCATATACCACGACCTCCAACACACCGGGAATCGAGAGAAAATCCTTTTCGATCTCCTCGGGGTAAACGTTTTTGCCGTTGGAAAGTATGATCAGATTTTTCAGACGACCGGTGATATAAAGATTTCCGTCGGCATCAAATTTTCCAAAGTCGCCCGTGCAAAAATAGCCGTCCTCATCAAATGCCGCTTCGGTTGCCGCATCGTCCTTGTAGTATCCCAGCATTACGTTCGCACCGCGCACGCAGATCTCACCTTCTCCGTCCGCATTGGGATCACGTAGGCGGATCTTATTGCAGGCAAGCGGTTTTCCGACGCTGCCGTGTACGGGAGCCGCCTGATGGGTTGCCGAGATCAGAGGGGAGCATTCGGTAATGCCGTAGCCGTTGATCACGGTGATTCCAATGGCATCAAAGGTGTCAAGGATCTCGCGGCTGATCGGCGCACCGCCGCTGACGATCAGGCGGAGCTTTCCGCCAAAGCTTGCGAGCACCGATTGAAAGATCGACCGACGCGCGTCGATCCCGATCTTCCGCATGGCATTGCTCATCTTCATCATGCGGCGCAGAAGCTTTTCCTTGCCCTGATCCCGCGCGGTTGACAAAATGCGGCGATAGAAGGTTTCCACAAAAAGCGGCACCAGCGTGAGATGCTCGGGTTGTTCCGTGCGCAGCTCCCGTTGGATATAGCGAAGCCCGTCCGAGAGATAGACCTCACAGCCCGCGGCAACGTGGGCAACGAGACCAACGTTACAGCCGTAGGTATGATGCGGCGGCAACACGGCAACGGTTTTTCGGGAGAGATGCACCTGACGAAGCCCCGCGTAAAGGTCCGCCATCAAGCCGTTTTGCGAGAGAAGCACGCCCTTTCCGTTGCCCGTTGTGCCCGACGTGAAGATCAAAAACGAGGGCTCAAGCGGCTTGAGGCGGTTGGAAAGATAGGCGTTGTCTCCGTTGCGTACCTTATCACGCCCCTGTTCCGTGAGCGACTCTACGGTCTCATGCGAATCGGTTTCGGGCGCGGTCAATGCAAAATAGAAAGGGATACCGAGCGCGGCGGAGACCGCGTCGGCTTTTTCCGAGAGGGAGGCATCGCAGAACAGAAAGGCGCAGTCGGCGTGACGCGCGGTTTTGGAAAGCTCCTCGGCTTGCCATTCGCGGTCAAGCGGTACCACCACGGCACCGATCGCGAGGAGCGAGAAGAAGGTGCAAACCCAAGGGTAGGAGAGCTTTCCGATCACGGCAACCTTTGTTCCGCTTACCCCGCGCGCGATCAGCTCGGTTCCGAGTGCTTGCACGTCGGCGCAGAAATCGGGGAAGGAGACCCGTACGGCCGAGAGGTCGCTCGGGTGTCGGCGATAGGAAAAGGCGTATCGGTCGGGGTAACGTTTGGCGATATCCTGCAGCATTTCACGGATATTTCCATATTCCTTGGAATCATATACGGGTAATTTTTTTGTACTCATCTTAGGTAGCTGGATCCTTTCATGATTTGATGTTGACAAGTTAACATATCCCAAATTATACCACAAAGATGTTGACTTGTCAACAACTTTTTCAAAAAAGATTGATTTGAACAAATTTTAACCGAAAAAGCGGTGTTTTATGCGCTTGAAAAAACAGTTGATTTATGCAATAAATAAAACCGAACAGGATCGACAAAATTCATGCGATTCCGACCTTGAAAATTCAAGCTTTGCTTCTTGATTTTTTTTCCTTTTTGTGTTACAATAATAAAGTTATAGCATCAAAAATCATAAAGAAAGGATGAAAGATTGGTTTTATGCTCAAAAGATTGGCTCAATGTGTAAGAGAATATAAGCCCTACGTATTCCTTACCCTGATCTTTATCGTCTGCGAGGCGGTGATCGAAACCTCGATCCCCTTTATCACTGCCGATCTCATCAATGCGATCAAGGCGGGGGCGGGGACCGATGTGATCGCGAAGGAGGGTATCAAGCTTGCAATTTTAGCCGTTGTTTCGCTTTGTTGCGGCGGCATTGCGGCATTTACCTGCTCCAAGGCATCGTCGGGCTTTGCGAAAAACCTGCGCGGCGATCTCTTTCGGCGTGTGCAGACCTACTCATTCCAAAACATCGACAAATTTTCTTCATCTTCTTTGGTAACCCGTATGACAACCGACGTGGCAAACGTGCAAATGTCTTTTATGATGATCATACGTACCGCGATCCGCAGTCCGCTTATGCTGATCTTCTCGGTCGTGATGGCGTATATCATGGGCGGACCTCTTGCAACCGCGTTTGTGGTCGTCATTCCCGTTTTGGCGTTTGGACTCATCATGATCGGGCGTTTTGCGATGCCCGCCTTCCGCGCGGTCTTTAAAAAATATGACCGCCTCAACGAATCCATCGAGGAAAACGTGCGCGGCATGCGTGTAGTCAAGGGATTTTCGCGCGAGGAACATGAAAAGGGCAAGTTTGGAAGAGAGGCAGAGAACATCCGCGGCGATTTCACACGCGCGGAGCGAATCGTGGCACTCAATACGCCCCTGATGCAGATCTGTATGTATTTCAACATGATCTTTGTGCTCACGGTGGGCTCAAACATGGCAATCAGCTCCAACCGCATCGACGTTGGACAGATCTCCGCTATGCTGACCTACGGTATGCAGATCCTGATGTCGCTGATGATGCTTTCGATGATCTACGTGATGCTCACCATGTCCACCGAATCGGCAAAGCGTATCATCGAGGTCCTGCGTGAAGAATCCAACCTCAAAAACCCTGCCGATCCGATCACCGAGGTGGCGGACGGATCGATCGTGTTCGAGGACGTAAACTTCAAATATTCCGAGACTGCAAAGAAATTTGCGCTCTTTGACATTGACCTGCGCATCGAATCGGGTATGACGGTCGGTATCATCGGCGGAACGGGATCGAGTAAATCCTCTCTCGTGCAGCTCATTCCGCGTTTGTACGACGTGAGCGAGGGGCGTGTGCTTGTAGGCGGACACGACGTGCGGGAATATGACGTGGAGGTTCTGCGCGACGCGGTTGCGATGGTGCTGCAAAAGAACCTGCTCTTTTCGGGCTCGATCCGCGAGAACCTCAAATGGGGCAATCCCAACGCTACCGACGAGGAGCTGCGCGAGGCGTGCAAGCTTGCGCAGGCAGATGAATTTGTCATGTCCTTCCCGGACGGCTACGATACCAAGATCGAGCAGGGCGGAACAAACGTTTCCGGCGGGCAAAAGCAGCGTCTTTGCATTGCGCGTGCACTGCTCAAGAAGCCGAAGATCCTGATTTTGGACGACTCCACCAGCGCGGTTGACACCAAAACCGACGCCATGATCCGCGAGGGCTTCAAATCCTATATTCCCGAAACGACTAAGATTATCATTGCACAGCGGATCGCTTCGGTGCAGGATGCCGACCTGATCCTTGTGATGGACAACGGAAAGATCGCGGCATCGGGCAAGCACGAGGAGCTGCTCCGCACGAGTGAGATCTACCGTGAGGTATATGAACAGCAAACGAACGGAGGTGAGAGTGATGCCGAAGCAAAATAATCACAGACCGCCGATGAAAAAAGGCGTTTTGCGCCGCTTACTCGGTATGCTTTTCCGCTTCTATCCCGTTCTGCTTCCCATTGCTATCGTATGCATCGTCTTTGCCGCCATCGCATCTACGATTCCCGCGATCTTTTTGCAACGCGTAACCGAGATGATCGAGGTTGCGCAGAGCAACGGCGATAGCTGGGAGGTAGCGTCCAAGCGTATCATTCCGCAGATCCTGTTCTTGCTGGGAATGTACGTGCTGTCTCTGATCGCCATTACACTCGAAACCCAGCTCATGGCATATATCACGCAGGGCTTCCTTTGCAAGATGCGCCGCGCGATGTTTGACCGTATGCAAAATCTCCCCATCAAATATTTCGATACGCATAAGCACGGCGACATCATGAGCTACTATACCAACGATATTGACACGCTCCGTCAGCTCGTCGCGCAATCGCTTCCCACCTTGATCCGCGCGTCGATCACGGTGCTCAGCGTCTTCTTTATCATGCTGTGGTTCAGCGTCTGGCTCACACTTCTGCTCATGGTTGGCGTTGTCTTTATGATGCTTGTCAGCAAAAAGATGGGCGGCGGCTCGGCAAAATATTTCATGCGCCTGCAAAAATCGGTTGCGGGACTTGAGGGCTACGTGCAGGAAATGATGAACGGGCAAAAGGTGATCAAGGTCTTTTGTCACGAGGAGGCATGCGAGCGTGATTTTGATAAGATCAATGAGGAACTCTTTCAAGACAGCTACCGCGCAAACTCCTATGCCAACATGCTCGGCCCGATCATTATGAATATCGGAAACGTGATGTACGTGATCGTTGCCATGGTTGGCGGCTTGCTGTTGGCGCTGAACATTCCAAACCTCAGCCTTTCGAATATGCCGTTCGGAATTGATATTGTCGTTCCGTTTTTGTCCATGACGCGTCAGTTTACGGGTAATATCAACCAGGTATCCCAGCAGATCAACTCGATCGTAATGGGCATGGCGGGCGCATCGCGTATCTTTGAATTGATGGATGAGGTTTCCGAGGTTGACGACGGCTACGTGACGCTGGTCAATGCAGAGATCGCTCCCGACGGTAGCGTGACCGAAACCGAGCACCATACAGGCACGTGGGCGTGGAAGCATCCGCACCAAGCCGACGGCAGCGTAACCTATACGCCTCTTTGCGGAGACGTGCGCTTGCATGAGGTCGATTTTGCCTATGAGGAAGGTAAAACCGTCTTGCATGACATCACCCTTTACGCAAAGCCCGGTCAAAAGGTTGCCTTTGTCGGCGCAACGGGCGCGGGTAAGACCACCATTACCAATCTGATCAACCGCTTCTATGACATTGCCGACGGAAAGATCCGTTACGACGGCATCAATATCAATAAGATCCGCAAATCCGATCTGCGCCGCTCGCTTGGGATCGTATTGCAGGAGACCAACCTCTTTACCGGAACCGTGATGGAGAATATCCGCTACGGAAAGCTCGACGCCACCGACGAGGAGTGTATCCGCGCCGCAAAGCTTGCGGGTGCCGATGATTTCATCACGCGTCTGCCGAATGGGTATGAGACCGAGTTGACCAATAACGGTGCCAATCTCTCGCAGGGTCAGCGTCAGCTCATCGCCATCGCACGCGCCGCGGTTGCCGACCCGCCTGTTATGATCCTGGACGAGGCGACCTCCTCGATCGATACGCGAACCGAGTCGATCGTGCAAAAGGGAATGGACGCCTTGATGCACGGAAGAACGGTTTTCGTGATCGCGCACAGACTTTCCACGGTCCGCAACTCCGATGTGATCATGGTGCTGGACCACGGACGCATCATCGAGCGCGGCAGCCACGAGGACCTGATCGCGCAAAAGGGTCAGTATTATCAGCTCTATACGGGCGCATTTGAATTGGAATAATCAAAATCGGGGCATTCCTGCTCATGGAGCGGGGTGCCTCGATTCTTTGTTTGTCAAAAATCCCTTGACAAGCTTGCGGGAATGATGTAAAATAAAAGAGATCTGAATATAGGATAAGGAGAGATCAAAATGGCAAAATTATACCCGTTGAAATTAGCAGGCGTGACCAAATCCCCGATCTGGGGCGGCACGCGCCTTTTGAAGGATTGGAACAAAACATCGGGCAAGGAAACGGTGGGCGAGAGCTGGGAGCTTACGGTGCGCCCACAGGATATGTGCTTTGTTGCAAACGGTGCATTTTCGGGCAAGGGTTTTGACGCGCTGATGGAGACTTTTGGCGCTGAACTGACGGGACGCGAGATGCAGGTGTCGGAATTCCCGCTCCTGATCAAGCTGATCGACGCGCAGGACGCGCTTTCCGTTCAGGTACATCCCGACGATACCTATGCCGCACGTGTGGAAAATGACCGCGGAAAAACCGAAATGTGGTATATTGTGGAGGCGGACGAGGGCGCGGAGCTGGTTTGCGGTCTTGCCGAGGGCGTTGACAGCGCGGCGTTCGCGCAGGCGGTTGGCGAGAAAAGAATCGCTTCGGCATTGCATCATCAGCCTGTGCATGCGGGGGAGAGCTACTTTATTCCCGCAGGGCTTGCGCATGCCATCGGACGCGGTATTCTGATTGCCGAGATTCAGCAGAACTGCGATCTGACCTACCGCGTTTACGACTATGACCGCAGACAGGCAGACGGAAGCCTGCGTGAATTGCACGTAGAAAAGGCACTTGACGTCATTCGTCCTTTTTCCAAGGCGGAGATTGACGCGATCGCCTTCTCACGCACGGGCGGTACTCCAAGCTCCGAGCGGGTGCTTGCCGACTGCGAATATTTCCATGTGGAAAAGACCTCCCTTACCAACACCCCCACAGAGCTTGCCGCACGCGGCAGCATGCGCCATTTGCTGTGCCTTTCGGGGGAGGGGAGCTTGGTGTGTGACGGCGAAACCTATCCGATCCAAAAGGGGGATAGCTGGCTCCTTCCCGCCGCGCTTGACAGCGTGACGGCAACGGGTGATGCGATGCTGCTTGTATCTTGGGAAAATCGTTGATCGAAAGGAAACGAATTATGGAAAGACTTCGTTATTTGACCGATTTTTATGATGAGAAGATCGCGCGGATCCGTGAGATCGACGCACCGCTCAACTTCATTTTTATCACCGATCAGCACAATATGTTTCGCCATTCCACCGTGGAGGCGGTTGAGTCGATGCAGTATATTCTGGACCGTTGCCCAAACATTCAATGCGTGATCAGCGGCGGCGATATCGGAAACGATTATGACCCCGATCCCGCAGGCTTCCGCAAGTCGATGCAGGATATGATGGACGCACTCTATTCGCTGTCTGTCCCCGCGCATTGCTGTATCGGAAATCATGACGATTACATCGGAAACTGCATCGATAACGGCTGGGATACCCGAAATGGGATTCTCCCCCGCGAGATGCATGCGCTTTGCATGAAATATAACCCCACCTCGGAAAACTATTACTACACCGACATTGACGTGGCGGGCGGCGGCTTCCGCTTTGCATTCCTCAATACCTCGGATAAGCCCTTTCTTGCCGACGAGAACGGACAGTACCCCTTGGCGGGTTGGCGGCTTGAGATCTCCAACAAGCAGGCAGAGTGGTTTGAGAATGAAGTATTGAACACCGACCGCAAGATCCTAGTGTTTGCGCATTCGCCGATCCGCAACGTGGGCATGTTTGGCAGTGAGGGATTGCCCGACGGGATCAAGCCCTACGACGACCTGCTCAACGGAAACCGCCTGTATTATCACATGAAGCAATGCAAAAACGTGGTTGCCATGATTGCGGGGCATGTGCATTACGACAATCTTTATTATGACGACGATCTCCCCACCCTGACCACGCTTTCGGCATACCGTGCGCGCTGGGCACCCACCTGCCCCAAACGGCAGATCGGCAGTTATATCGAAACGGCGTTTGACGTGATGTCGATCAAGGACGGCGTAATTTATCTTACGCGCTTTGGAGCGGGAGCTGACCGCGCGGTGGAATTGATCCGCATGCGCGAAACGATTCGCGACCGCCGCTATTTCAAGTAATAACGGAAGCTGAAAAAACAACACGTAGGTATCACAAATGCTGACCGCATTTGTGATACCTACGATTTTTTCTTTATCGGCAGTGCCGGCAGGGTCTTGGTGGCACCTGACGGCAATCGGTAGTACCTTAGCCTTGAGACGATAAACATTCCATCACACAATAAAAATTCGTTCGGGAAAGTTCTTGAAAGGTGTCGGAAAACTTCTTTCAAGAAGTTTTCTGACGAAAAAACCGCGTCCCCCTGCATAAACCGCGTCTCCCGCGTTGCTCTCGGCACTCCACAGCCGATTTTTCTTTGCAGGAAGGAGGCGCAAAGAAAAATCTATCAAAAAGAAACGCCGATAAGGGGATTTCGCGCTCTGCGGAGCGCGCCAAGGGCTGCTCGCCCTTGACCTCGCAAGCTTTTGAAAAAGCTTGACCAAAACTTTTCCGAAAGGGGATCTCGCTTTTTCGCGAGTGCCGGCAGGGTCTTGGAGGTACCTGACGGCAATCGGCAGTACCTAAGTCCTGAGCCGACGCACACCCCATCACACAATAAAAATCGTTCGGGAAAGTTTTTGGGGTGCAGGGGTCTTTTTTCAAAAAGACCCCGCATAAACCGCGTCCCCGCGTCCCCGCGTCTCCACATAAAGCGCGTCTGTTTTTTTGTTAAACAACCAAATAGGAGATGCCGGCGAGGGATTCGGGGGAATCGGCGGCAGGGGCACCGGGCAGGCTGTTTCGTTCGGCGATATCCGAGATGGGGCGATGGTAACGCTTTGCAACGCTCCACAGCGTATCCTCGCGGGCAGGATAACAGACCGTCAGCATGGCGCCCGAGGTGTGCAGCTCTTCACCCATGCGTGCCTCGGCAAGCATGTCAAAGGAGACCTCGCTTCTTGTTGCCATGCATACGGCAAGCTCGGCATCAACCGCGATGCGTTCGCTGTCGGTTCGCGCACGGCAGGAGATCGGCTCCACCGATACGTCATAATCGGTAATGCTGTTGCAAGCGTCCGAAATATAGCGGAAGGGAATCTCAAATTCCTGCACGCTTACGTCCTCACCGTCAAACAGAAGCGCCGATACACGGCAATGACCGCAAAGTACGGCTTTTCCCGTTTCCCATTCCAAGGTGGAGACGCTTGGTGTCAGGGTCAGGTCAATCGGTGTCAACCCCGCGCGAAGACCTGCTTCTTCCAGAGAGAGCGTGGTGTTGAGTGAGAAGTTTCCATTGAGGCAACGCTCCGCCCGCGGCAAAGTGCAGTGCACGGTGCGTGTGTCGGAAAGGGCAGAGGTGGAATAGAGATCCCGCGTATAGGAGATCGTTTCATTCCGCTGTGCCATGGCACGAAGCAGGATCACAACCTCGCACAGAATTCTGCCGTCCTCCACCGATACCTGCAGATCGGTTGCAACCCCGTCGGCGCAAGCATCGCAGTTGACCTCCACGCCGTCAACCGTTACCGCGTGCGAGAAGGGGATCCGCCGCTGAAGTGTGAGGGGCGGCAGGGGCGCGTTTTCGTGACAGTACAGGAGCTTAAGGCAAACCTCACCGCGGCAGTTGACGGTTCCGCTTCTTGCTTCTGCCTCGCTGACGTACACCTCTGCCTCGGCGGAGATCATGCGCAGGTCGGCGGAATCCGGATCGGTCAGGATCTCGTCTCCAAGCGTGATGGGCTCACTCATGCCAAGAAAGCGCCGCGCCGCTTCGGTTTGTCCGAGCAGCCGTTGCAGTTGCGCGGCGTCGGGACATGCTACCTGCTCCTCAACAAGCTTGACTCCCCAGATCCGCACGCGAGAGCGCAAACGGCATTTCAGGGAGAGCCTGCGGGGTGCGGCAACTCTGCCAACCGCTCCCTCGGGAACACATTCAACGTTGCAGGTCAAGCCCTCGTTCAGCTCAAAATCCGCCGTCGATTCCAGCGGTACGCTGAATTGATATTCGCCGCTCTCGGTTGCCGTGTAGAGTGCGCCGTCGTTTCCCGTGTAAAGGATCGTATAGTCGATCCTGCCCGAAAATTCTGCGTTTCCCGCTCCAATGTACTTGTCGGGCGGTACCGCGCATGCCCGCACACGCAGAAGCCGCTTGATCTCGGGAAGATAATCGGGGAGCGAGAGATCGGCAGTCAGCTCGGTTATAAGCTGCTTGTCACAAATGTCGGATTGCATCCGTACAACCCCTCTTGCGGGTGTTTGCATATACTGTTCCATCTTCATTCACCTTGTTTTTGACACGCAAAAACTTCCTTTCATCCATGGTTTCGCTTTTCTGTAACCGATATGCTACACTTTATGCCCGCTAAATAAAAAATATGCAAAAAGAGGGTGTGTCAAGCGGAAGAACACGTTTGACACACCCAAACTATTTCTTTGCGGGAAATGCAGCGTCAGCGCAGGTTTGCCTGCGTGTAGCGGTCACAGATCTCGGCAGCCGCGCCCTCCGCAACCACACGTCCGTGATCAAGCCAGATCACGCGGTCACAGAGACGGCGCACCTGCTCAATGTTGTGCGAGACGAGCAAAACCGTGGTGCCGTGACTCATCAGCTCCATCATTCGCGCGTAGCTTTTTTCCTGAAACGCCGCGTCACCCACGGCAAGGATCTCGTCCACGATCAGAATATCGGGGCTGACCTGCGAGGCGATCGAGAAGGCAAGACGCATGATCATGCCCGAGGAGTAGTTGCGGACCGGAACATTGATAAAATCCCCCAGCTCCGAAAAGGAGACGATCTCATCGTATTTGGATTTGAGAAAGCTTTCCGAATAGCCGAGGATCGCGCCGTTGAGAAAGATGTTTTCATGTCCGGTCAGATCAAAGTCGAAGCCGCTTCCGAGCTCTAGCATGGGAACCACGTTTCCGCCCAGCGTCACCTTTCCCGAGGCGGGCTTGAGAATGCCCGAGATCACCTTGAGCAGGGTACTTTTTCCCGCGCCGTTGTTTCCAACAATTCCAACCACCTCGCCCTTTTTGATCTCAAAACTAACGTCCGAGAGTGCGTGGAATTCATCATATTGCAGCTTTCTTTTGAGCAGGGCAACAAGGTATTCCTTGATGCTTTGGATCTTATCATGCGGCATGCGATAGGAGATCGAAATATTTTCTGCTTTTATCATGAAGCCAAATGCTGTCCTTTCCGTTGAATCAGATGTTCAACACAAATTTGTCCTGATTGCGGCGGAAGATCAGAATTCCGATCAGGAAGGGGATCGCGCAGAGCAGGAGGCATTCAAGATATGCCATCGGCTCGGGGGAAATACCGTCGATCAGCAGCGTGCGGATAAAGGTGATCACGCGGTTGATGGGGTTGAGGCGGTAGATCGCCAAAAAGCGTGTGGGAATAATGCTTTCGGGGTAGAAAATGGGGGTCAGATACATCAGGAGCATCGAAAAGATCCCCCACAGAAATTGCGTGTCGCGGAAAAAGACCATCATGGTGGCAAGGATCAAGCCAATGCCGTAGCTGAACAGGAACAGCATCAGCAGCGCAAAGGGGAGCAGGAGCACGGCGGGCGTGATCGGGGTGCGCGTGAGGAGCATCATGATGAAGAGCGGGACCAGGGCAAGCAGTAGATTGATGCCCGAGGAGAGCGTGCGCGAGAAGGGATAAATGTATTTTGGCACGTAAACCTTGTTGATCAGCGTTGCGTTTCCGATAATGCTCATCAGGCACATGTTGGTGGCTTCACTGAAGAAATTGAAGCAGATGATACCCGAGAGCAGGTAGATCACGAAATTGGGGACGGAGGATTTGAAGATGGTTGAGAAGACAACGTATTGAATGCTCATGGTAAGGAGCGGGTTGAGAAAGCTCCAGAGCATGCCCAGAACCGAGCGCTTGTACTTTGTTTTAAAATCGCGCGCAATGAGCTGGCGAATCAGAAAATTATATTTGGAGAGCGAGAGCACAACGCCCAGGATCGGCTCCTTTTTTCCGTTCTTGTGGCAATGAAACAGCAAGAGCAGGTAGAGCGCGAGCAGAAGGGCAAGCCCCGCGTAAACGAGCCAATACCAATCGCCGATCCAATGGTGATCGATTCCGCTTACACGCAAGCAGAGATAGCAGGGGTTGCCCTCGCTGTCCACCATGCGTGTGCCATTGAGATAAACGGCATCGCTGTCCTCAATTTCAACGGGGATCGTGATGCGACCCGTGTCGATGTCAACCGTGGTTCCGTAATAGAAGGAAACGGCATTTCCTACCTTGCCGCCAAGGCTGGTCAGGCGAAGCGTCAGCCGCTTTCCGTTGACGTCGTGAATGGGCGGGTTGAGCGGAATGGTGTGCGGCGCGTCGTCCTTCATATCGGCGGTGTCGAGAAAGATCGGCTCGCAAACCGCGTTTCCGTCCTCGTCAAGCAGCTCGGCGCGGATGATGTCGGTGTTTTGCCGTGCGCTGGTGCCAACGGTAACGGTCAGAGCGGTCAGCTCATCGTGACGGCAGAGAAAGCTCTGTTCCACCACCTCACCAAGCGTCATTTCTCCGAGGGTGGCTTTTTTGGTCACGGTTTCGGTAACCGATTTTGTAAAATGCAGGCTTTCACCCGCAAGAAAATAAAACGCGGCGCCGAGGATCAGATAAACCGCCAGCACCGCGGCAAAGATCCGAATGGCTTTCTTTTTCATGATAGATCCTTTCAGTCAGTTTGTTTTGCGTGAAAAGATGCGGGAGAAGACCTTTCCCGATTTTTTTCGAACGAAGGGGAAAAAGCCTTCCTGCCGGATTCCCGCGCGAATGCGCTCGGTCAGATCCACGCGGCGCAGCTTTTTGGTAAAGCGCAAGGGGGTGTGATCGGTCTTGAGAGCGAGCGTATCCCCAAGCTCTGCGCGAAGCGCGTCGGTAACGGCGGGGAGCGAGAAGCGTCCGGTTGCGAGCGCGGTCACGTTGCGGCGCATGGTGGCGAGCAGCGCGGGGTCGAGGATCAGCCGTTCGAGGGCTTCAAAGAGATGCCCGGGGTAGTTATCGGTCATAAGACCGGTTACCTCATGCTCCACCACACCGTGATAAGGCGGGACGTCGGAGTAAACGCCCACAATTCCGCAGGCGGCGTATTCAATAAATTTATTGTAATGCTTGCCGCGGTGAAATTCGGTTTCGGGCATGGGAGCAAGACCGATATCCCAATTCAGCTCACGCATGGTTTTTTGGTAGTCCTCGTAGGAGTCGCTGTAGGGGATATGGCGGAACTGATTGGCATCGGCAAAGTAGGGTTTTGCGCCGAAAAACTCGACGGTAACGCGGTCCTTGTAGCGCGCGCCGATCAGCGCGATCGCGTGATGGAGCAGACCGTCGATGTCGCCCGCGCGATCGACCGACCCCGCAAATCCGATGCGGATCTTGTCGTTCGGCTGGCGGGTGGGGCTTGGCGGATCGATATAAAGAGCAGGCTCCTCGATCGCGCAAACACGCTCAAAGTCCTTGCCGTATTTTTCGCGCAGATGTGCCGATGGCGAGAGGAAGCAATGGCAAAGCCGCATGATCTCGCGCATATTGGAGCGGACGTTCTCACGGTGGTAATACTCCGAGCTGCCAAATCCGCTCGGAATTTCAAAGAGGTCGTCGTCGAGCGCATAGATTAGATATTTTCCTGCCCGACGCCATGCACGGGCACAGGCAAGCTCGGCGGCGGAATCCGAACGTACAAATTGGATCACGTCCGCCCAACCCGCAAGCGCGGGGGTGAGTTCTTTGGCAGGGGAGAAGCGGAATTCGATCAAGCCCTGCTCCTGCATACGCGTATATTGCTCATATCCGCAAAGGCGGACCGAGGGGATCAGCTCATGGCTGATCAGCAAAACGTGTGTCATTTTTCAATCCTTTATTTCTTCAAGATAGCGGGACAGTGCATCCTTCCAATGCGGGAGTTTGGAAAAGCCCTCCCGAAGCAGCTTATCCTTGCTCAAACGGGAATTGGCGGGGCGCGGGGCGCGTGCGGGGTATTCGGACGAGGGGATCGGATGGATCACCGTCTCCTTGCCTGCCTGCCGCATGATCTCGGCGGCAAATTCCGCCCAGGAGCAAACGCCCTCGTTCGTGACGTGATAGGTGCCGAAACGGTCGGTCAGGACCAGATCGCAGATCACCGCCGCCGCATCGAGAGAATAGGTGGGGGAGCCGATCTGATCGCATACCACGTTGAGTTCTGTTCGTGTTTGCGCCAGACGAAGCATGGTTTTCACAAAATTGTTTCCGTTTTTGCCGAACAGCCAAGACACGCGCACGATAAAATGACGGTCCAGGATCTGTCGGATATAGGATTCGCCGAGTGCCTTGGATTTTCCGTAAACCGAGCGCGGAGCGGTTGGGTCGTCGGGCGCATAGAAGGTGTCTCCCTCCCCCGCGAATACGTAGTCGGTGGAGATCGCGAGCAACTTCGCGCCCACGCGGACTGCCGCCTCAGCGAGATGCTTCATGCCGTCGGCATTGACGCGCATGCAGGCATCGACATCGTCCTCGGCGCGGTCGACCGCTGTATAAGCCGAGCAATGAATGATCGCGTCGGGACGGCAGGCGTCCACGTAAGTCAGCACGGCATCACGGTCGGTGATGTCAAAATCGTCAATATCAACGCCGCGGGCTTGGATTCCGCGGGTGTCAAGAACGCGGCAGACGTCATATCCGAGTTGTCCGCCCACACCTGTGACGAGAATCAGCATAGAAAACTCCTTTCAAAAATCGGTCAGAGATAGCCTTTTTGAATCAGCTTGATCGCGAGGGAGAAGATCGGGCGCGGCATGCGCAACGCAAACAGCTCAAAGAGGGAGGTGACGCGGTTGACGTGCCGCATGTGCCAAAGCGCGGCAAAGCCGCCCTTTTCGCGTTTGAAATTGGCTACGCGAGCGGCACCCCATGCGCGTGCCTCGTCAAGCGCGGGGAGATCGGCATATTCCGAAAAACGCGCGACGCGCCGCAGATAGACCGCAATCCGCCGCGTGTAGTAATCGGCTTTGGTGCGTACTCCCGTCATAACTCCCGTTTGGTTTCCGCCGTAGACGCGGTAGCGCATTTGCGGCTCGTCCAGATAATCGATCGCACCGTCCAGAGCGGCACGGAAAAGCAGGTAGTGGTCATGCACGATCTCGGCGGGGAAGGGCTGATAGGATGCGATGCGTTCGCGCTCGGCTACCATGGTGCATCCAAGCGCAAAATTACGATGGATCAGCGCGGGGGCAAGCCCCTCGCCGCGCAAAAAGACGTGACGGCGGCGGTGCTGATCGATGCGGTCGGCAATCGATTTGCCGTCACCGTCGATGATCGAAACGTTTGCGCAGACGATCACGGGCTTGAGAGGGCTTTCTTCCAGCAGGCGCACCGTATGTTCAATTTTTTCGGGTAACCAGATGTCATCCTGATCGCAAAAGGCGATATAATGCTCGGAGGCATCTGACACGAGCGCGGAAAAGGTCTCATTTGAGCCGCGATTGACCTCGTTGCGGTTGAGAACGTAAGGAAATGCCGTGATATGCGCGCGTAAAAGGGCATCGAGCTCATCGGTCGTGACGGTAGAGGAGGCATCGTCGCGCACGTAGAGGCGCAGGTTTGGATAGGATTGTTGATTGAGCGAATCGAGCAGCTCGGCAAGCCAGCCAAGCGGAGGATTATAGGTTGCGAGCAAAATGGCAACGGTACGTGGATTCAAAAAAACGCCTCCTTTCATGCGGACAAATTTATACAGAATACATTATATCATAGTTTCTTTTGAAATGCAACTGTTTTAGCTAAAAAATGGGCGACACTCCTGTGCATGAGTGTCGCCGAAAGATCGGGATTTCATTCCTTTTTTGTTCATTCGGATTGTCGATCGGACGTAGTATTTTCCTTCCGCCGTGCATAGCGGCTGTTTCAGATGCGGCGCACCTGTCCGCGAAGGGGCGTGTGGGAACGGTCCGCACGAAGGATCGCGTCAACCTCTTGCGGTGTTTCCACGGTAAAGAGATAATGGCGCGCCGTGATGCGCGCGCGCATCAGTTCAGGCTCGCGATCGGTCATTGCGGTGGGCAGGCTGTTGTAGATCACGTTGCGGTGCTCCCATTCGCGTAGGACGGGAAAGGCGACACCGCGACGGTCACGCAAGCATACGGTATCGGTCTTGCAAGCGGTGCAGTCGGAAATCTCGCGGATCACACATTTCTCAAGCGTCATGAGCGGAATGCGACCGTAAACGATCACCTCACTCGCGCCGCCAATGTCGCGGATCTGCGGCAGGGTCAATTCGGGGGACAGGATCACGGTTTGAAAGCCGAGCTCCTCGGCGCGCGCAACGCTTTCGTTGTTGCACAGGTTGAGGCGATAGTCGCCGATGAGCGTCAGCCCCGCGTCTGCCGCAAGTCCGATATGACCGAGATTTCCAACCAACGCATATTGCGCGCCGCGATGTGCGGCATCGGCAAGCATCTCGGCAACAGCCGCGCGTTCACTGTCAAAGATCACGGGAGGCAAAACGACGCCGTTTGCCTCGGAAGAGAAGCTTTGCAGGGGCAAGAAGATGCGGTCAAAATACTGCTTGGCGGTTGGCGTGATCTGCGCGGGGGAGCGGAATCGAGCACTGCGTTGTTGAGGGCGGGAACCGCTCGGACGGCGCGGTGTCAGCGTGGCGGCAGGGGGGAGGCAGGACTTATCCGTTTCGGCTTCCCATGCCGCAACCGCACGGCGGCGCAGCTCGTTGAGCTGAGAGACGGGGATCATCAACCCATCGTCGAGCGTGATGGAAATGCGGTTGACACGGTAAGGTGTTCCGCCAAACTTACAAAGGCTTTTTTCCACGCGTTCGCGGTCCATGGGGGCGTTGATCGCAATTTGAGGCGGTTCTCCGCAAACCGTAACGCTGCGGCTCGGATCGGAAAGCGTGAGGGTGATCGGTCGTTCCTTTTGAATATGCGCGTCCAGATCGAGCGCGACTTTGCGCGTGAGTCCCGAAAAGGGCTCGAGCGTACGGCTTTGGGTCTTGTCGGAATCCGAGCGAATGCCGAGCATCGAGCGGTCGATCGATTTTGTGAAATAGCCATCGGTAAATCCGCCGCGCGAAAAGGCGTCGGCAAGCGCGCGCATTTCCTGCGGTGTGGCGGCACGGTTTTCGTCCAGAAGCCGTCTCCAAATGCGTGCCGTATCGCGCACGTATTCGGGGGCTTTCATACGCCCCTCGATCTTAAGCGATGCCACCCCCAGCCCGATCAGCTCGGGTACGTGTGTGGCGAGGGAATGATCCTTGAGTGAGAGCGGATAGGACTCCCGTGCGCCGTTCTTTTTGCAGGTCACACAGGAAAAGGGCAGGCGGCAGGGCTGAGCGCATTCCCCGCGGTTGCCGCTTCGCCCGCCGACAAGCGAGGAGAACAGGCATTGCCCCGAATGGCTGACGCAAAGTGCGCCGTGAATGAACATTTCCACTTCGATCGGGGAGTTTTGAACGATGGTGCGGATATCGTCGGCAGGTGTCTCGCGCGCGATGACCATGCGCGAGAAGCCCGCTTGTTGCAGGAGCGCGCCCATTTGCGCGTTGTGTCCCGACATCTGCGTGCTGGCATGCAGCTCCAGGGACGGATAGAGGCGATGGATCGCCGCCGCACCGCCCATATCGGCTACGATCAAAGCGTCCACGCCTGCCTGCATTGCTTCATATGCGGCATCGGTAAAGGCGGTCAGTTCACGGTCACCGACCAACGTATTCAGAGTCAGATAGACCTTCACACCAAAGGCATGCGCGCGCAAAACGGCGGAGCGCAATGCGTCTCCGCCGAAATTTTTTGCATGCATACGAGCGTTAAACAACGCACCGCCGAGGTACACGGCATCGGCTCCGCCTTCAATTGCGGCATCCAACGCATCGGGGGATCCCGCGGGACAGAGCAGCTCGGGCAATTTTTTCATAGATGTATCAGATGTTGTTGCTGTTGTCGTGGAACAGGTGATCAAACATGGGGGGGAAGCTCTTTTTGCCGGAGGGCTTATCGTTTTTCTTGGGCGTGGGCGCAACCGCCTCGGCGGCAGTGGGTTCCGCGTTTGCGGGAGGAACGGGTGCAGTCGGTGCAACGGGTGCCTCAACCGAGGACGCAGCAACTGCCGACACAACCGGTGCGGCAGGGGCTACAGGTGCTGCCTCAGCGGGCTTTTCCTCCGCCTGCTGTGACGCGGGCGCGGGCGTGGGAGCCACGGGTGCGGGTGCCGCGGCGGCAGAGCGTTCTAAGAGCGAACGCAAAAGGTCGTTATCCTGCTTGAGCCGGTCGATCTCCTCCTGCATCTTTTCAACCGTCTTTTTCTGCTTTTCGTTCTCAGCCGCGAAACGGAAGGCGTCCTTTTCCACCTTCTTAAAGGCTTCCTGCATTGCAATACGCTCGGAGCAGTATGCGAGGGCACAGAGCACTGCCGCCTCGTTCTTTGTGCAACGCGGACTCTTGAGATTGATATCGCGCATGCGGCGGTCGAGCATACCAACGATGTTTTCTACCTCGTCGGGTGCGGCGTCGCTGATGATATTAAGCTCCATATCGGCAACGGTAATGGTGTACTTTTGTTTCATGATGACCAAAACTCCTTTCAAATGCGGGGCTGACAGGGGAGAGCATGTCCCACGCGGCACCGCATACGTCTTTTTCTCCATCTAATATTATACAATAAAAAAAAGCAATTGAAAAGCCCTTTTTGAAAATTTTTTTAATAAAAAAGACAAAAAATCAGCGGTATTTCAGCAAAGATTTGAAAAAAATCCGAAAGTGCGACAAAAAGAGCCTAAATTGTAAAAATGGAGAGGCGTCGGTTCGCGGCTAAAAGCCATCGGCAGCGCCGATGTGGAGGCTTATTTTAAGACGTTTTGCAATTTGACCGCGGCGATTTCGGTTTTCGTTTTTACAAAGATCAATGCCTCGCTGTTTTGGGGATCGAGATCGCACAGCAGCGTCCGAAAGGCATGCGAGGGAATATCGACACACGCATCACTCCATACGCACAAAACGTAGCGCACCGCAGTGTCGTTGGCACTCCGCAAGCGGTCCAGCAGCGCGATCTCCTCTGCATGGTCTGCCGCTAACGCGTTTTGGATCACCGCACCATATTCTGCATCGTTTGACGTGAACAAAACAAGGGCTTGCGTGTAGGGCTGCTTTTCCGCAGTTTGGAGAAGGGAAAGGGCTGTTTCTTTCATTTTTTTCAATCGGTCCGCGTCAAACGGACAGGCTGAGCACAACTCAAAAAAACTTTGCATATGGAGGATCCTCCTTATTATTCCTTTTGTGTGCCGGTCGATTATGAAATTTTGTATTAGATCTTCGATTTATTATAGCATAGGCACTCCAAAAAGTCAACAGGAGAGATTTTGTTTCATATTCTGATAAAAAAGAATTCAGAAAGTGCAAAAAATGGCGGTTTATGCCTTGACAGAGACGGAAAATTGTGCTAAAATGAAAGTTGTAATTTAATATACATAAGGAGTGCGAATAATGTCTATTCAATTTTCTCAAAATGAAACAGTCGTACGCAAGTTCGACTACGCCACTCTCGGTTACCGCAAAAAAAGCGATAGCTATGCGGTTGCCCGTTCTCTGATCGTTACCAACAAGCGCGTGATCCATCAGGACGTGTGCGAGCAGCTTGGTAAGGATTTGATCGTCAGACGCGAAATGCCGATCGAGCACGCAAAGTTCGTTGACATTCGCATGGCAAGATCCTCCAAGGTAAGCCTGCTGATCTGGAGCATTGTGCTTGCGGTTCTTGCTGTGGTTGCATACCTTGGCAATAGCCTGAGGGAGTCGCTGGAATTCCTGGCGAAGGTCCCCGCGGTTTTGTTCATGGGTATTGCGGCAGGCTTTGCGGCATTTGCGTTGGCGCTGCTTATTGCTTATTTCGGCAGCCGCCGCATGATGCTCTCCTGCACGGTTTCCACCGACGGTATGATCCAGCCCGTGCTCTCTAACACGGTTGTGGACGAATCGCTCAAGCCGAAGAAGGTTTATAAGGCAGCAAAGCAGATGCAGCTTGATATCCGCATCAACAAGCGCGCTGCAAAGGAATTGGCAGACGGTCTGGGTGCGGCAATTATCGATGCGATGGATATGAACCGCAGAGCAGAGGCTTCCGTGGCGTGTGCCGTTGCGGCAGACAACACGGTTGCGAACGTGTTTGCCGATGTTGAGGCCACCGTTTCCTTTGAGGAAGAGGAGGCAGCTCCTGTCGTAGAGGAAGCCGAGGAGACAGCGGAAGTTGCGGAGGAAGCCGAGGCGGTTGAGGAGACCGACGCGGCAGAGGAATCCAACGACGAGACCGAAACCGTATAAAATTGAAATTCTAAGCATACCGCCGAGAGTAACCGTTGGGTGACTCTCGGCGGTATTTTATACATTTTTTCGATTTCAACCAATGTTTTGTTATTTCGTCGATAAATCTCTATTTCGGAGAAATAATAAAATATCGCTCTGTTGACTCTACCGTTGGTTTCGTGTATAATATAGTCACAAGCTCCGGAACTTGAATTTTTTCGAGAGGTGAAAAATATGTACGAATGTAAGATTGCAGAAAAATTGGTGGAGCTCCGCACTTCAAAGGGAGTAACACAAGAAGATGTGGCGCGAAGCCTATCTATTTCAAATAAAACGATTTCCAAATGGGAGAATGGTGCCTCGACACCCGATCTTCCTATGGTTATAGAACTCGCAAAATATTATGGTGTCACTACTGACACGCTTCTCGGACTTTCCGAGGACAAAAAGCAAAGCACGACGGAAGAAATTCGCTCTTTGTTTGAAGGACTTGATCGCCGCGAATCGGTTCTCAAAGCCTTTGAAACAACAAGAGCTCTTGTTCCTGCAATGTATAAAACAGTTTCTAAATATTGTGATGATACTTATGACAAGGAAGATGTTTATCCGATAGGTATGTCACATGGATATCGTTCTGCAATTTCATTCCACGAGTTCTTTGAGTTTACCGCGAGCTCTGAAAACGTAAATTTGGCTGTGATGATGCTCAAAAACAAAGCTAATTTTGCATGGATGAACGATCCGGCAAAACAAAAAGAAATCTTAAAACTCTTTAAATTCTTATCCAAAGAAGATACGCTTTCCGTACTTTATTATATTCATTCCAGCAACTGCTCCGAAAGCTTCACGGCGGAATATATCGCAAAAAATACAGGTGTAAAAGAAGAACGGGTTATCGAAATCCTCGATGAATTTTGTTCCGTCGGTGCATGCCATTGGGTTACTGCACACCTCATCGAAGGCGAAGTTAGAGTGTATGAGTGCCACGGTGACGGTCTTGTTCTGTCCTTGATTTCCTTGGCATTTGAAAGAATGTGCGGTAGACAATCCTATGACTACAACTATAGCGGAATATGCAAAATGATCGGAGGTAAATAATATGAGTTTATCGGCTAATATTAAAAGATTGCGTCTTGAAAAGGATATGACACAAGAGCAGCTTGCCACAAAGCTTGGAGTATCAG
>SVTW01000021.1 GCA_015063585.1 Oscillospiraceae bacterium
CTCATACGCATGCTCTTTCCGTCACGACTTCGTCGTGCCACCTTCCTCCCAGAGGAAGGCTTTGGGGACCCTGTCACAGAACAAGGAGACCCTGCCGGCACTACCGATAAAGAAGGAATAACCCATGTCTTGTAGGGACCGGCGTCCTCGACGGTCCAAGTGCGATAATATTAAACCCTACCGACATTACCGCTACGAACCCGTTTTCTTTATCGGGGTCATTCTGAGCCGCGTAAGCGTGCGAAGAATCTGGTAGCTTTTCCGAAAAAGGCAAAGCCTTTAAAAGAATGTTTCAAGATCCTTCGCGGCTGCCGCCTCGCTCAGGATGACCCAGAAAAGGGGTTGTATTCAGAGTTATAAACAAACCCTGCCGGCACTACCGATAAAGAAAAAACAACCCATGTCTTGTAGGGACCGGCGTCCTCGACGGTCCAAAGAAGGAATGAATGACACCACGGTGTGGTGTCAGAACGCGAGCGTGACCGAGCCGCAGCGAGAACTCGACGGTCCAAATGCAATAATATTAAACCCTGCCGGCACTCGCGGAGGACGCGGAGACGCGGTTTTCGTCAGAAAACTTCTTAAAAAGGTTTTCCGACAAAATAAAGAGGAACCTCTTGGGTAAGAAGTTCCTCCTGTTGGTGTAATAAGGGGGATTATGCGTTTACCGAGTCCTTAAGAGCTTTGCCTGCCTTGAAAGCGGGAACCTTGCATGCTGCAATGGCAACCTTTTCCATGGTTTTGGGGTTCAGTCCTTCGCGAGCGGCGCGCTCACGCACCTCAAAGGTACCAAATCCAACGAGCTGGACCTTATCGCCCTCTGCCATTTTCTTTGCGATGCAATCAAACGTTGCGTCGATCACGGCTGCCGCGTCCTTTTTGGAAACACCTGCCGCCTCTGCCACTTCGCGGATCAAATCGGTCTTGTTCATGAGAAAAATCCTCCTGCATAATCAAAATATCCGCAGAACAATATGCCCTGCTCTTGGTAGTATTATACCATGAAAGAAAAGCAATGTCAACAAAAAAAGTCAATTTTTCTCTCTTTTTGCGGTTATTTTGTGTAAAAAGTCCCGATTCGAAGCAAAAATTGGAGAATCGGCGCTTCGGTTTCCGACTGTCGCAAGGACAAGCGGTCACCCTCGCGCATTTGCCCGAGCTCGAAGCGAATCCCGTCGTCGCCCCATGAAACGCCAAACGCTTTAAAGGGCGCGTGGGTCAGAAACGGCAGTTTGGCAATGGGCTGCCCGCCCTTCCCTGCCGATTCGCCAAGCGTTACGGAAAGCGCGGCGGACAGAGCGGTCTCGGTGTCGGTGAAGAGACGCGCGTTGGCGGTACGGAAGCTGAGCAGGACACAGAGAAAAAATGCCGCGAAGCAGAGCTGATCCGAAAGCGACAGATGCAACGGCATTTGCGGCAGATCGGTTGGGGTGATTTGAAAGCCCGCAAATTGCGAGATCAGCAGACAACGCTGAACGATCCCAACCGCCGCGTTTTTCGAACAGATGCGCGAACGGTAATAAAGCCATTCGTCGAGCAGCTCCGAGACAGACTCCGCGTTTGTCACCTCGGCAGGCGTGAGCGCAGAGAGCGCGGGAGAGCAAATAAGATCAAACTGCGGCGCGCACGCATGCGCGGAAAGTGCCGCGAGCAACACACGGGCGGGCAGATGCGGCAAAATGGCAACCAGCACCTCGGCATCGGCAAGCAGATCGCCAAAAACCAATATGGGGTCGTCTTCACGCCCAAGCATCAGCACCCGTTGCGACGATTTTTGCGCACGCAGGAAGGAAAGGTCCTCTTTTGTAAAAGAAAGATCTTGGGAAAGACTTCCAACGCGGCTTGCCAGAATTCGCTCGGGGCATGCGCCGTCCAGGATCAAAAAATCCTCGCGGCAGAGGCGTGCGGGATGTCCTTTTTTGTCTTTCAGAGCCAACGGCTCGGGAATATAACTTTTAATGAAACGTGCAGTCACAAGAACACTCCAAAATAATGCAATTTAAAATACGATATGGCGCACGCGATGAAGGGCGATCTTGCGCCAGGTGCCGTCGAGACAGCCAACGGTCAGCTCGGCATCGCGGTTGTAGAAAACGCCGCACCCGCCGTTTGCATAGGTGACGTAGAGCTTGTCACGCAGGCGCAGGGGCTGGTTCTCCACCGTGATAAAACGCAGACGGGTGGTATCAAGCCGCACACGGGTGCCGTCCTCGGCGGTGCAAAGAAGGTGGTTGTCGGCAAGGATCCCCTTGCAAAATTCACTGTCCTCGCTGTAAAAACGCGTGCAACGCAGGATCCGATCGCTGTCAAAGGCGAGAAAGCCTTGATCATTGTCCGCCTTGGCGCGGGCGCGGATAAACGGAACCAAACGGTTCAGCGGCAGGAGCGCGACGCCGTCCAGCTCCTCGGGCAGATCCAACCTGCAATCGGGCTCGGCAAAGACCACAATGCCCCAGATCGGGCGGGCAATGTCGTAAAACTCCTTCATGCGGCGGATAAATTGATTCGTGGTACCAACCGGACTTTTCAGCTCTTTATGCACACCGTTGTCCTTATTTTGATAAAAAACGTCGCCGCGGCAACCGATCTCGCCCTTCCAATTTTTTATTTCAATGACAAAGGGAACGTCGTCGCAAACGACCATGAGATCCTTCTCCAGATAGAGTTTTTTATGCGGCACGACCACGTTGCGGATCACGGATCCGAAGTGCCGGCGTAAAAGGCGGCAAACGGCTTCCTCGCCGTCGGCGCCAAAGCGTTCGATCTCCTCTATTGGCGGCAGTTGCGCGCCGTGAGAACGTCGGATCAGAGTTTTGATGGGATTGCTCATTGAAACCTCCATGCGCGTTTTTTACCGCTGCCCCTCCGCTCCGCCCGCACGGCGTGCATTTGAGAAGGGATCAGCTCCAGGATTCGAGACGGAAAATATAAACGGTATCCTCTACCAAGGGCAGCTCGGCAATGCCGACCGCCGCGTAATAGTAGGAAACACTCTCCTCTTCAAATACGGCATCTCCAAAGGATTTATCCGTAATTGACGTGTAGACCGAAATGTACTCAAACTTTTCGGCATCGGGTGTCACACCGCAGAGCGAGGTGAGAAAAGGCGTGGTGGTCTCGTCCATTTCAGCCTGAAAGCGGCTGTCATTTTTGAGTACGTCGTAGAGCGTCGCCCCCTCCTTGTAGTCGGCAAGCTTTACCCGGTAGGTCTGCACGTCGTCCCCGTTTTCAAAACGGATCGTGAGCGTGGCGGACGGTGTGCAGGAAATGACGCAAAGCATCAGCGTTGCAAGGAGCAGGAAGCAGGAAATTGCGCGAATGAGTGTTTTTTTCATGGTTGTATCTCCTCAATTTTTTATTTTTGAAATAAAAAATGCGTGTTCTCCGCTCGGGAAAACACACCTTCGGATACCGAACGTCCTGCCTGCCGCCAACGCATTTCGCCCGAACCGAAAAGAGAACTTTCCCTCGGCAAAGTACAAAAACGCGTATCTCCTGCGGCAAAAATGACAAAAAAGCATGCGACAAAAAGCATACAACAAAAAAACATGCGACCCGTCGCGCGTCAAAACCGCAAACACAGAATGAGGGTTGCTCCGGACTCGAACCGGATAAAACAGCAACTCGCGTGGAGTTTTTACTCGGCGTACACCTTTCAAACCGTGTTTTTGTATCAGCATCTTAATTTCATCTATCAGTATACCACAACCGCCAATTTTTGTCAATAGGTTTCTACTTTCGGGGGTTTCCTGATGCGTGTCGGGCGCAAGCGTGCGAAGAATCTTGAAACATTTTTTCGGAGTTTTTGCTTTTTCGGAAAAGTTACCAGATTCTTCGCACGCTTGCGCGGCTCAGAATGACCCCGATAAAGAAAACGATTTCGTATCGGCAGTGCCGGCAGGGTCTTGGCGGTGCCTGACGGCAATTGGGAATACCTAAGTCCTGAGCCGACGCGCACCCCATCACACTATAAAATCGTTCGGGAAAGTTCTTGAAAGGTGTCGGAAAACTTCTTTCAAGAAGTTTTCTGACGAAAAAACGCATCTCCCGTGTTGCTCTCGGCACTCCACAGCCGATTTTTCTTTGCAGGAAGGAGGCGCAAAGAAAAATCTATCAAAAAGAAACGCCGATAGAAGGATTTCGCGCTCTGCGGAGCGCGCCAAGGGCTACTCGCCCTTGACCTCGCAAGCTTTTGAAAAAGCTTGACCAAAACTTTTCCCGACGGGGGTGTTTGCGTCCTCCGCGAGTGCCGGCAGGGTCTTGGCGGCGCCTGACGGCAATTGGCAATACCTGAGTCCTGAGCCGGTGGACACCCCATCACATTATAAAAATCGTTCGGGAAAGTTCTTGAAAGGTGTCGGAAAACTTCTTTCAAGAAGTTTTCTGACAAAAACCGCGTCCCCGCAAAACCGCGTCCTCGCATAGACCTGTTTATTTTCAACGTGCTGTTTTTTCGAGCAGGCGGAGGTAGAAGCCGGCGGAGTCGCCGTCGGTAGCGCATTGGGCGATGAGATATGAGAGACCGGTTGGGCAGTCGGCATTCATGCGGACGTTAAAGAAATGCGAGCCGTCCACCGAAAGCGATGCCATACCGCGCTCGGTGTCAAAGTCGAAATCAAGGCGAACGAAGTCGCTTCCGATGTCGGCAACATCGAGCTCAAACCAAAAGGGCGCGGAATAGGTAACGTAGGGGTCGCAGGTGTTATACCAGCGGTCGGCAAATGCGAAACGCGCCTGCTTTTCAACAAGCTTTACTTCAATGGAAACACGTCCGCGCGCGGATGCGGGAAAATTCCAAACCGCACCGCCGATGTCGTTGAACATGCGCGGGTCGTGCCGCTTGCAGATATAGAGCGCCTCGGTGTGACCGCCGTTGGGATCGGGCATCAGATAGGCATTTTGCGCACGGTTCCAAGCGCAGTGTCCGTTTCCGACCTCGCGTATATAGGACCCCGAAATGCTCTTCACATAGGTGTGCGTGGTGATGTTTTTCAAGCCGCCGAGGAAATCCTCGCGTCTCGCGGTTTCATAGAGCCAATTGACGTCAAAGATGAGCATGCGACGCGCCGCCGCGTTTTGCCCTACACTGACAAGAACCTTGCCGTAGGGCAGCTCAAACGCTTGGAATTGGTGCGAGCTCTTGTCAAACGACGAGGTGGGATCGCCAACATAGCGGAAGTCGGCGTTCGCGCGCACGGGATTGAGCAGGATCTCACGGTAGCCGAGATAGGTCTTTCCGCCGTCCTCTGTAATCGCGGCATGCGCGGCATCACGGTTGGTAAATGCGTCCTCGTAGCGTCCGATCACCACCCCGTTTGCCACAGGCGGATCCGCAATGCGGAGGTTCTGCTCGGCAAGCGGCTTTGTGTTGTTCCAGAAAGTGACCGTTCTGCCGTCACGCAGGCGGAGCATAAAGGGCGTGGTGTTGGTGCCGTAGAAGGTAGAGGGCTCGGGCTCGGACCAGCTTTCGCCGCCGTCATGCGATCGGCTCAGGTAGAAGGAATCGTGCGGCGAGCGGATCATCATCACCATGCAGTCGGCGGTAAGCTCCTCCACGTAGGGCTCCATGCCGCTTCGAATGCTCCAACGCATGCCCTTGTGCGGAAAAACGATCTCAAAGCCGTCGCGGCGGGTGACCTCAACCGATTTCCAGCTCGCGCCAAAATCGTCGGAATAATGATAGCAGGCGAAAAGACGCTCGGAATCCTCTCCCGTGCCGCGCCGTTGCGTGGTGAACCAGATCCGCTTTCCAAACGCCGATTTTTTCGGCAGGTAAACGTCAAAATGCAGGTAGTCGCTCAGCTTCTGCACCTCGGGCGCGTCGTCGTCGGGACCGATTTTGGAACGGTAGACCCAAAGTCCCGTCTCACCGTTGCGCTCGCCCACCGCGGTCACGTAAAGGTCGGCATCCTCGATGTAGGTGCAGGAATGCATGATTCCGCGCGCGTAGTGCTTTTTCCAGGAAAGACCGCCGTCCACCGAGGAAAGATAGGCAAGCGGTGTCGGCTTTTCCTCGGATTCGATCGGATGAAAGAGCTCATAGGAGCGGATCTCTCCGTCGGGCAGAATACAGATATCACGGCGCGAATCGCCGAGCGGTACGCCGACAACGGTGGGCTCCCAGATGCGGCGGAGCATGTCACGCTCGTCCTCCGCCATGCGTGCTTCTATACGGTCAATATATTCGTACATGTCCTCTCTCCTTTTCGTTGTGTCAATTCTGCGGGTGCATTACATGCTGTAATGCCGATAAGGTCTGCCGCCCCGCGCTGTAAAGGAAGCCCCAATCGCCGCCCGCAAAGAGCATATCGGGCTCAAAAGCCGCCCAACGTGCCAGCGTTTCGGGGTCGGCACCGCAGGCGATTCCGAAATATTTGCCGTGTTTTTTCAGGATCGCAACCGCGCGGCGGACCTGCGCTAAGGTCGCCTCCCCAAACACGTTGAGCATCTCACCCACGCTTCCGGACAGATCGTTCGGGCCGAAAAGGAAGCCGTCCACATAGGGGCTTTGGGCGATCTCCTCCAGCTCGTCGATCATGGAGACCGACTCGATCTGCATCAGGCGGCAAAGCTCCAGGCTGGTACGCGCGGTATAGTCCTTGGCATCGTCGGCTCCGTAACGGATCGCGCGGATCGGACCAAAGCCACGCGAGCCCCGCGGCGGATAAAGCGTCATGTCGATCAGCTCGCGGGCCTCCGCCGCCGAGCGTACCATCGGAAACAGAATGGCATCGGGACCCATCTCAAGGATCTGCTTGGTGGCAGTAAGGTCGTTTTGCGGCAGGCGCACAAGCGAGGCGATCCCCGCAGCGCGCGCGGCATTGAGGTGGCAGAGTACGTCCTTTTGAGACATATAGGTGTGCTCGGTGTCGATCCATACCGCATCAAAGCCCACGTGCCCCATCAGCTCACACAGGCAGGGGTCGGTCAGGCTGACAAGCGAACCGAGAATTTTTTTCTTTTCCTCGATCCGTTGGCGAAAAAGGTTCATGGGATGGCTCCTTTGCGTCAAAATATTGAAATAACGGCATCTTTTCTCCGCGCGGAGATCAGAGCGGAAGGACGTCCTCCAGCCGACGGTACGTCCATGCGCCCGACGTAAAATCGGGAATCGCCTGCGGCATACCGCCGGCGGCGATCGATGCCTCGGAGATCGTGGTAATTGCCATCCATGCGGCGGCATCGTAAACGTCGATCGGCATGGGTCTGTTCTCGATCAGGCAGTCCAGGAAAACGCGGAACTCAATGCTGTCAATCCCGCCGTGTCCCGTGCGGAGACGTTCCTCGGTCATCTCGCGCCAGACCGTGGGCAGATATTCCGCCTCAAAGCGCGCGGCATTGCCGAGATTCTCGCGGTAATATTTTTGCGTGTCAAAGAGCTCGGGCTCGCCCGAAAAATAGACCGTGTGCGTGTTTTGCTCGTAAAGTCCGCGGGTTCCGTGCACCGTAAACTCGCGCGCATAGGATCGCGGCAGCGTGGTGTCAAGGCGGAGCGAGATGGTGGCACCGTCGGCACAGGTGATGATCGTGTTTACGATGTCGCCCTGGCGGAATCTCTTTCCCACCAATTCGGGGTACTGTTCGGCATTTTGCGATACGTAGTCCTCCATGCCAACCGCCTTGGAGGAAACCGACACGAGCGATACCATGCGGTTTCCGCGGTTGATGCCAAGCAGCTTTGCGATCGGCCCGAGCTCATGCGTGGGATAGTTCTCGCAATTGCGCGCAAGGTAGTTGCGCAGACGGTAGTGTCGGTTGCGCTCGCCTCCCGCAATCTCCTCGACAAGGTAGTGCGCGTAGGCACCGTGGCAATGCACGATCTCGCCGAGCAAGCCCCGACGCACCAGGGCGGTTGCGAGTAGCTCGCTTTTGCCAAAGCAGCAGTTTTCCATCAGCATCAGGGGCGTTGCCGTGCGCTCCTGTTCGCGCACCATGCGCCAGAGGCTGTCAAGCGAGTAAGCACCGCCCACCTCAAGCGCTACGGGAATGCCGAGACGAAGCGCGTCGATGGCAACCTCCACGTGGGTTTCCCACGAGCTTGCAACGTAAACGGCATCGACCGCGTCGGAGCGGAGCACGTCGAGATGGTTGGTGGAGGAAATCGGTGTTTTTCCGTATTTTTCTCGGACCTCTGCCACCGCCTGCTCGGTGCGGTCGGCGTAGTGGTCGCAAACCGCAACCACCTCTATTTCGGGAAAGGAAAACAAGACATTTCTCGTCATGCTCCTGCCTCTGTTGCCGTAGCCGACAACCGCAAATCGAATCTTTTTCATATCGGACCTCCCAATATTTTTATTACCTCCATTATAAAGCTTTTCCTTGGGTTCGTCAATATAAAAAACGGATAATCTTTCTTGAATTTTGGATATTTTCGCGCCACGTGCAAGATTTTCCACCCCCTCACACGACACATTTTTACAGTTTGTTTACACAAACCGCGTCCTTTTTTGTTATACTAAATTGAATGGAACGGACTTCAAAAAGCGACGTCCAAACGCAAAAAAAGGGGGGGATCCTGTGCGAGCTGAAACACGCGAAAAATGGAAGAAAAAGATCAAGCTTTGGCTGCGGCTGATCCTCAATTGGCGCTTTCTGATCTGCTTTGGAATCGGCTGGCTCATTACAAACGGTTGGAGTTATATTCTGCTTGGCGTGGGATTGCTCACCGGGATCCATTGGATGACTGCGATCGCAACCGCATACCTGGTGTTCCTCTGGGCACCCATCTCGCCCGAAAAGATCGTCACCGTCGCCATCGCGCTCTTTCTCGTGCGGCATCTCTTTCCCAAACATAACGAGGTCCTTCGCCGCCAGATCCTCGATGCAAACGCGCCCGAAAAGAAATAGGGGTGTCCCCGACGGTCCAAATGCGATAATATTAAACCCTGCCGGCACTCGCGAAAAAACGAAACCCCCATCGGAAAAGTTTTGGTCAAGCTTTTTCAAAAGCTTGCGAGGTCAAGGGCGAGTAGCCCTTGGCGCGCTCCGCAGAGCGCGAAATCCCCTGATCGGCGTTTCTTTTTGATAGATTTTTCTTTGCGCCTCCTTCTTGCAAAGAAAAATCGGCTGTGGAGTGCCGAGAGCAACACGGGGCGCGGTTTTGCGGGGGCTCGGTTTTTTCGTCAGAAAACTTCTTGAAAGAAGTTTTCCGACACCTTTCAAGAACTCTCCCGAACGATTTTATAGTGTGATGGGGTGTCTGTCGACTCAGGACTTAGGTATTGCCAATTGCCGTCAGGCACCGCCAAGACCCTGCCGGCACTCACGGAAAAGAAAGAACAGCCCATGTCTTGTAGGGACCGGCGTAGCGAAGCGGCGTGAGCGGAATGAATGACACCACGGTGTGGTGTCAGAACGCGAGCGTGACCGAACCGCAGTGAGAACTCGACGGTCCAAATGCAATAATATTAAACCCTGCCGGCACTCGCGAAAAAGTGAGATTTTCCACAGCCTCCCTCCGGGAGGGAGGTGGGTTTTGCGTAGCAAAAGCCGGAAGGAGCCGGCGATGGCTATGCCTTACAATTTCCAAAAACGGGAACGACGTGACTCATACGCATGCTCTTTCCGTCACGACTCCGTCGTGCCACCGTCTCACGGCGGTTCGGTCACGCGCGCGAAAAAATTTATGGGCGCAAATGCAAAAAATGCATTTGCGCCCAAGCGTTTTTCTATTACAGGTGAGCAATCAAAGCTCGATCGGAAGCCATGCCGCGATCTCGGTCTTCCAATCGCGTCCAGCGGAGGCATAGTCGATCAGATCAAATTGACTGCCATCGGGAGCAGTGAAGCCGCAACGCATCACGCAGGGAACCCCCGCGATAATTTCACGCGCCTCTCGCTCCTCGCAAAGGATCTCCCCGTCATCACCGCGCGCAAAGGCAAAGATGGACGATGCCTCTTTTCCCATGCGTGAATCCACCGCCAAAGTTAAGGGACCGCGCGCGAGCGAAAGATATGCGTCCTCCTCGGGTTTATGCTGCACCGTTTGCGCAAGTGCTACGTGGAAGCCCTGTTGCTGACGGCTCATATCGGTATAGATCTCGTCACTCTCCCAATGGATCGGGCGTGTTTCGCGGATCCGCATATCGAGCTCCAGCACAACGGTTTGCGTTCCACTCCATTCCCCGCGCAAAACGGCATAGCCATTGGAAACGGTATGAGGAATCGCCGACGTAACCGTGCTCTTCTTCGACCAATCCGGCAGGCGAAGCTTGAGGGCGGCTGTTACGGGACGGTCCGGGGTGATCTTCATCACGATGCGTCCATTCGCGGGATATGTCGTTTCGATCGAGACCGCAACCCCCACACCCGCAAGCTCTGTCCGCAGCTCCCCGTTTTCATAGAAGCAAATGACAAGACCTTCCTCATCTGCCATCACGGCATGCGCAAGAAATTCCCCAACGCCTGCTGCCGCAATGCACGCACAACAGCCATAGTAACGGTGGTCCGAAAGCATCTGCGCACCGCCAACCTTCTTTCCGCGTCGGTCGGGAGTCAGAGGACTGTAGCTATCAAACGGCAAAAAGGTGTATTCTATGTGCGGTTCTCCCCTGCGTTTCAAAAAATATGCGCGGAGATTGTCGCACTCGCTATGCTCGGTATTGAGTGTGCCGAGATAGGCGTTGTAGTAGGATTGCTCGATCTGATCGGCAAAAATGCGCTCGCCTGTCAGCCGCAGAAGCCTTGCGCAATATTTCATCCACGTCACCGTAACGCAGGTCTCCTGCATCACGTCCTCATAGTACACGGTCTGGCGCGTTTTGGTGTGGTCAAACAGCTCGTGCGTGCATCCGCAGGAGCCGATCACGCTCACGTCGCTCTCGATCACAGCCTTTCCGAAGTTGATCGCGGCGATCTTGTATTTTTCAATTCCCGTGACGCGGTAATATTCCAAAAGGCCCTCAAAGCAGGAGATCATTTCGTATGCCTTGGAAACTCCGTACTGATAGGGATAGAGCCGATTCTCATACGCCAATTCAAAAATGTTGATGCCATCGGCGGCACCAAGCTCCACAATATAGGTTGCAAAATCAAAATAGCGTTTTTCATTGGTCAGGCGGTAGAGCCACACCATCGGCTCAAGAATGGACGAGGAATTGATACCGTACCAGCTTCTCGATGCCTTGGTGATCTGCTTTTTCCCCTCCTCATTTCCAATGTGCGCCAGAATGTAGTCGGCAAGGCGGCACAAAAAGGAGACGATTTCCGACTTGAGTGCCTCATCGCGGCAGATCTCAAGATAATACTCCATACCAAGCATAACGTATTTCCGACACCAAAGATCCCATGCGTCAAATTCGGTCTCACGCGAAAAGGAAGAAACGCGCCCGTCGGATTCGATCACCGTGAGCATATCGCGAACCGTTTCGGTCAGCACGCGGTAGAGCGACTCATTTTGCGAATAGGCGTAAACCGTGACCGCGCCACGCATCATTTTCCCCCAATATTCCCCTCTCCAACCACTGTTGTTTCCATCGATCTGCTCACGGAACTGATCGACAAAGCGTTTCCAAAGAAATGCATCGCTAAGCTGTTCGCGCTCAATAAAGGATACGGCATCGGCAGAGAGTCCCGTATAGCGCTGCTCCGAGGCAATCAGCCGCAGCACATTTCCGCGATTTGTATAAATTGGTTTGATCATGTTTGGGTTCCCCTTTTCTCAAAACAGATTATAAGCGAGTTTGCAATTTCATTTTATCATATTCCAATCAAAATGTAAAGTGCGCAAAACGTACATTCGTGCGGTTTTTTTACATTTTTCAGAGTCGAAAGAAGATAAAAAAGCCATCTTATGCTTTTTGCAAAAAACTTTTCGCAAAACTTTTTTTAAAAAAGACTTGATTTTTTGATTCGACTGTGATATAATATCCACGTTATATGCCGGTGTGATGGAATTGGCAGACGTGCTGGACTCAAAATCCAGTGGTAGCGATACCGTGTCGGTTCGACCCCGACCACCGGCACCAAAAAAGATGCGGAGAGCAAACGCTCTCCGCATCTTTTTTGGTGCCGCTGATCCCAAGCCGAACAATGTCCAACCTTTGGTTGGATTCGATGCGCCGTCAGGCGTATCCATTGCGCGGACGGCGTGCCCGGGGCAGGTCGTCTGCGTCAAACGACGCGTCAGCGGCGTTTTTTCGACCCCCGACCACGCCTTTTTTCGATTTCAAGGAGAGCGTTTGCGCTCCGCCTTCTTTTTGGTGCCGGTGGTCCCAAGCCGAACAATGCCCAACCTTTGGTTGGATTCGATGCGCCGTCAGGCGTATCCATTGCGCGGACGGCGTGCCTTGGGCAGGTCGTCTGCGTCAAACGACGCGTCAGCGGCGTTTTTTCGACCCCCGACCACGCCTTTTTTCGATTTCAAGGAGAGCGGTTGCGCTCCGCCTTCTTTTTGGTGCCGGTGATCCCAAGCCGAACTTTTATCAAAAATTCCACTTTAGTTCACGGTAAGATCACAGTTGTTCATATTCTGTTCATGTTTTTGTGATAATATAAAATGAATAATTTTTTCAGAAAGGTAGAGGTGGTCACAGCGTGAAAACACTTGGTATTGATATCGGATCCACCACCGCAAAGCTGGTTCTCCGTGAGGAAGACCGCATTCTGTACGAAAAATATGAACGCCACTTCTCGCAGGTTCGGCAAAAAACGCTGGACATGTTGGGGGAAATGTCGGGTATCATGCCCGATGAACCCGTTGCTGTCGCAATTTCGGGCTCGGCAGGTCTCGGTCTCGCGCAAAGCGCAGACCTCGCCTTTGTGCAAGAGGTTTTTGCAACCGGTGAAGCGGTAAAATGCATCGCGCCCGGTACGTCGGTTGTAATCGAGCTCGGCGGCGAGGACGCAAAGATCATTTTCTTTGACGGCGGTACCGATGAACGCATGAACGGCTCCTGCGCCGGCGGTACAGGTGCCTTTATTGACCAAATGGCAACCCTGCTCAACGTCAGCGTGGACGAGATGGACCGCCTGAGTTTGGAACACAAACGCATTTATCCCATTGCCTCACGTTGCGGCGTGTTCGCAAAAACCGATATTCAGCCCTTGCTCAATCAGGGCGCGCGAAAAGAGGATATCGCCGCCAGCATTTTTCAGGCGGTGGTCAACCAAACCATTGCCGGACTCGCGCGCGGGCGCAAGATCACGGGTAAGGTGCTCTTTCTCGGCGGACCGCTCTACTATTGCAAGGGTCTGCAACAGCGATTCCAGGAAACACTCGCGCTATCCGATGAAAACGCGGTATTTCCGCGTGACGGTCGTTTTGCCGTGGCACTCGGTGCCGCGCTCTATGCCGAACGTCACGCCGCACCAACGACCCTGAATGCCCTCTGTGAACGGATCAAGGGAAGCCTGCACGCGGCACCGATCGTCAGCCGCCTCGCACCGCTCTTTGAAAGTGAGACCGAATACAATCTCTTTGCCGCACGCCACGCACGCGCGACCGTTCCCGAAATCGATCCCGCAACGTACAGCGGGAACGCCACGCTCGGCATTGACTGCGGCAGTACGACCACAAAGCTCGTCCTGCTTTCAGCTTCCGACGAAATCCTCTATTCCTATTACGCCTCCAACCTCGGTAACCCCGTTGCCGTTGTTAAGGAGCAGCTTGAAAAGATCTACGCGCTCTGCGCCGACCGTATTCACATTACAGGCAGTGCGGTAACGGGATACGGGGAAGAACTGATCCGCGAGGCGTTTGGCGTTGACCTTGGCGTGGTGGAAACCATCGCGCACTACACTGCCGCAAAATTTTTCCGCCCCGACGTCGATTTCATTCTCGACATCGGCGGTCAGGACATCAAATGCTTCCGCATTCGCGGCGGCGCGATCGACAGCATTATGCTCAACGAGGCTTGCTCCTCGGGCTGTGGCTCCTTTGTTGAAACCTTTGCGCGCTCGATGGGCTTTGAGATCGCCGCATTTGCCAAGCGTGGGCTCTTTGCAAAAGCCCCCGTTGACCTTGGAAGCCGCTGTACCGTATTTATGAACTCCTCGGTCAAGCAGTCGCAAAAGGACGGCGCCACCGTGGAGGATATCTCGGCGGGACTTTCGGTCAGCGTCGTGAAAAATGCCATCTATAAAGTCATTCGTGCGGGTTCCCCCGATGAGCTGGGTCACCATATTGTAGTACAGGGCGGAACCTTTTACAACGACGCCGTCCTGCGCGCCTTTGAGCGTGAGCTTGGACGCGAGGTGATCCGCCCTGCCATTGCGGGGCTTATGGGAGCATACGGTGCCGCCCTCTACGCGAGAAAAACGGCTGAAAGCACGCTGATCCCCCCCGAGCGCCTGCGTGAGTTTGTTCACACCTCAAAGGCGGCAACCTGCCATGGCTGCACCAACCGTTGCCGATTGACCGTGAACAGCTTCGGCGGCAAAAAGAAATTTATTTCGGGCAATCAATGCGAGCGCGGTCTCGGTATTGATACGTCCAAGGTCGAAAGTGTCCCCAATCTGCACGCATTCAAGCGCGCGTATCTGAAAAATCTCCCCGCCGGTGACGCAAAACGCGGTGTGATCGGAATGCCGATGGCACTCGGTATGTACGAGCTCTATCCCTTCTGGCACGGGATCTTCCGCTCGCTCGGCTTCCGCGTGGTCGCCTCCGAGCAATCCACGCGCCATACTTATGAAAAGGGACAGTTCTCGATCCCCTCCGATACGGCATGCTATCCCGCAAAGCTGATGCACGGTCACGTGGAGGAGCTGATCGCCGCCAAGGTGGACGCGATCTTCTATCCCTGCCTGACCTATAACGTTGACGAGAAATCGGCGGACAATCACTATAACTGCCCCGTTGTTGCTTACTATTCCGAGCTGCTTGCGGGCAACGTTGACAACCTCAAAAAGACAAAATTCCTATATCCCTATCTCAACATCAACAACGAGCGCGCGCTCACAAACGGGCTGTTCAAGCTGCTCTCCCCCGACTACCCCGACCTGAAAAAGTCCGAGATCCGTCAGGCGGTGCGCACGGGAAAAGCCACCTACGATGCCTTTATGGACGCGGTGCGCCGCGAGGGTGAGTACGCGGTCTCCTATGCACGTCAAAACCAAAAACGCATTATGATTTTGGCGGGCAGACCCTATCACATCGACCCCGAGATCGGACACGGAATTGACAAGCTTGCCGTTTCGCTCGGATTCGTGGTGGTAAGCGAGGACAGCATCTGCCACCTCACCGAACGTCAGCCCGTTCACGTGCTCAACCAATGGACCTACCACGCACGCCTCTACCGCGCGGCACGCTATGCCACCGAGCACCCCGACACCGAGCTGGTTCAGCTCGTTTCCTTCGGCTGCGGGGTGGACGCCATTACCACCGATGAGATCCGCTCCATTTTGGAAGAACACGGAAAATATTACACCCAGATCAAGATTGATGAGATCACCAACCTCGGTGCGGTGCGCATTCGTTTGCGCTCACTGCTCGGTGCGTTGGAGCAATAACCAAAAAAACACTTTTATCAAGGAGGTTTCGATCATGAAACGAATTGGCATGCTCTTGTGTATTTCCCTGCTCACCATCGCGCTCCTGCTCGCGGGCTGTTCGTCAACGCCCCGCCAAGAGGACCTTTATGGAAAGATCTTCATTTACGAAAAAGAGGGCTTTGGCGGCAACTTCTTCATTACGGTGCAGGAGGACGGCACCTTTACCTATTACGAGGGTTCCCTGAGCAGCTATCTCGGCTTTGGCACGTGGACGCTGGAGGGCGATCTGCTCACACTCACCGATACGGTCCGCGAGGATCATCCCCGCGTCTTCTGCTTCCGCTTTACGGGAGACGAGCTGATCTATATTGCCGAACGATCCGACGAATTCACCTTTATCAAGGTTGCCGACGGTGAGCGTTTCTCGGCGGCAAAAGCAAGCTCCTAACCTACATATTCCAAAACAATAAAAAGATCTCAAGTGCCGAGCACTTGAGATCTCCTGAATATTGAATTTATACCGTATGCCCGACCGCGGGAAGCCCTGCGATCCCCTGCATATTGTCCAAAACAAACTGCACGAAAAGGTCAACACCAACACCGAGCGCATGCTCGTCGATGTCAAAATTCGATTCGTGTATCCCTGCCGTGATGCCGCATGCCGCGTTTCGGATACCCAGGCGGAGCATTGCTCCGGGCTTTTGCTGTGTCATATAGGAGAAATCCTCTCCGCCCATGCTTCGGCTCTTTTTGGGCAGAACCTGATTCTCGCCGAGCGTTTGCACTGCAGCCTCGCGCAGACGCGCGGTCACGGTTGGGTCATTGTAAACCACGGGATAATATTTGACCTCTTCAAAGGTAAAGCTTCCCCCCGCAGACAGCGCGGTTGCCTCGCAAATCGCTTTGATCCGCCCGATGATCATTTCGTCGGTTGCGGCAGTGTGGGTGCGCAGGGTTCCAAACAGCTCACAGGAATCCGAAACAATATTATTCGTCACTCCGCCATGAATTGCGCCGATGTTGAACACTACCGATTCGCGTCCGTCAATTTCCTTGGCAATCATCATCTCAAGGGAAGTATAGGCGCGCACCGCCATCATAATGGCATCCACGCCCTTATGCTGACTTGCAACATGAGCACACCTGCCGAAAAAATGCAGACGGAAGCCGTGGCTGACAGCATTTTGCTCGGCAGGTGCCAGTGCAACAGAACCAACGTCATAGGAACTGTCGCAATGCAGCGCCACCACGCAATCAATCCCCTCCATCAAGCCGTCCTCCACCATCCACTTCGCCCCCGACGTGGAATATTCCTCCGCTGCCTGAAAGATCACCTTTACACGGCAGGAAATGCGGTCACGCATCTCATATAAACGCCTGACCGTCGCAAGCGCGATCGCGGTGTGCGCGTCATGACCGCAGGCATGCATCTTTCCGTCGATCAAAGAGCCGTATTCCCGTCCCGCTGCCTCCTGCATGGGAAGCGCGTCGATATCGGCACGAATCCCTATGGTGAAATGCGTTTTTTCGGGGTTGACGGTAGCAACAAGACTGCTCCTGCCGAATTGCTCCGTATAGGGGATCCCGACAGCGTCCAACTCACGGCGCAAAAGTGCCAACGTGCGGTCAAGATCAAAGCCCACCTCCGGATACATATGAAGCTCCCGTCTGATGCTTCTCGCGTATTCGTTCATAAAAGCTGCCCCTTTCTCCGTATTTGTTGTACTTATTATAACACCTTCCCACCCGCTTTTCAATACAATTTTGAAAAAACACCCGAAAGGACCGCTCATGGAAAACAATTACGTTCAGTTCACAAAGGAAATGAAAAAGGACTACGTGATCCTCGCGCCCAACATGCTGCCGATGCATTTTGAGTTGATCTTACAGGTCATGCGCAACTACGGCTACAAGATCGACCTGCTCAAAACCGACGGCAGAGAGATTGCGGATAAGGGGCTCAAGTACGTGCATAACGATACCTGCTACCCCGCGCTTCTCGTGATCGGGCAATTTTTGAATGCCATTGAAAGCGGCAAATACGACCCGCACAAGGTCGCGCTCATTCTCTTTCAAACCGGCGGCGGATGCCGCGCGTCCAATTACATCTCGCTTCTGCGCAAGGCATTGCAAAAAGCGGGGTATGCTTACGTACCCGTGATCTCCTTCAGTCTTTCGGGCATTGAAAAGCACTCAGGTTGGAAGCTCTCCCTGCCGATCCTGCACCGCATGATGTACGCGATCCTATATGCCGACCTGCTCATGTCACTCCTCAATCAATGCAAGCCCTACGAGGTTCATGCGGGAGATGCGCAAAGCCTTGCCGACCGCTGGACCACACGCCTCGCCAATGAAATGTATCACAGCAAGGTACTCTCCTACAAAAAGGTGAAGGAGAATTACCGTGCCATTCTGCGTGATTTCAAAGCGATTGAAGTGCGGCGTACCAAAAAGCCGCGCGTGGGAATCGTGGGCGAGATCTTTGTAAAATACTCGCCGCTCGGCAACAACCGCTTGGAGGAGTTCCTCGTGCGTGAGGGCGCAGAGGTCGTGATCCCCGGTCTGCTCGATTTTTGCCTCTACACGGTCTACAACAACATGGAGGACACACGCCTTTACGGAATTCGCCGCCTGAATGCCAAGCTCTACGGTCTTGCCTACCGTTTTCTGAACAAAAAGGTTGCCGATATGATCCGGATCATGCGCGAGGAAAGCAACTTCAATCCCCCCAATCCCTTCCCGCACACGGCATCGCTCGTGGAGGGCTGTATCCACCACGGAACCAAAATGGGAGAGGGCTGGCTGCTTACCGCCGAAATGCTGGAGCTTGCGGAGAGCGGTGTGAACAACATTGTTTGCACGCAACCCTTTGGCTGTTTGCCGAACCATATCTGCGGAAAAGGCATGATGAAGCCGATCAAGGAAAAGCTTCCGAACGTCAATATCGTTGCCATCGACTATGACCCCGGTGCAACACAGGTCAATCAGGAAAACCGACTCAAGCTCATGCTCGCGAACGCGCGGGATGCCGAGGAAGCCCCCTCGCCCGTACCGACCGCTCCCCTTCGCGAACCTGCGGAAATCCGTTAAAAAAGGATTGTATATGAAACCGATCTCTACCGTACTGTTTGATCTTGACGGAACACTGCTCCCGATGGATCATGAAAAATTTATGCACGCCTACTTTGGCGGACTTGCCGCGCGTCTCGCACCGCGAGGATATGAGCCGAAGACGCTGATCGACGCGATCTGGGCAGGCACCGCCGCCATGGTAAAAAACGACGGTTCATGCCGAAATGAGGAGGCGTTTTGGAATCGTTTCACCTCGATCCTCGGCGAGCGTGCCCGTGAGGACATGCCTCACTTTGATGCCTTTTACCGCGAGGATTTTGATAAAGCCGCACTGAGTTGCGGACGTGCGCCCGAGGCACGCGAGATCATTGACAGGCTCCACGCGCGCGGGATCCGCACGGTACTCGCCACCAATCCTCTTTTCCCTGCCATTGCGACCGAAAAGCGCACGCGCTGGGCAGGGCTGGATCCCTCGGATTTTGCTTTGATCACCACTTATGAAAATTCAACGCACTGTAAACCCAATCCCGATTATTACCGCGATATCCTTGCCCGGATCGGCGCCGATCCGCAAGAGTGCCTGATGGTTGGCAATGACGTGGGCGAGGATATGATCGCCGCTACGCTCGGCATGCGCGTTTTTCTGCTCACCGATTGCCTCATTAACAGAAAAAATGCCGATATCTCGCAATATCCGCACGGCTCTTTTGCCGAATTGAAGGCATTTTTGGAAACGCTTTGATCTCAAATACAAAAAGCACAGAAAACGGAACCGAGTTCTCATTCACTCGGTTCCGTTTTTTTTGTACTCGGAAAACCACCGACCGGTGGTTATGACTCATTTCACTCAGCCTGCAAATGCAGAAAGAAACCTTTAAACAATTTTGAAATCTCTGCAAGCACCCTCCTTCACATAGAGCATGTCCCCAACATGGAAAGGCGCGGGCTCCAATTGCGGAATATTGGGTTGCAGGTCAAGCTTGCCGTAATAATAAGGGTGCGTGTCTACCGCGCGGTAGGCAAAGTGGCAATTTTCAAGCGTGACGCGCGAAATACGCGCATCCTCGCCTGCAATGATTGACGGGTTTTCCTCGGTAAAGCTGCAATCTTTCAGCGTAATGCCGTCGATCACTCCGTCCGATCCTGCCGTGCAAAGCACAAAGCCCTCACCCTTGCCCCACCAATACCCGGCAAAGATTCGCGTTTCGGACACCAGATTTTCCACCGTAATGTCCTCCACACGCCCACCGTCTTTTGCAAAAGCAATGAGCGCACGGTTGGAATCAATTACCTTCACGTTTCGCACACGCGCGTGGCGTACGTGGCTCGAAAGGTGTCCGAACCGTATTGCGGCAGAACGCGAGGACATCAGACAATCCGAAATTTCAATATTCTCGCACACGCCGTCCCAATTGGTGATGCAGGTTGCCGCAAAGCAATCGTCACCGCAGAGGAAGGTGGAGTTGCGTACCGTGATGTTACGCGACGCCGAACAGTGAATACCGTCGTTGTTGGGAATCCGCGCGTGGTTGTCCATGTAGACGTTCTCCACCGTGATGTCCTCGGAATTGGAAAACACGAGCGTCCAACAAGGGGAATTGAAGATCTGCACGCCGTCGATGTGAATGTCGCGGCAATTGTTGAAAAAGATCGGTTGGGTCGGGCGTCCTCCGCGTCTCACGCGTACAACGGTTTGTACTGCATGCTCGGGAAGGAGCGTGGTACGATCAATCTCCGGCGGTAGCCCCATTTTGGAAAAATCCATAAAGGCATCGCCCGAGAGCTGAATCACGCCACCACCCGTGATGCAGATTTCCTCGGCATCGAGCGCATAAAGG
Source organism: Oscillospiraceae bacterium (assembly GCA_015063585.1). Taxonomy (GTDB): domain Bacteria; phylum Bacillota; class Clostridia; order Oscillospirales; family CAG-272; genus UMGS1865. The sequence goes on from SVTW01000021.1 coordinate 20,343, forward strand.
AGCGACACCGTCCGCTTCATTTCGTTGTGATAAAAGCCGCAATCGCGGTAATGTGCAAGATTGCGTGAGGCGCACAGCTCGGCGTCGGCTTCGATGCGAAGCGTCATGTGGCTCTTGAGTGTGAGCGTACCCGTGACAAAAACACCGCCTGAAAGCACCAGGGTATCCCCTGCATCCAGCGCATCAATGGCGGCTTGCAGTGCTTCGGTGTCGAGTGTAACCCCGTCTCCGCGCGCCCCGAAAGCGCGTGCATCCTGTTCTCTCATAAGTCGATTGTCCTCCCTTTCAGGACTGTGTTTCGTTGCGGTAAAGCTTTGCCAATCCGCCCTCGGAGGTCTCTCGGTAATGGTGAGACAGGTCCACACCGGTCTGATACATCGTGTGCACCACAAGGTCAAACGAGATCTTACGGCTATCGGAAAGGAAGTTTGCCAAACTGAGCGCATTGATCGCGCGCATTGCGGCAACCGCGTTGCGTTCGATGCATGGGATCTGCACCAAACCGCATACGGGGTCACAAGTCAACCCCAAATGGTGCTCCAGAGCGATCTCGGCGGCATATTCGATCTGGTCGATCCCCATTTCAAAAAGCTCCGCGAGCGCGGCGGCAGCCATTGAACATGCCGTTCCGACCTCTGCCTGACAACCGCACTCGGCACCGCTGATCGATGCGTTGGTGGCAACCAGATTGCCCACCAAGCCCGCAACCGCCAAAGCGCGAATCACGTCATCGTCCGAGAAGGAATTCTTCTCCTGCATATATTTGAGCACCGCGGGCAACACGCCGCAGGCTCCGCAGGTGGGTGCCGTTACGATCAGACCGCAATCGGCATTCTGCTCGCTCACGGCGAAGGCATACGCGCAAACCAAGCGGTTTTCGCGCGTTTGCGGACTTTCGTCGATGTGACGCTGATTGAAAAGCCGCTGTGCCTTTCGCTCCACGCCAAGCCCGCCCGGAAGCGTTCCCGTATGGGTCAAGCCCTCGCGGATCGCCGCCAACATCGTGTACCATACCTCTCCGAGAAAGCTTCGAAAATCGGCATCCTCATGCTCAAAAACATACTCCGACAGGCGGATATTCCGCGCCTTGCAAAGCGTGGCGATCTCGGTAAAGCTCTTTTCCCGATACTTGATCTCACGCTCGGGAAAAGCCTCTCCAAGCATGCGGATCTCGCCGCCACCGATGGAAAGAACACGCTGGGTTGAAAGCTCCCGATCCCCGCAAAAAGCCGTCACGTCCATGGTATTGGGGTGCTCAAGCACGTGCGAATCGTCACAGTCGAAGATCACCTCGCAGGGGAGTGGGGAAAGCTCCTGCACAATCGCGCGGTCGGTTCCGTGTCCGCGTCCCGTTTTGGCAAGCGAGCCGTACAGCTTGACGCGAAACCGGTCTGCCTCGGGATTTGCCTCGCGGCATTTGCGCACGGCAAACACGGGGCCCATCGTATGAGAGCTTGACGGACCGATCCCGATCTTATATAAATTACGTACCGATTTCATGGTTCCCTTCTCCTTCTGCAATTCGGCGCAGGCGTTTCATAACGTTGTTTTCGCCACGTCCGAAATAGTCGTAAAGCCGTTTATATTCCGCATACAGCCGGCTGTAGATTCTGCCATTTTCCGCTATTGGACGGTAGACGGTCTTCTCCTTTACCGACAGTGCCTCGGACGCGCTCTCCAGCGTGGGATAGAGTCCCGCCGCCACCGCTGCGTAGATTGCCGCACCGTGTGCCGCACTCTGATCCGAATCGATCACCGCCAGTTCACGCCCCAAAACGTCGGCATAGATCTGCATCATCATGGGGTCTTTTTTCGCAATACCGCCCGACGCGCGGATCTCGCCGATCGACAAGCCACCGTCCTCAAAAGCATCTACGATCGCCCGCACACCGTATGCGGTGGATTCGATCAGGGCGCGGTAGATCTCCTCGGGGCGCGTTGTGATCGTCAGACCAAGGATCATGCCCGAAACGTCGGCATCCTGAAGCAGACTTCTGTTTCCGTTCAACCAATCAAGCGCAAGCAGTCCGCTCTCGCCCGCGCGCATTTTTTGCGCACGCGCACGCAGGTATTGGTGAATGTTGCAATTCTCTTGGTGCGCCGCCTCATAATAGGATGCGGGAACACAGTGACGGACAAACCAATCGAATATATCTCCAACTGCCGACTGCCCCGCCTCATAGGTGTAAAGCCCCGGCACCACACCGTTTCGGATCTGTCCGCAGATGCCCGCAATCGAAAGCGATTCCTTTGCGTGGATCAGTTGTACGCCCGACGTACCCACAACCGCCATCAGAACCCCCGGCTTTGTGATATTGAGCGCAGGCATTGCCGCAACGGCATCGGGGATCGGTAACGCGAGCGGTGTTCCCTCCCGAAGCCCCGTCATCTCGGCACCGCGCACGCTGAGTACCCCCGCGATCTCCTCCACCGTCTGCACCTCGGAGGGGATCTTGGTCCCGATCAGATGTTCCAACCGTGGATCGAGTGCCTTGAAAAAGGCAGGAGAAGGATAGCCTCGATCATACCCCCAAAAGAACTTCAGGCTCGCAAAGCCTGCGGCGTGGGTCTCCTGCCCCGTGAGCAGGAGCGACAGCCAATCGCCCGCGTCGATAAAGCGCGCGGCAGCTTCATAAACCCCGGGGGCCCGATTGAGTGTTTCCATGATCTTGGGAATTGCCCATTCCGAGGAAACGCGTCCGCCGTATTCGGCAAGCCAGCCCTCGCCCATTTCCTTTGCGACCTCGGTGGTGCGCTCCGCCTCAGCCTGTCCGCCATGGTGCTTCCAAAGCTTGACGTAGGCATGCGGCTCGCCCTCATATTCCGCCTCAAAGCAGAGCGGGGTCCCGTCCTCACGGATCGGCAGGAGCGTGCAGGTGGTAAAGTCGATTCCAAGCCCCATAATTGCCTCGGGGGAGACGTCGGCTTGCTTCATCACGTCGCGCACGACCCATGCCAACACTTCGATATAATCACGTGGGTGCTGCAAGGCAAACTGCGGCGGCAGAGGGGTGCCGTTTGGAAGCGCGTGCTCCATCACACCGTGCGGATATGCCATGGAGGACGAGGCAACCGCCTCCCCGCTCTCGGCATTCAGCAGGACCGCACGTCCCGAAAGCGTACCAAAATCCACACCGATCGTATATCGCGTCAACATATTCTCCTCCTTTTATTGCATAAACAGTTCAAATCAATTGATCGGCTCGCATGCGAAGCCTGCCCTTTCGGGTCTCCCCGTCAAACGAGCGCAGAATAAAGCGTCCGTAGCCGCGTACCGAGACCGTGGTTGGCGGTGTCAACATAAGATCCACACGCTCCTCGGGCTCAAAATCCACCTCGACAAATCCGCCGCGAACCGCCTGTTGCGCGCGCTCACGCGAGAGATTGGTCAATGCGGCAACCACGCAATCAAGCCGCGGCGAGGCAACCGTGTCGCTGATCGGACGGTAATGCCGCCCGTCGGTAAAATGCTCGTCGGGCTGATACACCACACAGCGCACACTGTCCGCGCCGACCTGCGAGAGCGTTTCGGTCAAAAACGTGGCGATCGTTTGCGGGCAAAAGACCACCGCTTCGTGATCGTTTTGCACCGCAATATCCCCGAGTGCGTCGCGTTCCAGACCAAGTCCCAAAATGGCACCGAGGTAATCGCGGTGGGAAAGCGTTCGGTAGCCGCTGCCGCGGATCAGAACACTGCGCACGGCGGTGTCTGCCTCCTCTCCCAGCAAAGAGAGCACCGCAGTGTCGTCGTCGCGCGGGACCACCTCCCCCTCAAAGCAGGCAAGCAGATAGTCGGGCAATAAAAAGAGGCAGGCACGCTCGGCGCCGCCGTAGCCACCCCAAAACCATGCCTGCTCCCATGCGCCGGTGAAGCGCAGATAACGCTCCGCCGCCCTTCGCTCACGCGGGGTGAGAAAGGACAGGCAGGCAACGTGCCCTCTTTGGCATTTTTCAATTGCGTCGGAAAGCCTTGCCTCCAGCATATCCCGTGAAAAAGCCACTGTACTCATATCATCAACAGGAGAAAGCGAACCAAAAACAGCGCCAGGATCGCCATGAAAAAGGGAACGTCGAGCGGACTCCCCACAAACCAATTCTTCTTTTCGCAAAGCTTACGGAACGGCAGAATGATTGGCTCGGTAATAAGGATCAAGAAAGAGAGCAGCCGCCCCTCTGCCATCGGGTCGATCCAAGAAAAAATGGCTCGTACCAGCATTGCGATATCCAATACCTCAATGGCAATTAACAGAAAATTTTTCAGCACGTACAGTATAATTTCCAATTGCGTTCATCCTTTCCGTGTTTTATGCCGTATTACAAAGAACGGGGGTGCCGCCCTTTTCTTCCCGCAACACCCCCGTTTTCGCGGCTGATCGCACACAGCAAGACCGTGTATCAAGCCTCTTCGTCGGCAGGAATCTCCTCGTAGGACTCCTCCACAACCTCTTCATATTCTTCCACCGTTTCAACGACCTCCTCCGCGGGCTCCTCGGATACGATACCCGAAATATCCACGCCTGCGGGGGAAACCACGATGGTGCTCTTGTTTGTTTTGATCATTTCACCGCCAAGCACGTACACCACGCCTGCCAAAAAACCGACCAGACGCTGTGCCTTGTCCTTTGCCAGATCGCTCACGTCGAGCAGAACGATGCAGCCCTCCTTGAGCTTGTCGGCAATGGTGCTTGCCTCGATGTGGCTCTTGGGCTTGAGAAGCTTGAGCTCCACCTTATCGGGGGTTGCGGGGCGAATGTCGTTTTCACGGCGCGCGCTGTCAACCGCGGAAACGTCGTCTCCCTCGTCTCCCGACATCTCGGTTTTCAGGTCCTCGGGCATCGCGAAGATGTCGCCGTAAACCTCATCGTCCTCTTGCAGATCTGCGTTATCGTTTCTGAGAAATCTTTTCAGCATATTCATTTTGTTTTTCCTCCCTATTTTTCCTCTTTATTTTCATTTATATACTGTCTGTTGGGGTTTGAGGCTCGGCAAACAATGCCCGTCCGACGCGAACAAGTGTTGCGCCTTCCTCAATTGCCGCCTCAAAGCTACCCGACATGCCCATAGATAAAATTGGCTCACCTATATTATATAGTTTTTTTTGCCAAATATCAAGACATTGTCGGTAAGTTTCTCGAAAATATTTTCGATATTCCTCTGTTTTTTCACATTTTGGAGCCATTGTCATAAATCCGCAAAGCCGAATGTGTGGAAACTCCGAAAGAGATTTGCAAAACGCCTCCACCTCATCGGGCGGAAGTCCGCTTTTGCTCGCCTCGCCGCCGCTGTTGATCTCAACCAACACATCCATCACAAGTCCATGCCGCTCTGCCTGTCGGTCGACCTCCTTTGCAAGTGAGAGCGAATCGAGCGAATGGATCATGCAAACCTTGTCGATGATATATTTTACCTTGTTTTTTTGGAGTGTTCCGATGAAATGCACACGCAAACCCTCTCGGTCCAGCGCGTCCCAACGCTCCAGCAATTGCTGAACGCGGTTTTCACCGACGTCGGAAACACCGAGCACGCGGTGCAGGTAGTTGATATGCGCGGCATCGGTATATTTCACAGCCGCCAAAAGTCCAACGTCACGTTCGCCGAAGCGATCGCGACTCCGCTCGACTGCCGCTCGCATTCGTTCCCGAATGTCCTTCACGTTCGCGTCCATATAGGACAACTCGTTCATCGGTAAACCCTCCCTTCAAACAGGTCCTCTCCCGAGGTAATCATCATATCGTTCAAGGCAAGATATTCCTTGCCCCGATCGCCCTGCTCGGCAACGATACAGTAGCCGTTGCCCCGATACAGGACCTCGACCCGACGGAAGCGGACCGTGCTTTCCTCAAACACGTATACGCCCTCCACGCCGTCACGCACGCGCATTGCCGCCTCGGGCACGTGGTAGCCTGTGTAGCTGCCAACCGTGATCTCAACGCGTTGGGTACGCAAATAAGTAAAATCGGTTGGGATCTCGTCGGTGGAGAAGACTGCAAGGATCCCTCCGTCCTCCCCCGCCACCGTGCGTTCACAAAGCATCGTCAGCTCGCGTCCGCGATTTTCGGGAAACCGAAAATCATACCGTCCGCCGCCTTCAAAAAAGGCACTGTAGGAGCTGTCAAAGGGGATCGCGAGATACCAGCGGCTCCCAAAAACCATTTTCCCGACCGGAAAATCCGCCCCCCGATCCGCTTCGGTAAGCGCAAGCGCCTCCAAGCCTTGTGGGGTCAGGCTCTCCAGCGCCGAAACCGTGAAAATGCTCTCATATCCGTCGATCTGCGCGGCATCATAGAAATATCCCGATGCCTCGCTGTTATATACCCGATAAGGAGTTCCCTGCCAAAAGTTCTCACGCGCGGCTTTGAGTGCCTCCAGGGATTCCTCCACACCGTCCTCGCCGCCGATCAGCGTGCGGTAACGGTTGAGCAGAACAAGCATGTTGTCCTCAAGCTTTTGCAGCTCCGCAACGTCGCCGCGCACGATCATTTGCCGCATCTGCGCATAGGTCTTTTCCGCCTCGCGTCGGAACAGCTCGGCTTTGGAAAGCGTGCTTCCCGCGCCCACGCGGCTCTCCTCCAGCAAATCGATCATGCGGTTGATAAAATCAAGCTCGATCTGTGCCTCGTGCCGTTCGGCATCGGAATATCCGTCCCAAACCTCGGCAACCGCCTCGCCGCGGCTCACCTTCTCCCCGCTTTCCGCCATGTGTTGGACCACGCCCGCATTTTTGACGGTCAAAAGCCGTTCCTCTCGAAAGAGGTATGCCTCACCGCCCACGATCTGATAATCGGTATGCAGGTATGCGGGCGTTGTCATCGGTGGGGTCTCGGCTGAAAAAACATGAAAGAATACGTAGATCAGCAGCCCGAGAAGTGCCAGCGTTGCGGAAAACCGCAAAAGATATTTTTTTAAAAATGCAGTTCGGGTCACGCCGTGCCTCCTATCATTCCGACCGATCCGTCCGTCGTCGCGGCATTTTGCCAGACAGACAGCGCCTCCCCCAAAATTTCCCCGGGGCTCCTCATTTGCTGTCCGTTTGCCATATCGATCCAATGCACGTAGGGCTTTGCCCCAAACCACGTCATTTGTCGTTTTGCATAGCGGCGCGTCGCGGTTTTCAGCTCCTCAACCGCCGCCTCCAAGCTCTGTCTGCCGTCAAGAACCCCCAACAGCTCCTTGTATCCGATCGCCTGCGCTGCGGTGGAGTTCTCCGAAAAGATCCCCTCTGCAAGAAGCGCGCGCGTTTCCGCAAGCAGCCCATCGGTCATCATGCGGTCAACCCGCTTCTCAATGCGGCTGTAAAGCAGCTCGCGGTCGGGATAGCGCAGTCCGATCACAACGGCATTGTAGGGTCCCTCCGCTTCACGTGAGCGACGGTCCGACTCGGTTTTGGTCATGCCGGTGCTCTCGTAGATCTCAAGCGCGCGCACGACGCGTTTGACGTTGTTTTCATGAATGGCAGCGGCGCTTTCGGGGTCGACCGCCTCCAACATACGGTGCAGCTCGGCATTTCCGCACTCCCGCGCGATCGCGAATAAGCGTTCGCGGATCTGCGGATCGGCTTCTGCCTCGGAAAAACCGCCGCGCAACAGCGAATCGAGATAAAGTCCGGTACCTCCGCACAGGATCGGCAATGCGCCGCGCGCCGTGATCTTTTCGATCACCTCCGATGCCAAAGATACGTATTCGGCACAAGAGAAGCTACGGCTCGGCTCGGCAACGTCGATCATATGATGCGCAATGCCCTCGGTCTCTTCCCATGTGGGCTTTGCCGTTCCAATATTCATTCGCCGATAGACCTGCATTGAGTCGCAGGAAACGACCTCCCCGCGCAACCGCTTCGCCAGCGCAACCGCCAGCGCGCTCTTTCCGCTCGCCGTTGGCCCCACCACGCAAAGCAGGCGCGTTTTTTTCGGGTTGGCGGATGATACCGCCGCCTTGTCCGTCATTTCACCGTCCCCGCTTCAGCCTCCGCGTTTGCCGTTCGATTCCCCTGCGGACGGCGGTGCGGATTGCCTTGTGTCTCTTCGGATCTCAAAAGGAATGGCTTTTTCATAAACCATCTGCCGCAGAAAAATATTGACAGCCGTTGAAAGATCCATTCCAAGATCGGCAAGTAGCTCTTGCGCTCGCGCCTTAATTTCGGCATCGATGCTGACGTTTGTTGACACCTTTGGCATACGGTTCCACTCCTTTCCTCAAACTTAAAATGCGTTTTTTCGCAAGTTCAAACGTATTTCTGACTTATTATAACACATTATGCGCATATTGTCAATACCTTATGTTGCATTTTAATTATTTTTTCAATTATTTATGTTGAAAATCCCACATAATATGCGCATAATTTAAAAAGTGTTCAAACAAGCCGAAAACAAACGGGAAAAACGCAAAAAGGAACAAAAGAACACCCGATTCGACGGCGTAATATACTAATAGAGAGGATCGTTAAAATCGGAAGAAAATTCCTTGCTGAAAGTTTGCCTCCCGTGTTTAAAAGAGCCCGCCGGAAGGAAAGAATAGGAACAGAGGCAGCTTTTGGGAATGCAACACGATCCCTGCCAAAAGAAAGGAAACCGCATATGAGCGTCAGACGAGGAGATATTTATTATGCCGATCTCAGCCCTGTGGTCGGCTCTGAACAAGGGGGACTCCGCCCCGTGCTGATCATTCAAAACGACATCGGAAACAAATACAGCCCTACCGTGATCGCAGCGGCAATTACCTCACGCATGAGCAAGACCCGTTTGCCTACGCATATCGATATTTACGCGGAGGAGGTTGGGCTCGCCAAGGACTCGGTGATCCTGCTGGAGCAGATCCGAACGCTTGACAAGCGCAGGTTAAAGGAAAAGATGGGACATTTGGACGATCGCAAAATGGACTACGTAAACACCGCCATCGCGATCAGCTTCGGGCTGGGGGACCCCGGGCAGGACGCGGCGATGCGCGCAATGATGAACCGCGCAAACAGCGTGGTTGGTGGAGCGAGACCGACAACGGGTGCCGCTGTTGCGTCCACCGCGGCGGGACGGACCGCACCCGTGCCTTCGCATACCGCGCAAGGGGGTGCCGTATCGGGGGTGACGTCCATAGCGCCCGCCGAAAACACGGGACCCATGTCACAGACGACCGTTGACTTTACGGCTACAACGTCGGGAGCAGCGTCCGACACCGCGCACGCCACGGGTCGTCCAAAAGGCAGTATCGCCGCCGAGGACTGATTCGACCGAGGGCGGAGTGAACGTCAAGTGCAAGATCGCATTTGATGCACTCCCGCCCTTTTTGCAAGGACTTTCCACCTATTTTATTCCGCCCTCTCCGACAGCGGTTCTACCGCGCGTTCGCAAAGGAGCCCGATAAAATAAAACGAAAAACGGAATGACGCGTGAAGATATAAAGAAGAATGCTCCGACACTCTGCGGAGATAAAAGGAAAAGGAAAAACTTTTGTGAAAAAGCAAAACTTTTCCGAAAAGGTATTGACAAACGGAATGAAATTGTGTATAATATACTTTGTCACAAGTGACTGCAACCGGCAACTTGTGATTGAGTATACGGAGAAGTACTCAAGAGGCCGAAGAGGCGCCCCTGCTAAGGGTGTAGGCCGGTTATACCGGCGCGAGAGTTCAAATCTCTCCTTCTCCGCCATCCAAGTCCACAACAGAAATGTTGTGGACTTGTTTCATATAAGGAGTAGAATGATGCCTAAATTAACAAAAACGCAAGAAAACATATTGCGCGTGCTCAATGCAGCTATTACAAACTTTAATCAAGCAGAACAATACTTGATTAAAAACGATTTAAGCGAAAGGTGTATTTGCTCAAAATTTGCAGCCTACTTAGAAAGAGCCCTTATCGGTTCGCCATTTGAAGATTACGTTGTTGATGTTGAGTATAACAGAGGATATGACGGAAAGGATAATGCTTCAAAGCTTTTGTACGGCAAAAAAATTGTTGTAGATTTAATTGTACATAAAAGAGGATATGATCCCGAAACTGGTTTTGACAACCTGTTTTGTATTGAAATGAAAAAGGAATACATCAATCCTGATCTTCGTTTTGATCAGGAACGACTGTCTATTATGACAAATCCTTATGAGAAATTCAAATATCGTGCTGGATTTATGATCTTGGTAAAAGCAGATAAAAAGCAAGAAGAATATGGACTTTACATAGAGTCAGAATATTATAATCCTGTGGATTATTGATATGCAAGGGGAAAGGCACGAACCTTTCCCCTTTTCTTTTGCCTCTAATATTGTATTTTGTCAAATTTTGTGGTATAATGGCGTCGAAAACAGCAGGGGGATAGCAAGAATGAAGGAAAAGATTTATGAGGTTCAATCTTTATCGGAATATATTGAATTAATTAAAAATGAGCATTTATCTGAATGCTATTTTAGAGGAGAAAATCAAAAATATGATTGCATCAATTCTTCTATAGTACGTCAATACACTCCATCGGGAGGGTATTTTGGATTGGTAGATATTTACCATCAATTGCTTTCAGATTATTATCAAGAAGTTGGTAATGAATTGGATGAATTACAGAGAGAATACTTTTTGGCATTCGCTCAACATCATGGCTTAAAAACAAATTTGATTGACTTTACGACTGCTCCATTAGTCGCACTGTACTTTGCGTGCGAAACGAGTCATTCAGATTCGAAAGGTGGATATGTATATTTACTTAACAAACTTTCAACCGTTGAAGCGTCTGATTTCCTATCTTGTAACGGGTTTAAGTTTGGCGATGTCTTGAATATTTATAGTAAATTATCAAATGGTGTTCAAAAAACAATAGAGGATTATCGTCGTCTTTTGGAAAATCACTGTGGCTTGTTATCCGAAAACAATCCATTTGATTTATTGAATGATTTGATTTCTGTATTAAAAACTCAAAAATTTGCAGTAAAGTGTAATGAGTATATTGTAAAGAGACAATCTTTATTTGCCGAAAAAGGATTAGATGCCATATCCGATATTCCCTCTATGTATAAGAGCTTATGTCCGTGTATGAAATTGGATGGATCACTGGCAATTAATGAATATTTAGCACTAACGTTGGCATATCTCAAAGAAATACACGACAGTATTATGATTACTTCCATAGAATCTGCTGAGTTCCCACCCACACCATATCTAATATATCGTACTCCGCTAAAATTTGATCGTATTCGTAATCAATGTGGTATTTTTTTATATCAAGGTTTCCTAGATTATCAAACAGGTGTTGATGAAATGGGGGGAATTATGATTCAAAAAATTATTCCTGATGTAACCATAAAAATAAAAAATCAAAAAGATATATTGCAAGAACTTGATATGGTAGGAATTAACAAAAGATACATTTACGGAGACTTCGATAGTACCGCACAATATGTCAACAGAAAGCACTTTAAATAAGAAACGAGGGAAAGGCGCGTGCCTTTCCCTTTAACATTATTGTTCAATTGTTTCCTTCACCGTATAATTACTCATAAGGTTCATATACACCTCAATTTTATCGGGATAGATAATAATTTTATTAATATACTGATCGATTACCAAACGACGGTTCGCTAATGTACCGTTCTTCAATTGTTGTTCGGCAATATGGAACAACTTACAAATTTGTTCTTCGGAGAAATTCTCCTGCTTCAACGCCGCCTCGGCTTCGGTTAACTCAAATAACAGTTTTTCTTTGGACTGTTCCAATTCGTTGAGTTTATCCTTAAAGGCGGCAGAGCCTGTTTCAATCATGAGATTTACAGTGTTGGTGATCTTTCTTTCCACATCACGAAGCTCCGTCTGTAATACGAGCATTCGTTCTCTGACACTTCCGGTTTTTTCGGCTATGTATTCGTTATATTGCTCCACAAGCCTAGGAATCACGTCGGGGTTGAATAATACCTCCGACAACCGTTCCAATACCAACCGCTCCAGCTTATCCCGATTGATCTCGGGATTGTTACATTTTGTATCACGCTGATTGCGCCGTGTACACTTATAAGATATATATAATGGGTGATCGGGGCGTGGCTTGCGGGAATTGCCTGCATAAGGGCTTCCACACTCACCACAGTAGATCTTGCCGCTCAACAAATACTCCTGCTTGGCGGAGAATTTGGCAGCTTTGTGCTGACGCTCTTTCATCTTGGCTTGGACAAGTTGGAACTCTTGTTCGCTGATGATGGCAGGAATGCCACCGGGGATGCGGATCACCGCCTCCGGCTCATATTCCCCATGGCGGACATACTTGCCTTTGGAATTCTTTGTTGAATCCTTCACGTAAATATAGACACCAGTGTAACGCTCATTTCGTAGAATGGCATACAGTGAATTCTTTGCAAATGTCACGCCTCTTCGCGTGCGATATCCTTTTGCGTTGAGTGCGTCAATGATTTCGGTGTAAGAATAGCCATCAAGATACATGCGGAAGATCATGCGAACAGCTTCCGCCTCGTATTCGTTGATCACGTATTTTTGTGTGGCTCTGTCAACCGAATATCCGAGAGCGGGCGGTCCGCCCGTGACCTTGCATTCAAGAGCATTTTCTTGCAATCCCTTGCGAACCTCGCGGGATAGGTTGAGAGAATAATACTCGTTCATGCCTTCGATCACGGATTCCAATATAACGCTTTCAGGGCTGTCCTGCAGATTTTCCAGGACCGAGATCAGCTTGACATTATTCTTTTTCAGAATGTTCTTGTAGAATGCGGAATCATAGCGGTTTCTCGCAAATCTGTCAAGCTTGTGAACGATGACCGCATCCACGTTGCCCTTGGTCGCCGTGGCGATCATCTTTTGGAATTCGGGACGGTTGTCCGAGGTTCCCGAAATCCCCTTGTCCGCATAGGTAGCGAGCAGAACAAAGTCGTGCTCGTCACAGTATTTGCGGATCGCTCTTAACTGAGCATCAATCGACTCTTCGCGCTGAAGATCACTTGAAAATCTTGCATATGCAATGGCTCGCTTCATTCTGCTCACCTCCTGTCATTTAGAATAAATTCATTAGGTCACGTAATTACGCAACGTCATCCTGTTTTGTTTCAGGCGCTTTGTTCTCTGTTGCGGCGTCAAGTATTTGGCAGAGTAGCAACAAGTGCTCTGTCAATAGTATTTTGGGTGTTTCTTTAAAGAAGACTTGACGTTCGTATTTCAAATCATCCCCCCCCTTTT
>SVTW01000022.1 GCA_015063585.1 Oscillospiraceae bacterium
GTTGTGAATATTCGTTATGCATCCTCTGCCGTTATGCAGGGAGCTGCAGAGGTTATTGTATATGGCACTGCTGTCAAATTTATTGACAAGTAAGCAAATTCCAATTTTTCGAGTAGAACAGCGTTGCATGTTGGTGTGATCTTGGTGCAAATTTGGTGCAACACTTTATGCGACGATACTCACGATATTCACAATATCGCACGAAAACATACGAGAAATGCACGATATCACACGTATTTCCACGATATTCACGATATCAAACGGCGTTGCTAAAACTCCAAGAGATAAGTTATTATTTCATCGGATTATCTTCGAAAATTACAGCATTCACTTCGGTGGGTGCTGTTTTTCTTTTGTAGGGGAGACCTGCGGTCTCCCGCGGGCGAACGCAGTTCGCCCCTACAATAAAGGGCGGTTCAATTTGTAAAGAATTGAGCCGTCCTATTTACTTTTCACCGTTTTTATGGTATAATACAACTAATCGGTAAACTTGAATTTGACAGGAGGTTGACAATATGAAGCAAAGTATTTTAACATTAATAAATAACAACTTAAAGAAGTGCTTGATAATCTTGATTTTTCTGTCTGCCTTGGATGTTGCCGCATTTGTTATAGCTCTTGGTTATTCATCTGCAGTTTGTGCTTCATCATTTTTAGCATGGATGACTGCTATATATACCATATCAAATGTTAGCGGTGCCAAATTTGGTCGATTATTTAATATGCATATCATTCGCTGGTATTATTTAAAAAATCATGACAAGGAAAGCACATATCAAATAAGTTGCTTAAAATATATCGCCGTATTGTTGCCTATTAGTGCAATGTGGTCCATTGTAAATGCTTTTGTAGCAATTGTCACAAAAATTATTTGACAATAAATCTCGCGTTCCGAGTAAAGCATTTCACCCCATTTCAAATTGCCCTACAGAACAGCGTTGCATGTTGGTGTGATCTTGGTGCAAATTTGGTGCAACACGATTCACGCGATCAAACAGCGTTCTGAAAACGCCAAGCGATCATTTTTATCTTCTACATAAGGCTCTCGCCACGGTGGGAGCCTTGTTGTTTTGTAGGGGCGACCACCGGTCGCCCGCGGGCGTTCGATGAACGCTCCTACAAGAAAACCGAATATACGAATCGTGCGGTTCCATTTGCAAAAACGTACTTCCCCTATTTACAATTGCTGAAAATTATGATATAATACGTCTGTTAGATAATCTTGAATTTAACAATGGGATCAATGGAGGCTCTTGTGAAGAAAATAAAAGGTTGCCTCGCGCTCTTTTTGACAATGCTGAAAATAGGGCTGTTCACTTTTGGTGGTGGATATGCTATGATAGCGCTGCTTGAAAATGAGTTCGTAGAAAAAAAGAAATGGCTTGATAAAGATGAATTTTTGGATATTGCGGCAATTGCTGAATCTACGCCCGGTCCGATTGCTATCAATGCAGCAACTTACATAGGATACAAAAATACCGGAATGATCGGCTCAATGATGGCGACTCTTGGCATTTGTATTCCGTCGTTTGTTATTATCTACGCTATTTCGCTGTTTTTTGATGCGTTTCTTTCGTTGACATTGGTTGCATACGCTTTCAAGGGAATTCAGATATGCGTGGTGTATCTGATCCTTACAGCAGGGCTGAAGATGCTGAAGCAGATGAAGAAGTCTGCATTTAACGTGATCATTATTTCGATGACACTGATCTGTATGGTCGTGTTTTCCTTGTTCGCGGTGAAGTTTTCAACGATATTTTACATACTGATCAGTGGAATCTGCGGTGTAGTGGTATATCTTATCGGCAAAGTCAGAAGGGAGAAAAAACATGATCTATCTTGAATTGTTCTTAACCTTCCTTCAAATTGGTGCGTTTTCCTTTGGCGGTGGATATGGAATGATCTCGCTGATACGGGAAAAGGTCTTGCTGTACGGTTGGCTTACCGAGGAAGAAATGCTGAATATGATTGCTGTGGCAGAGTCCACACCGGGACCGATCGCGGTCAATATGGCAACCTTCGTCGGCTCGTCACAAGGCGGTTTTCTCGGTGCGCTCCTTGCTACGCTTGGGGTGGTATTGCCATCGTTTATTATCATTCTCATCATCGCAGCTTTGATACGAAACTTACTGAAATATGCAGGTGTAAAGGCATTTCTCGGCGGTATCCGTCCGTGCGTTGTTGGGTTGATACTCGCAACGGCTATCACGATGTTTATGGGTACGGCAATCGGCTTCAGTAGCATGGGCGATACACTTACCATGGATTTTAAGGGCATTGTCATATTTGCCATATTGATCGGAATCAGCATCGTAGCAAAGCTTACACTTAAGAAAAAACCAACTCCAATACTGATGATACTCATATCGGCAGGGCTTGGTATGCTGATGTATTCATTATAAAAACCTTGATAAGCAAGTTCCAATTTGCCCTACAGAACAGCGTTGCGTGTTGGTTTGATTTTGGTACAACACGGTTCACGCTATCAAACCAAATTTCCAAATAAAATAAACGTGATGAAACGGTCGGTATATTTTCTTGGAAAATACAAATCAGGACAGCTTATCTGTCAAGCATCTGAGATTGCCGACGCAGAGTTTCTTCCGCTCGATTCATCACTCGAACGCTTATCTTTCGAAGATACAAAGAACGTTTTGAAAGAGGCAGATGTTTACCTTAATAATATAATAACATAATTGATAAAATCTCATTTTTATGGAGTGTAACAGCATGAATATCAAAACCTATCCGCACAACGAAAACCGCCACGGCATCAATTTTGTTGTCGCTTACCCAAACGATTATCGGGATCTGTCGCTGATCGTCTATCTCCACGGTGCGGGAGAACGCGGTGAAAACGTCTCGCATTTGTATCGGCACGGCATTCCAAAACTGATCCAAGACGGGCGCGAGATCCCAGCCGTGGTGCTCTTTCCGCAATGCCCTGCCTGGGCGGTTTGGGACAACATTGTAACGCTTTTGAAGGCGGTGATCGACGACGTGGTTGCGGAATTCGGTATTCGCCCCGATCGCATCTCGATCACGGGATCGAGCATGGGGGGATTTGGCACCTGGATGATGGGCGTAACCTACCCTTCCTTTTTCGCCGCCATTGCCCCCGTTGCAGGCGGCAACATGTCATGGCGTGCGCTGCGGCTCGTCAACACGCCTGTCCTCGCTTATCACGGCACCAATGACACCGCCGTTCCCCCCATCTATTCCCAGCTGATGGTGGACGCGGTCAACCAAAGCGGCGGCAACGCGCGGCTTGTTATGCTGGAGGGCTTCGGCCACAACGACGGAATTAACTATGCCTATCGCGAAACCGAGCTGATCGAGTGGCTTGCGGCGCAGCGCAGAACAAACTTTGACCGCATTCCCGACGCGTTTGAAAAATATTTTTAACGCATTTTGTTCAAAATTCAATATCAGTTCATATTTATGTGATAGAATGGCAAAGTAACTTCTCGATATCTACATTTAAGGAGAACTCTTATGAGCGAAAAAATTATCATCGCAAGCGACAGCACCTCCGATCTCAGCCCCGAACTGATCGCGCGCTACAACGTGCAAATTCTCCCTCTCGGCGTGGCCCTCGGTGACAAGCAATACACCGACGGTGTGGACATTGACCCCGATTTCATCTACGCATATTATGAAAAAAACGGCGAGCTCCCCAAAACCTCAGCCATTAACCTCGCCGCTGCCTCCGCCTTTTTCAAAAAACTGACGGCGGACGGCAGTACCGTAATCTTTTTTGCCATCAGCTCGCAAATGTCCTCCACCTTCCAAAACGTGCGCTTGGCAGCACAGGATTTCGACCGCGTGTTTGTGGTTGACACCCAAAACCTTTCCACGGGCGGCGGTCTGCTGGTTATCAAAGCGGCAGAGATGGCTGCGGCGGGTAACAGCGCGGAGGAGATCGTTTCCGCCTGTGAGCAAGCGGTTCCCTGCGTGGACGCCTCCTTTGTAATTGACAGTCTGGAGTTTCTACATAAGGGCGGAAGATGCTCCGCGGTTGCGGCATTTGGTGCAAACCTGCTCCGTCTCAAGCCCTGCATCGTAGTACGCAACGGAAAAATGGGCGTTTCCAAAAAGTATCGCGGCAACTATGCCGAGGTTCTCAAGAAATACGTTGCCGAGCAGATCGGTGACGCGTCCGACATTGATCTTTCGCACGTCTTTATCACACACGCAGGCTGTGACGCGGCAGTTTACGAGGCTTGCATAGAAACCGTAAAGCAGCTCGCGCCCGTTCAGGAGGTTCACCTCACGCGTGCGGGATGCACGATTTCGTCACACTGCGGCAGAAACACGCTCGGCGTGCTGTTCATTCGCAACCACCCGATCGCCTGACCCAACAAACGCGAACGCATTGCCATGCTGCAAAATGCGTTCGCGTTTTTCTTGACATTTTCCATATTTCGCGCTATAATAAAAGCAAGAATGAAGCGCCGAGAAAGGACACGTATCATGAAATCCACCACACTTTGCTACCCGGAACGCGACGGAAAATATCTGATGCTCCACCGCACCAAAAAAGAAAATGACGCCAACCGCGACAAATGGCTTGGCGTAGGCGGTCATTTCGAGGAGGGAGAAAGCCCCGAGGACTGCATGCGGCGCGAGATCTTTGAGGAAACGGGTCTGACGGTTACAAAATTCCGCTATCGCGGCATTGTCACCTTCGTTTCCGACGTTTGGGAGGGCGAATACATGCACCTGTTCACCTGCTCGGATTGGACGGGTGAGATTGGAGACTGCAACGAGGGCGACCTCGAATGGATCGACAAACGGCGGCTCTATGACCTGACGATGTGGCAAGGCGACCGCATTTTTTTGGAGCTGCTTGATACCGAGCGTCCGTTTTTCTCACTCAAGCTGACCTATCGCGGCGAGGAGTTGGTCTCTGCCGTACTCGACGGTGAGCCGCTTCCCATATAAACAGAAGTATCACAAAAAAGCAGGCAAAAACGAACGTTTGATCAGAATGTTTGCATTTTCCTTGTAGGGAACGGCGTAGCGAAGCGACGCCGTTCCCTACTTTTTTTAATCTTCCCCATGAAAAGGCACGAAAAGTCTGCTTTTTATGGATAACCCATCGGAAATCAGATGCGCAGATCCTCCCACAGCGCGCGCGGGATCTGTGCGGGGGTCAGGCAGAGATGCTCATCGGTTCTGGAATAGATGGCAAGCAGGACGTCACGACACGCGCGAGCGTCCACCACGCGAACCTCCGCGTCGCCAAGCCGTGCGTATTTCATGACGCCAAGCGTCGCAAATGCCTCCTCGAAATTTCCGAAATTGTCGCTTCCCGTATTGGCATGTCCGCGGAAGGGATGCACGTACTCCTGCCCCGCGGCATCCACCACGGTAACCTCCCATTCGCCCTTGTCGCTCAGTCGGCCAAGCGCAGCGATCTCATCCACCGCATGAATGTAGGTGTTGCGCTCAAGCCCCACTCCAATGAGCAGAATTTTCACACCAAGCTCTCCAAAGCGCCACCACGTTCCGCCAACCGGAGCCGGTGTGCGCGCCAGCTCTTCCCCACGAACCAGCTCCTCCGCTCCAACACCGTGCGCCCAAACCGAGTGGGTTGGGTGAAGCGAGCGAATGCCGTCGCGTCGGACCGCGGCAAGGCGGGGGATCAGACCGATGCAAGGAACCGTCTCATGGACGCGATAAACCGGATTTTGGCGGTTGACGTTTGCCCACGTATGTGTCGGCACGATCAAAAGCCCCTCTGAGAGATATTCGCAAAAGGCATCGAGAAAGGCATCGGGACCGCCCTCGATCTCCCCCACGGATTTGTATGACGTGTGGATCAAAACGCGATCGGTTGGAGTGATCCCCATCTGCGCGAGCTGTGCTTTCAGATCCTGTTTTGTATATGACATGGTATGTTCCTCCAAAAAAGCGGAGACATCGCGTTTGTCAACGACATCTCCGCATCAATAAAGACAAGGTTACTTTGCGTCAAAGCATTGTAGCGAGCAATTCCTCATACGAACGCGCGGTAAGATACGCGGGCGGAACGTCAAAAACCGTTTTGCAGCCGTACGCACCCTCACATGCCAACCGATGAGCGGCACGCGCGTAAGCCACGATCACGGATGCGGTAAATTCGGGATTGGAATCAAGCTTTAAGCTATATTCGATCACGTGCTTGTGCTCCGCGTTCGCGCCTGTTCTGCCGGTTCGGATCACAAAGCCGCCGTGCGGGATCTCGCTATGGTCACGCCGAAGCTCCTCCGCGGAAATAAAATGCACCGTGGTGTCGTAATCGGCAAAATAATTAGGCATCTCCTTGATCTCACGCTCGATCCTTGCAAGATCGGCATCGGGCGCGGCAACCACAAAGCACTCTCTCAAATGCTTTTGACGCACGCTAAGCTGCGGTGCAGAGCCGCTTCGTACCGCATCGAGCGCCGCCTGTACGGGAATGGTGTATTGCTTGGCATCTACCACACCGTCAATACGGCGGATCGCGTCCGAGTGCCCTTGGCTGACGCCCTTGCCCCAAAAGGTGTAGTCCTCACCGTCGGGCAGGATCGCCGATGCGAGCAAACGGTTGAGTGAGAACATGCCGGGGTCCCAACCAACCGAGATCATGGCAACGTGGTTTGATTCCTTTGCCGCAGCATCTACAGCAGCAAAATGGGCAGGGATCCGCGCGTGTGTGTCAAAGCTGTCCACTACCGTAAACAAACGCGCCAATGCCGGTGTTTGCTCGGGCAGGTCGGTCGCGCTACCGCCGCACAGGATCATCACGTCAATTTTCCCAACAAAGGACGCCACCTCGGAGGCAGCACAGACCTGCGCGTTGGGGGTGTTGATTTTCAACGTGGCGGGATCGCGGCGCGTGAATACCGCAACAAGGGACAGATCCGGATTTTGGCGGATCGCGTTCTCCACACCTCTGCCAAGATTGCCGTAACCGAAGATACCGATTCTGATTTGCATATTTGATGTCCTCTTTCTGTTTGAAAGGCTTGCGATCTCACGCTCACCCATGAGGGACCGACCGCAAAATCACAAAAATATTATAGCACAATTGCGCCCTTGTTGCAATAGGTTCTGCAATCTTTTTTTCAAAAAAACAGAATGCCGCCAACGCAGGAAAAAGAAGGCAGAGTCTCCCTCCAATTCCCTGTCTACCGCGCGAGACGCATCCTTTGCAAAGCCACTTTTCTTGCAGAATGGCATCATTCCGTGCGAAATCCGCAATACGCCCACGCACAAATATTCTATCAGAAAGGAGGATGTTCTCGCCTACATGGCAAAGAGCGAACGAGAAAAGCGAAAAGAAATCCCCATTGGTATATTCAACGCAAAAAAGACAAATAACCCTCGCAGAACCGAGTCGCCTGACTCGGACTGTGGGGGTTATTTTGATGATACAAATTATAAGCTCCGTGGCAAGGAGCGAGCGCGGTTCAAGGAAATGCTCGAGAATCTTCTTTCTGCCGTACCCGATACGCTCACCGTGGACGATGTCGCCGAACTGACAGGCTACAGCAGAAAAACAATCCTTCGCTATGCGCAGAGAAAATACATATACGGAGTGAATTTGATGGGTAAGTATTACATCTCAAAGCATAGCATTATTAACTATCTCGCAACCGATAAAGCATTTAAGAATACGCAGAAATCGGAGTGGCACGAGAAATTGATTGCTAAATATCAGCAGCATTAGTTGTTATATGATTTTTTTAGTAATTTTCTTCTTTCCTCTGGTGGAATTTGTTTACTTTCCTCCAAGAAATCGTAAGGTGCATTTATGGGTTGTTCCCAATAGTTTTTATCAAAATCTTTAAGAACAAGCGTAATAGGATTGCAGAAAGAATCGCCATATACATGTTCTTTGTGATACCATAATCTTAAAAGTAACATATCACCTTTATGAATTCTTCGTCTTTGATATTTTGCGTGAGAGTTCATAATCAAATATTTGGGAAACGAAGTGCTATGTTCATTTAGGTCAATGACATATAAACCTGTAGTTTGAGAAAAAACCTCAACTGAGTACAGCGATTGAGTTCCGATATTTCTCAAAGCATATTCACAATGAACCCATTCATCTCTTTCAAATACCTTTTTCATTTCCTCATCACTTTTACCAGTATCATAACACATAAAAACATCAATATGAGGAGTAGTATTTAAGTCTAATTCTGTATAGCCACATTCTTTTGTGACAGGAGAATAACTTACTATTTCTAATTCCGGACGATTATGAATAAGCTTTTTGCCTTTTTCGATTTCGAGTTGCTTCTTTTGTTCTTCGAACATTATTTGTGTCTGCTTGAGTTGTTTCTTCATACTTGATGTCGAAAAAATCCCTGCTATTGTCGCAGCAATTATTGAAGATAGTAATGTTATTATTATGTTAGGCCAATCCATTCATTTTCCTCCTTTTATTGTCGAAAAAAGCCCCGAAAATCGGGGCTTGGTTGGCGGAGGGTGTGGGATTCGAACCCACGTGAGATTGCTCTCAAACGGTTTTCAAGACCGCCTCGTTATGACCGCTTCGATAACCCTCCGTATAAAAATATTCAATTGTTGTGCTTGTTTGGAGTAAACCTCGTGGGGTTCAAAGCTCCTGTGCTTCCAAAAACACAGTTGAAAGACATGCCAATCCCGAACCGCCCTTCTTGCGCTTGATTTCGGGAGTCGCCCGACCACTTTGAACGCTCTCCGAATACGAATATTTTATCATAAATGGGGTCGATTGTCAAGTGCTTTCCCGAAAAAAGGAGTGCATTGACAGAAAAAGGAGTGCATTGACAGAAAAAGGAGTGCATTGACAGAAAACGGGCGATGCGATGTCTAAAAAGGAAGTGTAATACCGAACAAAAAGCAGGACATTCAAAAAAACAAGCGCGATTCAAAACAGAAACATGAGGCTGCGTCATTGGCGCAGCCTCTGCTCAAAAAAGCCGACGGTAGGCTTTTTTGTAGCACGGAATTTGCGGTTTTCGACTGCAAAGCAGTCGAAAATTGCGGTGTTTCGCCGCAAAGCAAAAACGTCGGGGGTGAGTACCAAATGCATTTTTGCATTTGACTCACCCCCTTTCTTAAAATGCGTCCTTCAGAATTTGCCACGCCGCGTCAAGTCGGTCCTGCCCCCATGCGGCATTGGCAGGACTGGTGGACGGCAAACAGGTGGCTTCCCTTCCCGTTTGCGGCAAAAGATGCTGTTGATAGAGGCGGTGCGCGGTCTTTCCATTGGTGAAGATTCGCGCGATCGGTGCCGCCTGTAAAATAAGATGCACGTCGTTTGGAACAACATTGCGGATCGTGCTGTCCGATGAGCCCTCGATCTCGCAGGAGGCGATCACGTCCCATAGCGCCACGTGATGACGCAATAGGAATTCCCGCTTTTCTTCTATTGTGTGCGGTTCCCGATCCTCAAAAACGTGCGATAGGGTGCGCCAAAAGCGATTTTGCGGATGCCCATAAAAGAAGCCTTCCTCACGCGAGCGCACCGACGGAAAGCTCCCCAAAATCAGAATGCGGCTATCCTCGTGGTACACGGGCTTGATTGGATGCAGAATCAAAGTGTGTCCTCCCATCCTTACGGTGTATCGCTGTTTGAGGAGGCAGCATTATCAAAACGATAGATACGATTCGCTCCGTCGTGAAACACCACAAGAATAATTGCGTTTTCAGTTTCGATCACATCTTCGATATAATAGTGGAGACTATTTACAGGCGAAAGTTTGATCGTTATCACGCAGTCTCCTTTTGCATTATAAAACCGATAAAAGTCCCCCGAAACCTCTATTCCATAGATTTGGTACAGCGTGGTGCAATCCCTTATGGTATAATACCTTTTATAATTCGTTTCCTTTTCCAGAACGACCTCAATTTTTCCATCATACAGACGGGCATATTCCTTTCCCTTTTCGGTTTTCCTGGTGAGAATGATAAAATCCGATCCGAGAGTCTCAATGCTGTAGCCGGTTTCCTCATAATCGACAAGCTTATTCAGTGCGAGGTCATAAACCCCACCCTCATCGCTGTAAAAGCCGTTTGCAAAGCTGTATTTTGACGGAAGAACGGCACGCGCCGCACCGCTCCAATCGAGATAATGATACATTCCGTAGTGATCCAATACCACGAATCCCTCTTCATGATACTCTACAACGTCCTTCGCTCCGTTTACAAGCTCGTTCAGCCGCCCCTGTATTTTCAGCTCCCCGTCGAGCAAAACGTACTCTGTTTTGTGAAGATCGTAGCATTTGTTTTCAATGGGTGCCAAGCAAACCCACGTCCACGGACAATCGGCTTTCAGCGGGAGAATCTGCTCACTCCCACGGATCACATAATCAAACGGAATCTCGGTAACGGTTTTCGTAGCGGGATCCAGCAAATAGGTGTGAAGCGTGTACTTTTTCTCATCACTCAGATACAAATCAAACTCTTGACTGTCGGCAGGCAACACCTGCATCTTTTGGTACAGCAGCTCTCCGTTCTTTAATATGACACGGACTGCCCCTGTTTGATAAGACGGAACCGGATGTCCCATTATAAATTGCGCGTTACGGTCAAATATAGTGAATCCGGAAGAGGAATAATCATACAAATATTTTTCGCTCTGCTCGTTCACGTCGGGAAACTGCTTCTCCTCACATATTGCGTCCACCTGCTCGCCGTCAATCCGATAAACCATATTGCCAAAAGAAAAATATCCCTTCACACTCTTTTTTCTTGTCAGTATCAGCCCGTTTTTTTCCGCAAGCACGGCACCGTCCGATGCCCGAATCAATTGGGTCCGATTTTGCTCATCGTATTGAAAAGCCAAAACGGGAACCAATTCCTCATCCCACTCTACGATATAATATTTGTCATTGATCGTTAAATCTGTCCGATAGGTTATCTTGTCGTTTAAAATGTCATATATAACACACGCTCTCAATTCCTCGTCGATTGCCTTGGAAAACACGGTATACCGACCGCCGATTAAATCCTTTTCAGCCCAGTAACCCCTCAATTCCTCAATCTCCTGCGCCTCGCCCGCCAGGAACGCCTCTTCTTGCGGCGGCTCAATCACATCGAGAAAGGAGGTCTTCTCCTCTTTGGTCTGACAAGACGACAACACACACAACAACAGCAGGCAAAGCATTCCTTTCAAAAGCTTCATAATTGTCCTCCTTTTTGGTTCTTATTTTGTTCAAATTGAACACCCGCAAGTTCAGTATAGCAAACGAAATTGGGGTTGTCAACCATATTTTTACAAATTTACAAACTCCTAACACATTCGCAATAAAATATAAAAATTCCGCAATAAAATATGAGATTTCGGTTTCATATTGACAAAGCCAAAACAATGTGGCATAATGAAAACAAAAGAAACAGGAGGGGATCTGCAATGAAAAAACAGTTTATCAATGAAAGCTTCCCGCATATGCTGCACGGAGGAGACTATAACCCCGATCAGTGGCTTGACCGCCCCGATATCCTTGCCGAGGACATGCGCCTGATGAAGCTTGCGGGCTGCAACGCGATGACGGTTGGCATTTTTGCCTGGGCTGCGCTTGAACCCGAGGAAGGAAAATTTGATTTTTCCTTTTTGGATCAAACGATCAACGACGTCTACCAAAACGGCGGCAGGATCGTGCTCTCCACCCCCAGTGCCGCGCGTCCCGCTTGGCTGAGCATGAAATACCCCGAAATTTTGCGCACGGGAGAGGACGGCATCCGAATCTCGCACGGCAGAAGAGCAAACCATTGCTATACCTCACCGATCTACCGCGAGAAGGTGGCAACGGTCAACCGCCTGCTTGCCGAACGTTACGCGCATCACCCTGCCGTGATCGCGTGGCACATTTCCAATGAATATAACGGGAAATGCTACTGCGAGCTCTGCAAAGAGGCTTTTCGCCTGTGGCTTCGCAAAAAATACGGCACACTCGACGCGCTGAACCATCAATGGTGGACATCTTTTTGGGCGCATACCTACACCGATTGGAGTCAAATCGATCCCCCCATGCCGCACGGTGAAACCTCGTCCAATGGACTGACGCTTGATTGGAAACGCTTTGTCACCCACCAGACAACCGATTTTATGAAAGCCGAGATTGCACCTCTCCGCGCGGCAAATCCCGCGATTCCCGTCACCACCAATATGATGGGAACCTATGACGGGCTCGACTACCGCGTGCTTGCCAAGGAGCTTGACGTGATCTCCTGGGACAGCTATCCGAAATGGGAGGACAACGAAACCGATATCCAAAAAGCCTCCGACACAGCGCTTGTGCATGATTTGAACCGTTGCTTCTTGCATAAGCCCTTTATGCTGATGGAATCCACGCCAAGTGTTGCCAATTGGCACGAATACAGCAAGCTCAAGCGCCCCGGTGTGCATATGCTCTCCTCTTTGCAAGCGGTGGCGCACGGCTCAGACACCGTTCAATATTTCCAATGGCGAAAGGGTCGAAACGGTATCGAAAAATATCACGGCGCGGTGGTGGATCACGTGGGGCACGAGCACACACGCGTCTTCCGCGACGTTGCTTCGGTTGGCGCACGGCTTGCAAAGCTTGACGGCATTGTGGGAACCGGAACGGTTAGCCGCGTTGCCGTGATTCACGAGTGGGCAAACCGCTGGGCTTTGGAGGCGGCAAACGGATTCCAGCTCAGGGATAAAAAGTACGGTAAAACACGCAACGCCTATTATCACGCGCTTTGGAAACGCGGCATTAATACCGACGTGATCGGATATGAGGACGTTTTTTCCAAGTACGATCTCATCATCGCCCCCATGCTCTATCTGGTGAGCGACGAACTGATCGCGAAAATGGAAGCCTACGTCAAAGAGGGCGGCACAATCCTTTGCACCTACACCACGGGCATGGTCAACGAAAACGATCTTGCCTATCTCGGCGGGTTTCCGGGCGGCAAGCTCCAAGAGGTGTTCGGAATTTGGAACGAGGCGATCGACTCGCTCTTCCCAACCGACGTCAACGGCGTTTCCTACCGCGGGCGAACCTATCAGGCAGTGGATTATTGCGAGATCATTCATGCGCGCGGTGCCGAGGTGCGCGGAACCTACACATCGGATTTCTATGCGGGCGGTGCGGCGTTCACGGTAAACAACTACGGCAAGGGCAAAGCCTATTATCAGGCATTCCGCGATACGGGTGATTTTTGCGACGATCTGATCGGCGAGATCCTTCAATCGCTCGGTATTCGCTCGGATTTCGACGGTCCCCTGCCCTACGGGGTCACGGCACACTCCAGAACCGACGGAGAATCGGTTTTTGTCTTTCTTGAAAACTACTCAAAAACCGAAAAGAAGACGCGAACCGCCCAACAATGGCAAACGGTTGAGGACGGTACCCCGATTACGGGAGAGATCACGCTCGCCCCGCACGAGACGTTGATCCTGCAACGCCCCTGCTAAGACTTGCGGGTGAGGAAAAGCCCTCCATTCAGAACAGAACCATTTCATAAGCAGAACCCACGGAAAGCGCGATGCTTCCCGCGGGTTCTGCTTGTGTTTTTGCCCGATTTGTGGGGAAAATTCACCACTCGGAGGCAAAAAAACAGCTCTATAAAAAACTTTACCCCACCCTATTGACAAGCCCTTTTTCCTATGCTATACTGACCTCAGAACATTCATTTAAAAGGAGATTTTTTATGAAAAAACGCCTGCTTGCCTTGATTTTGTCCGCACTGCTATTGATCAATGCAGTTGCTTGTAATATAAATTCAACCCCTAGGAACGGTGACGGAACGGTTGAGGAAACAGAATCCTTTGAAATGTCCGACACGAATGAGGATACACAGCACGCCACCGAGACAGACACAAGCACCGATGAGACGAGCGCGGATGAGATCCTGCGTGACGTACCGGGGGTAGGACAATTGAAACTTCTTCGCTCTTGCAATATTTCGACAAATGCATCCCTATGGCGATCAGACGAAAAAAGAGAGTATTATATATACATCAATGAATGGGATGCCTATCGGCCTCTGCGAGAGTTATCCTCTTATCACTATTGGAGTTTTGGAGATAACGCCATTGCAATTGATGGCGAAACAGCCACTTTTTCCATGATAGAGCAAGATGGAAAATGGGATGAACCCTTACTCATTACCTATCACTTTCATAGAAGCAATAGCCTTGTCGAGTTGCATGCCGTACCGTTGAACATTAAGGCAAGCTCGGAGTATGATTTGTTTCTTGTCAATATGCTTGACACGGATCACGGATATTATTTTTTGACTTCACGCATGGATGGAGACATGGATGATCGCATAGACGGTATCCGCGAATGGCCATTGTTTATGTTTGAAACAACTGATGGAGGGAAAAGTTGGAATCAGATTTCGACAAATACTTTTTCTCCCGGTGCAAGCGATTACATCAATATTCTCAAATTTGTTTCGCCACAAGTAGGCATTATCAGTTTTCGATATATAGAGATGGAAGATCTTTGTGATCGTACTTATTTGACCCTTGACTGTGGATTGACGTGGACTCAACTTTCGCATTTGCCTTATCCATTTGATCTTAATAAACCACGCACTTGGTATTCAGAGATCATTGATTTTGATCAAAATGATGATCGTTATTATCTAACAGTGGAAGTACACGGTACACTTGAGGCAGTCGAGGGTTCAGATTACGCTTTCCCTTCAGAGTGCACTGAGATAAGATTTAGTTTTGAGTCAAAAGATTTAATAAATTGGAGCTTAATCGAGGATTAATCCCATTATTTCAAAAGGGCGGCAGAAATTCTGCCGCCCTAACTGATATATCAGATATCAGTTGATGCCTATTGCTGTTTCTTTGGTGTTGGAATCAAGGCATTCGGAACAGGTCTCGCTTGCGGCACTCATCATAGCCGCTTCGTTCCCATGCAGATTCCTCATTTCTTCGGGTGTAAGGTTCATTCCCTCTGCGCCCATTTTGTTTTCTTTCATTTTTGTTTTTCCTTTCTTGTTTAGAAATTTATTTATTTTTTGTTTCAAAATTGTTTGTCCTTCGAGAGACAACAGCATTATAAAACAAAACCCCGACAAAACCTGTCAGGGTTTCCAAAAATATTTTTAGGATTTTATAATTCGACATTTTTCGTGTTGACATCCATTTTTTAGCATGATATAATAATATTACAGAACAAAAAAGAAAAGGAGAACCCTATGAAAAAACGCCTGCTTGCCCTGCTACTCTCTGCCCTTTTGCTGACAACCGCAACCGCTTGCAAGATTGTTCCCGCACCCGAACAGGACGGCGACGGAACGCTTGAAAATACAGACACCGAAGCCGAGAGTGCGTCCGCAGGCAGTACCACCGATACAGGCACCTCGGGTGAAAATCAAGATACTACAGAATCCGATACGGAGGAATCCTCGCCGTCCGATCCGTTCAACGGGCTGACACTTGATGAATACCAAGAAATGGTTGGCTGTTACGTCAAAACCGAAAGCGGCAACCGTTTGGAGAATCTGATGAAAGAAGACCTAGACAAATTACGGGTGAGCCACGAGGACTACGGCTCCAATATGTTTCACATCACGGTGATCCGCGATAACACGGAATACAAAACCACGGTTTCTCTTTCCGAAGGCGTCCGAGTTCCCGATATATACAGCGGCTTTATCAACGATCTGGACGGTTACGTGATCATTTTTCACATGGAAGGTCACGCGGTGAGCCCTCTGGATGATATTGAATTGGCATGCGTTTTAAAAACTGCTGACGGCGGCATCACCTGGGATAAAATCGAATACCAAGATTTTCAAGTATCGAGCAGCCGGGATTATATCATTGGTGCCTGCTTTTTTACCGATCAGATTGGATTTTTGACAGCCCGATATTGCAACTCGGAGCATTTCGGACCTCGCACGCTTTGGACTCTTGACGGAGGAAAAACGTGGGAGCGCATGCCTGCCTTGGAATTTCCCAAGATGCTTTCCCCTTTTGGATTGCCGGGATATAATTTCGCATCCGAGGTCTCCGATGTGCAAGTGGTGGACGGAACCTACCTGCTTACCGTTCGAATCTGCTGTGGGTATCGCTTGCCTTGGGATTCGATATACGTTCAATTTGCGTCCACCGATCTGCGCAACTGGGAGCTTTTGAAAGAGCCCTTGTGAAGTAACAGGGGGACCACGGAATCGGATCAACAGAGACGCTTCTTGACACGCTGCACCCATCCAAAGCGCTTACGTCGGCAGAGCTTGCCATACGCGATTGGTGGAAAACGGGATTTCCGTATCCCGACAGCGAAAACGACGGGAAATAAAAACAGAATCACCTACAAAACGGGCATGCGTCATCTGCTCTTGCATTTGACGCACGCCCGTTTTGATATCAAATTATGTCAATCCCGCAAAAATGCCGGAAATTATTTTCCCGCAATGCTCATGTCTCGCACCAGCACGTCGGGCGAGCCAAACACGGTAAATCCACCGGGAATACCCCATTTCACGTCATTTCCGAGCGCGTCGATCTGCCTCAGCAGGTCAAAGAAATTGCCCGCAACGGTAAAGGATTTGATCGGCTCGGCACGCTTGCCGCCGCGGATCATAAAGCCCGCGCTCTCGATCGAAAAGTCTCCCGTTACAGCATTGGCACCCGCATGGAAGCCCTTACATTCGGTAATATAAACACCGTCACCAACCGCCGCGAAAAGCTCCTCTTGCGTTTGCTCACCGGCAGCGATGCCAAAATTGTAAGGCGCGATGGACACAGGCGAGGCATAACCGCCCTTTTGACCGTTGCCCGTGGACTCCACACCCGCTTTTTTGGCGGTGGTGAGGTCATAGAGCAGGGTTTTCAGCACTCCGTTCTCAATCACGTTGCGGCGAGCCGTTGCAACACCCTCGCCGTCAAACGGCGTTTGCATCGGACAGCCCTCCCGCATGGGGTCATCTACCAGATTCACGCAATCCGACGCGATCTTCTCGCCCTCTTTTCCCGCCAAAAGCGACAATCCGAGCTGAGCGTTCTTTGCGGAGAACACGGGAGAGAAAGTGGAAAGAAAACTGCGGAACTGTCTGCCATCGAACACAACGGAATACTTGCCCGACGCCACCGTGGTAGCACCGATCTTGTCAAGTGCGCCGCGCACAGCACGCTTGGGCAGGTCTGCAAAATCCTCCAACGTACTGCCCAAACCGAACTCAAAGTTCTCCTGTGCTTCCTCGCCCTCACGCACAACGGGGGCGGCATACGCGCCGCTAAAGCCCACGCGGTTGGAAAGCTCCAGACCGTTGGAGTTATAAAGCTTGCGTTCCTCTACCGCGGAGAGCATCATGCTCTGCGTGCCGTCGCCAACCTTTTCACTCTCGGCATAGGTCCGCTTTTGCAGCTCCAATGCGGTATCGCGGATCACGCCCGCGTCAAGCAGAGAAACCTCTCGCGGTGCAAGCTTTGCGTAGGACGGTGAGCCTGCGAAAATAAAGACCTCGTCCTCGCTGTCAATGCACTTCGCGTTGGAGATAGCGCTGATCACCAGCTCCTCCATTGCCGCCTCGGTCATCAATTCGCCCGACGCGTAGCCCATTTTGCCGTCCACGATGCAACGGAAGCAAATGCCGCCGCCAACGCTCGACGAAAACGAGCTGATCTCATTCTTGAGCGTTTCGGCACTCACGCTCTCCTCACGCTGATAATAGATCTCATACTGATCCAGCCCCGCACGCTCTGCGGCGGCGATCAATGCCTGTTTCATAGCTTCAAATATCATTTCAGCGACCTCCTACGGTAATGGTGGAAACACGGATCAGCGGCTGTCCTACGTCGGTGGGTACGCTTCCGCTGCTCGATCCGCACATGCCCTGCGCGGTTGCGAGATTTTGTCCGACCATATCAATATTTTGCAGGATCTCAGAGCCCGTTCCAATCAGCGATGCGCCGCGTACCGGCTCACAGATCTTTCCGTTTCTGACCAGATACCCTTCTCTGACCGAGAAGTTGAACGCACCCGTGAGCGGATTGACCGATCCGCCGCCCATCTTGCGGCAGTAGAGTCCGTTTTCCATTGACGCGATAATGTCCTCATTCCGATCGGGACCGTTTGCGATAAAGGTGTTGGTCATGCGCGACGTGGTCTCAAACGTATAGCTCTGTCTGCGTCCGTTTCCGGTTCTGGGCAGCCCCATGCGGCGCGCGCCGAGACGGTCGATCATATAGCTCTTGAGCACACCGTTTTCAATCAGCACGTTTCTCTGCGTGGGCATACCCTCGTCATCGATATTGACCGAACCCCACGCGCCCGCGATGGTTCCGTCGTCAATTGCCGTAACCTTCGGGTTGGCGATCTGCTGACCGAGCTTACCCGCCATCTGCGACGCGCCGATTGCAACCGAGCTTGCCTCAAGCGAGTGTCCGCACGCCTCGTGGAAGATCACGCCGCCGAAGCCGTTCTCAATGGCAACCGTCATCGTACCGGCGGGACAGTAATCGGCACGGAGGTTCACCATTGCCTGACGCGATGCCTCGCGTCCTACCTCACGCGGATCAACGGTATCAAACAGCTCCAGTCCAACACCGGCTCCGGGAGAATCCGAGCCCTCCTGATTCACGCCTGCCGCGCTTGCAACCGACGAGATGGCGATCCGGGTACGAATATGGCGGTCGGTGGTGAACAGCCCCTCGGTGTTTGCAACCCAAATACTGTGATCCACACCGATCAACGAACCCGTTACCTGCGAGATGGCGGGGTCATATTCCTTTGCGGCAAAGCAACCCGCGCGGAGCAGGTCGGCGCGGATCTTTGCGTCCACGCTCGAGGGAATGATCTTTGCGGGGTGGATATTGGGGAACATGCGCTCCGTCAGAGCAATATGCTCCACTGCGCGAAGCTCGCCCATTGCCGCCGCTACCGAGCGCGCGCATGCCATCAGACCCTCTCGCGAAGTGTCCGAGGTGGACGCGAACACGGTTCGTGTGCCAAGAAATGCGCGGATTCCCACGCCCGATACGAGATTATCGCCTACGCGGTCGATCTTTCCGTCCACCATGGAAACCGAATTATTGCGGGTGATCTCGCCAAACAGCTCAACGAAATCGGCGCCGCCCTCCATGGCACAGGTCAAAACCGCCTCTGCCAATGCTTTTGTGATCATAGTTTTTCCTCCGTTCTCAAACTATATTGTTTTTATTTTACCACAGCGGCTCCAAAAATGCAACGGTTTTGCCAAACTTTTGTCACCTGTGCCAAAAAAGATGTGTTTTTCTTCGTCGCGAATCGCCGTATTTCAACCGTGCGCGCCACAAAACGCCGCCTTCCGTCAAAAGCCTTGGCGATGGGAGACTTTTTGCGTCGTTTTTTGGTTCACACTTTTGCTTGACGGACATGCGAAAACATGTCATAATAAATTATACGGAAGAAAAAAGAAAGGAACTGCCTATGAAATCACAATCGCAATTTCTGATGGTGGCGCTTGCCATTTCGTTTACGATGGTGCTTGCTCTGATCGTTGCTCTGATCTGCCTGCATGCCGTAGATGAGGAATATCCGCCCGAGGACGAAAGCGGCGGCTTGGATTCGATCTTTCCGCTTGCCACCACCGACACCGAATCGGCAAGTGAGCCGAGCCAAACCGAGCCCCCAACACCGCCCGAAGGGCTTTGGTTTCTCTCAAACGGCGACGGGACCTGCCGCTTGGCGGGAATCGGGAGCTGTAGTGATGCCTGCGTGGTGATCCCCGAATACGCGCCCTCGGGAGAGTGCGTGGTGGAGATCGATGAACGTGCCTTTTACGGCTGCGCAAGCGTGACAGCCATT
Organism: Oscillospiraceae bacterium; assembly: GCA_015063585.1. GTDB lineage: Bacteria > Bacillota > Clostridia > Oscillospirales > CAG-272 > UMGS1865. The sequence continues at coordinate 19,749 of SVTW01000022.1, forward strand.
CAGATCCCCGCCTCGGTGCATTCGATCGGCGACCTCGCCTTTGCCGATTGCCCAAACCTGATCTACATCTCGGTCAATCCGCAAAACCGAAGCTACCGCGATGACGACGGGATCCTCTACACCGCTGATCTGCGCCGCCTGATCCTCTATCCGCCCATGCGCGCGGGGAGTACCGTAACGCTGCGCGGCATTACGACCGAGATCGCGGAGATGGCGTTTTACCGTTGCGCCTATCTTTCACACGTTGCCTATCTCGGCTCGCCGGAGGATTGGGAGGCAATCAAAATCGGATCCAAAAACTACAGTCTTACCGCCTCATCGAAAACATTTTTAGAATAAGAATTGTTTTTAATTTAAATTATTAGGCATAGAACGGTTGTAAAAGCGCAAAAGCAGGCAAAAAAGCATAAAAACGCGTGGGTCCTCACATACTATTGCCGATCTCATTTTTGGAAAGGACTTGGCAATGTTGGAGCTTTGTAAAAATTATCGCGAAAACGTCAAGCGCGTGGACAAGGCGTTTCGTGTGCAGGAAAATTTTGATCTGATCAAAAAGGTGCTGTATTTGGGGGAGGAGGAGATCACGCTTTATTATATCGACGGCTTTGTAGACGGCGGTTCGATGAATAAGCTGATGATCTATTTTCTCTCCCTCCAAGGTCTTGGGAAACCCACGGTTGCGGGGGGCGAAGCGGCGGCGCGATTTTTCGTGGAGCATCACCTGCCCTACGTGGAAGGCGAATACACCGCCGATACCGCGCTCATGGAGCAGATGCTTCTATCGGGAACCACGCTCATTCTCGGCGAAACCTTTGAAAACTACGCGGTAATCGTGGATTCCCGCACCTATCCCACGCGCTCGGTCGCGGAGCCGGAAAGCGACCGCGTGATGATGGGCGCGCGCGACGGATTTGTGGAAACCATTGTGTTTAATACCGCGCTGATCCGACGACGGATCCGGGATCCCGCACTGACCATGCAATATCTGACGGTGGGAAAGCGCAGCCGAACCGACGTGGTGCTGTGCTATCTGGAAGGACAAGCCGATCCAAAATACGTTGCCGACCTGCAAAAGAAGCTGTCGTCGATCGATACGGGCGCGTTGACGATGGGGCATGAATCGCTTGCCGAGCTTTTGATCTCCGACCGCTGGTACAACCCCTTTCCCAAGATCCGCTACACCGAGCGCCCCGACGTTGCGGCAGCTCAGATCATGGAGGGGAGCGTTGCGATCCTATGCGACAACAGCCCCGAGGTTATGATCCTTCCCAGCTCCTTTTTCGATTTCACACAGGAGACCAATGATTTCTATTTTCCGCCGCTTACGGGAACCTATATCCGCATTGTGCGGCAGATCGTTTTTTGGGCAACCCTGCTCCTTGTTCCGATCTGGTTCCTGCTCACACGCAATCCACAGGATACGCCGACGTGGCTCCGCTTTGTGCTCCCCGAATCACAGGGCAAAATTTCGATCTTCGCGCAATTGATGCTGGTGGAATTTATGATTGACGGCTTGCGTATGGCATCTATGAACACCCCCAGCATGCTCTCCAATTCGCTCGCCGTGGTGGGCGGACTGATCCTTGGGGATTTCGCGGTGGATATCGGGTGGCTGATCCCCGAGGTGATCGTTTATATGGCGTTTGTTGCCATTGCCAATTTTTCGCAACGCTCCTATCAGCTTGGCTATGCCTTTAAATTTTTGCGGATCGGATTGATCATTCTGATCCGTCTTTGGAACTACACCGGTCTGGCGATCGGTTGTGTGGGGATCCTTCTCTTGCTCGCCACCAATAAGACCGCCAACGGCAGACGCGGCTATCTCTATCCCCTTCTGCCCTTCGACGGAAAAGCGTTGCTCTCGCTCTTTGTCCGACTCCAAAAGGATCGCGTGGCAGGTGCGGACGGCGTTCGAAAGGACGGCACATCGAAGAAAGATGCGCCGCCTCCAACACACACAAGCAAAACCGAATAAGCATGAGAGGCACTCTTGTACGGAATCCTGTCAAAAAAACAAAAAAGCTCTTGCAATTGCAAGGCTTTTATGTTAAAATGATATGGAAGAACGTGAAAGGAGTGCCTTATGTTCCTGATTGAGCTGGCAGGCGTGCGCGTCCGCGTGGAAAACCGCTTTCCCTACGTGGAGGCGCAGTGCAAGGATTTTCTTTGCGCGGGAGAGCAGTATGATTTTTCGGTCTCGGTTTCTCCCGAGGAAATTGCCGAGGAGCGCACAACGGGTGATTTTTCCGACGGATACTGCGAAAGCATCTGCACCTATCGCCATATTTGTGACCGCATTTCGGATTATAACGTCTTTTTGCTCCATTCCTCGGTAATCGAGGTGGACGGCTACGCCTACGCGTTCACGGCAAAGAGCGGCGTTGGAAAATCAACGCATACCGCGCTTTGGCTCAAAAACGTTCCGCACGCGCGTGTTCTCAACGGTGACAAACCCCTCTATCGCCTCGAAGCCGACGGCTCGCTGACTGTTTTCGGCACACCGTGGAACGGAAAAGAGGGTTGGGGACAAAATATCTCCGCGCCGCTCGCGGCGATCTGCTTTATTGAGCGCGGTACGGAGAACACGATCCGCAAAGCCGAGGAGATCGAGGTCGTAAGCCGCCTGGTGCATCAACTCTACCTGCGCGGAGAACGCAGGTCGGTTGACCAAAAGCTGATGCTCATGGACGGACTTGTCCGCGCGGTTCCCTATTATGTTCTTGCCTGCACGATTTCGGACGAAGCTGCGCATCTTGCATGGAGCACCATGCGAAAATCTTAACACAAAAGGAGAAAAACCCATGCAGATCAATCGCGATTTCACAATTCAAAAGGTAGGCGCGTCCTACGTGGCTGTCCCCGTTGGAAAAACCAGCATCACCTTTCACGGCATGATCCGTCTCAACGAAACCGGCGCGTTTCTTTGGAAGCAGATGGCACAGAAGGATTGCAGCGAGGAAGATTTGGTGGAGGCATTGCTTGCCGAATATGACGTGGACCGCGAAACCGCCGCGCGTGACGTTCATGCCATCGTTGCAAAGCTTGCGGAGCATAAAATCCTGATATGAACACCAGCATTGAAAACCAACTGCGCGAGCAGGGATTTCACGTCAGCACCACGGTGGGACACAGTATGCGCCCCATGCTGCGCGACCGATGCGACCGCGTGATCATCAAGCCGCTCGGAACCGAACGGCTCAAAAAATATGATCTCCCACTCTACCGCCTGCCCGACGGCAGATACGTGTTGCACCGCGTTGTAGGCGTGCGGGACGACCATTATCTGATCCGCGGCGACAATACCTATCAGCTTGAAAAAATTCCCGACGCGTGGATCCTTGGCGTGGTAACCGAATTTTACCGAAACGACCGCCACTATTCCGCCACCGACAAGCGCTATCGCCGCTATGCCGCCCTTTGGAACACGATCTATCCCATTCGTTTCGCGTGGGTTCGTTTTCGCACCGCGGCTTCCAAGATCAAGCATAAAATTTTGAAATAAAAAAAACGTGCCCCCGTCGATCGCGCATTCGCATCGGTTGGAGCACGTTTCTTTTTTGCATTACGCCCTATGAACCAAATGTACAATTCCGTTGGGCAGGTTGATAATATGCGCTTTTGCCTCGGTGGGATAAACGGTAACGTTGGGAATTTTTTCTCGTGAAAGCCAACACATATCCAGGTCGATCCGTTCCTTTCCAAGCTCGTCCACCGCGTGGAAAACGCCGTCAAGCGGGATTTGCCGCTCGTCAACAAGCGACACCAGATAGAAAAGATTGATCTGATGGCAGGGGCGGTGTCCCCAATCGAAAAAAATTCTCCGCTACCATTAAAAGCCGTTCCACCTTGACGTTGGCTCCGATCTCCTCCCAAAACTCGCGTACCAAGGTCTCCTCGGTCGTTTCTCCAAACGCAACGTGTCCGCCGATAAAAGCGTAGCCGTCATCGCCCGCCGCCCGTTGCAACAGAATTTTATCGCGGTGTATCAATATGCCGCCGACACGGTACGAAAAAACAAAATCGTCGGTTTTAAAAAGAATGTCTTTCATCTTATCTCCTCAAAAAACAGATCCTCTCAGTCTCGACAGTAAAAATGTGGGCGGCTCCCCTACCCGCACCGAATCGGTAACGTCCAAAACCGCATATCCGTTTGATTCATACGCCCGCACCAATTCCAACTCATTCTCATATACAATTTCCTTCCCGTACCACGGTTTTGAAAATTGTGGGGTAAGCTCCAGATACACCGTTTTTTGTTCGGCAGAAAAGGTCAGGATCGTATGGGCTTTATTCTTTTCCAAATGATGCAGCAGCCATATTTTGCTCCCCACTCCTTCACAGGTGAGCAGATCGCGCATCAGCAAAACCGCATCTATACAGGTGCCGATCCGCTCGCGCCGCGTAAGAGAAGGCGCCTGCACGCGGTACTGCGTTTTTAAAAGGCGATCGAAATTCGCGTCAAATCCGCCGTCGCCGTCGGGCTTGTATATTACACCGTTTGCAACAAACCCATACGAAAAGCCCGTGTGAAACAGCAGGGCTCTCAATTTGTCGCATATATGTGTGATCGTCATGGGGCTGCCTCCCTTGTTTGAATTCTTATTTCTTCTTCGGACGGTCCTCTCTCGGCTTAAAATACTGATACAGGTTGCAGGGGATCATGCCGTTATAGAGCTTGCGCACCTTGTCGGCACGTCTGCCGTAGAGCATTTCAAACGCGGGGTGCGAGGTGATAATATAGATCTGCCACGGCGCGAGATCGGCAAAGGCTCTGCCCATGTCACGGTAAAGCTGCTCCGCTTCGGCGAGGGTGAGAAGCCGCTCGCCGTAGGGGGGATTGCAGACCACTGTGCCACGGCGGTCCTCTTTTTTGATCGCGCGCACGTCCGCCGCGAAAATATTCATGTGCTCTTCCACACCCGCGCGCAGAGCATTTTCATAGACCACGTCGAGAATATCCTCATCGATATCCGACGCATATACTTCAAATGACGCGTCGCGTCGGATCGCCGCCTCTGCCGCGTCCCGCGCGTCTCTCCACACCTCTGAGGGGATCTGTGCAAAGGATTCCGCCGCAAAGCTGCGTCCAAGACCGGGTGCGCGGTTGGCAAGGATCAAAGCCGCTTCGATCGCGATGGTCCCCGATCCGCACATGGGATCCCAAAACAGGATATCCTCGCGCGGGCGTGCTGTGAGTGCCAGAGCGGCGGCAAGCGTCTCCCGCAAAGGCGCGGGTCCCGATGCGGGACGGTATCCGCGCTTGTGCAACGGAATACCCGAGGTGTCGATCATAATGGAGACTACGTCCTTAAAAAGGAAAAACTCGATCTGATATTTGGTTTCGGTCTCGGCAAACCAACGCACCCCATAATGCGCAGAAAGCCGTTCAACAATGGCTTTTTTCACGATGCTCTGGCAATCGGGAACCGAATAGAGCTTGCTTTTGATCGCGTGCCCCTTCACGGGAAATGCATCGAGCTTGCCAATCCAATCCTCCCACGGAAGTGCCTTTACGCCGTCAAAGAGCTCGGTAAAGCTTTGCGCGGGAAAACGGCCGAGTAAAAGAAACACGTGCTCGGCACAGCGCAGGTGCAGATTCGCGCGCGCGATGTCGGCAAGCGTTCCCCGAAAGAACACGCGTCCGTCCATGGTTTCGGTCCGCTCCAGCCCCAGAGCGTCCAGCTCCTCGCCAAGCAATTTTTCCAATCCAAACAAGCAGGTTGCAACCAGATCCAGCTTCATAACTCTCCTTTTTTTGCCCTGTTTCGGCATTTCGTCTAAAATTCCTTGCTTTTTATTATACTATTTCCTCAAAAAAAAGTCAAGAAGCTATTGCAAAATCTCAAAAATTATGTTATAATTGATGAATAAAAATTCATTTTTTATGTTACCGATTTTGATACGGAAAGGACCATTGCTATGAGTAAAATGAAAGTTGGCGTGATCGGCGCCACCGGTATGGTGGGTCAGCGTTTTCTGACCCTTTTGGAGGACCACCCCTATTTTGAGGTCACGGTGTTGGCGGCATCTGCCCGCTCGGCAGGAAAGACCTACGAGGAGGCTGTTGGCGCACGCTGGAAAATGACTACCCCGATGCCCGAAAAATTTAAGGGTATGACCGTTCTTGACGCGGCACAGATCGAGGAGGTTGGCAAGCAATGTTCCTTTGTATTCTGCGCGGTTGATATGAAGAAGGACGAGATCCGTGCGCTGGAGGAGGCTTACGCCAAGGCAGAGATCCCCGTGGTTTCCAACAACTCGGCAAACCGCTGGACGCCCGACGTTCCTATGGTGATCCCCGAAATCAATGACGCGCACCTGGAGGTGATCGCGGCACAGAGAAAGCGCCTCGGTACTAAGCGCGGATTTATCGCCGTAAAACCCAACTGCTCGATCCAATCCTACGTTCCCGCACTGACCCCTCTGCGCAAATTTGGGATCAAGGAAGTGGTTGCAACCACCTATCAGGCAATTTCGGGTGCAGGCAAGACCTTCCGCGAGTGGCCCGAAATGATCGACAACGTGATTCCCTTCATTGGCGGCGAGGAAGAAAAGAGCGAGCAGGAGCCCCTTCGCGTTTGGGGTAAGGTGGAAAACGGCGAGATCGTGAAAGCCGACGCGCCGATTATCACCACGCAGTGCATTCGTGTTCCCGTAACCGACGGTCACACTGCCGCTGTGTTCGTTCGCTTTGAAAATAAGCCCACCAAGGAAGAAATTCTGGAGGCTTGGAAGAATTTCTCGGGCAAGCCGCAGGCTCTCGGTCTGCCGCACGCACCGGAGCAGTTCATTACTTATTTTGAGGAAGACAACCGTCCGCAGGCAAAGCTCGACCGCGACATCTACGGCGGCATGGGCGTTACCGTGGGCAGACTCCGCGAGGACAGCGTTTACGACTATAAATTTGTCGGACTTTCTCACAACACGCTGCGTGGCGCGGCAGGCGGTGCGGTTCTGATCGCCGAGCTGCTCTACAGAGAGGGTTATTTCAACTAAACAGTATACGTATACACATAAAAGCGAGCGAGGATCCCTGTTTTAGCGGAGTCCTCGCTCGCTTTCTCTTGACAAACGCCTTTGTGGGGAGTATAATACAGATCAAGAAATCCGCATTTACCGATCCCCTCGTGATCCCATGCAAAGGAGAGCCCTTATGTATATCGTTTCCGCTCATGAGCAACAGCGTTGCTCCATTTTACCGATCTACGTGACCACAGCGGGCTGTGGCCATAATCAGGAACGCAAGATTCGTCCGCGCGGCGCGCCCTTTCATCACCTTTTTTACGTAGAGGACGGCGAAGGCGTGTTTGAGACCGCCACCGAACGCCACGTCATTCAAAAAGGCACCATGCTCTTTATTCAAAAGGACACACCGATCACTTACTACGCGCGCACCGATCCATTTCAAACCGCTTGGGTCACCTTTGACGGAAACAGCGTTGCCGATATTCTTCGCTATTTCGGTGCTGAAAGTTTTTCCTTCTGTAACGGCACAGCGCTTTATCCGAGCCTTCTTTCCTGCATCAAGCTCTGCATGATGCGGCAGACCGCACCTGAACATCTCTCAAGCGCGATCTACGAGCTGCTCGTTGCCTATTTTTCCTCGCAGTGCGCAACAAACACGCTTCCCCCCATTGAAAAAGCGCGTGAATTCATTGAAAAAAATTATGCGCACGACATTTCGATCACCGAGCTGGCTCGCGTGGCAAGAATTTCGCAATCTCTGCTCTTTCGGCTTTTCAGAGAGCAGGAAAAACGCACACCGATTGAATATTTGCGAGACGTACGGCTGAAGCATGCAAAAGAGCTGCTTCTCTCCAACCCCGACCTGCGCATTGGCGAAATCGCAGCCCTCTGCGGCTTCTCGGACTTTGCCTATTTTTGTAAAGTATTCAAAAACGAAAACGGTATCACGCCAAACGCCTTTCGTGATACCTACGGGATTTGATAAAATGATGTGCGGGACGCAGGGGGACGCGGGGACGCAGAGACGCGATTTATGCGGGGTCTTTTTGAAAAAAGGCCCCTGCACCCCAAAAACTTTTCCGAACGATTTCTATAGTGTGATGGGGTGTCTGTCGACTCAGGGCTTAGGTACTGCCGATTGCCGTCAGGCACCGCCAAGACCCTGCCGGCACTGCCGATAAAGAAAAAACAACCCATGTCTTGTAGGGACCGGCGTCCTCGACGGTCCAAATGCGATTATGTTAAGCACTGCCACCCCCATCGGCACTCGCGGAAAAGTGAGATTTCCAACAGCCTCCCTCCGGGAGGGAGGTGGGTTTTGCGTAGCAAAAGCCGGAAGGAGCCGGCGATGGCTATGCCTTGTAATTCCCAAAAACAGGAATGACATGACTCATACGCATGCTCTTTCCGTCACGACTTCGTCGTGCCACCATCTCACTGCGGCTCGGTCACGCTCGCGTTCTGACACCACACCGTGGAGTCATTCATTCCTTCTTTGGACCGTCGAGGACGCCGGTCCCTACAAGACTGCCGTTTGCCGTCAGGCGCCGCCAAGACCCTGCCGGCACTCGCGAAAAAAACGAAAGCTCATTCGGAAAAGTTTTGGTCAAGCTTTTTCAAAAGCTTGCGAGGTCAAGGGCGAGTAGCCCTTGGCGCGCTCCGCAGAGCGCGAAATCCCCTGATCGGCGTTTCTTTTTGATCGATTTTTCTTTGCGCCTCCTTCCTGCAAAGAAAAATCGGCTGTGGAGTGCCGAAAGCAACGCGGGGACGCGATTTTGCGGGGACGCGGTTTTTGAGGCTGAGTCAAAAGCTTTTTAGAAGGCGATTGACTCAGCCTCCTTTTTTTGGTGAAAAACATATATTTATTGCTGAATATCATATAGTTTTATGCTTTTTGATATGGTATAATGATATCATGGAATTATACTATGCTAATAGGAGGACTATATCATGCGCAAATGTATTTATATGCTGTTCCCGGAGGGAAAACCCAAAGCACTGACACTGAGCTATGATGACGGTGTTGTACAGGATGTCCGGTTCATGAAGATTCTGGATCGTTACGGAATCAAATGCACCTTCAATCTCAACAGCGGCAGATTTCCGACAGAAACTCCGGCAGAAATGCCACCACGCGGTAATCTTTGTGTGCAGGCAGCAAAAGAACTGTATGCAAATTCCGGTCATGAGGTTGCGGTACATTCGCTGACACATCCGTTTCTTGAAAAGATTCCTCCGCATCTCGCGTGCCTTGAGGTTCTGGAGGATCGCCGCAATCTGGAAGCCATTTTCGGCGGTATTGTACAGGGTATGGCATACCCGCAGGGAACCTACAGTGACAGTGTTGTGGAATGCCTTCGTCTGTGCGATGTTGCTTATGCCCGGACAACGGTGACAACGGAATCCTTTGCTGTTCCGACAGATTGGTTGCGTCTGCATCCGACGTGTCATCACAACAATCCCCGTCTGTTTGAACTGGTGGATCGTTTCCTGAATTCCGCACCGTTCCTGGAACCGTGGTTGTTCTATCTGTGGGGTCACAGCTATGAATTTGATGACGATAACAACTGGGATCGTATTGAAAAATTCTGTGAATCAATCGGCGGCAGAGATGATATCTGGTATGCAACAAACATAGAAATTTTTGACTATGTGCAGGCGTATCGGCGCCTTGTATACAGCAGCTCCGCAGACCTCGTATATAATCCGTCGGTGATTCCCGTATGGATCAATTATAACAAACAACCGCTGTTGATCGGAGCCGGTGAATATAAAGTATTAAACTGAGCTGAAATCATTGTCAAAACACAGGAAAGGAAATTGAGAATGGCATATAGAATCTATCCATTCCCGGATGGAGAACCGTTTTCCGATCTCTATACGGTCTCTGTGGAAGGAAATGAAATACCATGTTATACTGCCCGTGTGTCTGCTATCCCCTTTAATCGTTCATGGCCGGGTATGGAACGCTCTTTGGATCAAACCGAGATGGCTGCTTTTGTGACTCTGCAGTCAGACACTGCCGTTGCGCTGGCAATCAAGCCGTCACACGCCTTCACACAGGCAATTGTTCGTCCTCAGTCCGCAAATATTTGTCCTCGGATTTCAGGTGATCTAATCCATCTGACCGTCGGTCCCGGGCAATATTCACTGGAACTGGATGGTCGACATTGCAATCTGCAGATTTTTATTGATCCGCCGTCCCCTTACATCCGGAATGAGGATACTCTGTATTTTGGTCCCGGTATCCATGATATTGATCATCTGATGCTGCATTCCGGTCAGACTGTTTATGTAGATGCCGGCGCTGTGGTATACGCCAGAACCATCCGTGCGTATGATGCGGAAAATATCCGAATCATCGGTAACGGTATTCTGGATTTTTCGCGGTATCAGCGTACCGTTAAGGATGTCTTTGTTGAGGAAGACAGCGGTTCTGTATCCTTTATCCGATGCAAAAATATTCATGTAGATGGTGTAATTCTGCGGGATGCCACATGGTGGACAATGACTGCAATCAACTGTACCGATATTTGCTATAACAACGTGAAAGTCATCGGTATGTGGCGATACAATGCGGACGGTCTGGACTTTGTGAATTCCGAGCATGTAACCGTTACAAACTGCTTTATTCGCAGCTTTGATGACAGCATTGTTCTGAAAGGTCTGAATAAGCGCAAAAACGGTGAGTGCCTGGCGCATTATGACTATATGAATGTCTGTCACTACCGTATTGAGCACTGTGTCGTCTGGTGTGACTGGGGCGGCGCATTGGAAATCGGAGCAGAAACCGTTGCCGATGAATATACAGATATTGTTTTCCGCGATATTGATATCATTCGCAATGCAGACGGCGGGATGCGGATTCACTGCGGTGACCGCGCCGAAATCCATGATGTTCTGTATGAACATATCCGCGTGGAATATACCGCATGGGACCGTGATTCCGTTTTTCAGCAGTCGGATGATACGGTATATACAGAATCCTCCTCCCCGCATACACCTCCGTTTATCCGGAACTGGATGTACTGGGGACCGTGGACACCCGGGGCGCCCAACCCGCACTCCATTCATCATATCACGTACAGAGACATCCAAATCATCGCGGATGCAGGTATCCCCACCCCGTGTGCTTTATTCCACGGCACCGACGCAGACCACGGTATTTCAGAGATCCTCATGGAAAATATCACATACAACGGAATAAAACTGAACGCTGACACGCTTCCCATCAATCAAAATCTCTTTGCTGAAAATATCACCGTAAAATAATCAGCAGGGGGTGAGTCAAATGCAAAAATGCATTTGGTACTCACCCCCGACGTTTTTGCTTTGCGGCTATACACCGCAATTTTCGACTGCTTTGCAGTCGAAAACCGCAAATTCCGCGCTACAAAAAAGCCTGCCGTCGGCTTTTTTGAGCAGAGGCTGCGCCAATGACGTAGCCTCGCATTAACCGCGTCCCCTCGCGTCCTCGCGACCTCAGTCTCCTCTGCGAGTCCAATGTGAGGGCAGACAGCCTTTTACACGGCGGAAGGAGGACGAAAATGCTGACATACTTCCAAATCCCACCGCATAGCAGGTTTCCGTCACGCTCTTGCCCGCTTCGAGCAACTCAACGCTTCGCGCGATGCGGTAACGCGTGAGATATTCGGCAACCGACATGTTAAAATATTGCTGGAAGAGCCGCGAAACATGCTCTCTGCTGTAAAAGAATCGCGCGGCAACCTCACGTACCGAGGAAATGCTTTGATAATGCTCCTCTACGTAAAGCTTGAGGTCCAACACGTTTTGCGGCAGCCGTTTTGACGCCTCACGCGGAAGATCGGCAATGCGATCCAGAAAATCCATCAGCCGAATAAAAAGCGCGCGTGCCAACAAACGGTTTTTCCGCGTCCCCTCAAAGCACGCGTCTATTTCGGAAAGCATGCGCTCCAGCTTACTTTGATGCAACGCTCCAACCTCAAAAAATCCACCGCCAGCCGAGGTAAAACCGAGCGTTGCATAATCCTGCCCCTCATAGAGGAATACGTCGGGTTCAAAACGGAACACGTAGCGCTCGTAACAGCTCTCTCCAAGCAGGCGCGCGTTATGATATTCTCCCGGACAGCTCCAGATCACCGACATCTGCGGCGGCTTTAAAATACTTTGGTTGCATATAAAATCCACGTCACCGCGCAGATAAACGATCAGCTCATAAAAGGAATGCGCGTGGTAGGCCTCGTCAAACTGGTCGCGTTTGAAATCGGTGACGCGGTGCGAATACAATAGCCCCTGCCCCGCCGTGTGGTTCGTCCACCCCAGCACGTGCCGATAGGATCGCCCTCCGCACCCTTCAATGGGAAGATACTTCCCGCTTTTTAAATATTTGCTTATTTCTTGTTCAATCATATCACAAATCCGTAATTTTAATCACATAACAAGGAGTATTTCGCCTTTTTGTGTGGTACAATTATATCACAAAACAAAAAGATTGTCAAGAAAGGAAGCAAAAAACCATGATTCGTGACAGCAAACTTGTAAAAGAAACACACAATGCCGACCTGTGCGTCGTTGGAGGCGGCCTCGCGGGTGTGCTTGCGGCAGTCAGCGCGGCAAGACACGGTGCCAAGGTCGTTTTGATGCAGGACAGACCCATGCTCGGCGGCAACTCCTCCTCCGAGATCCGCATGTGGGTATCAGGCGCGGGAACCCGTGTTCGCCACCTGCAGGAAACCGGACTGATGGAAGAAATTTTGCTCGATAATATGCACCGCAACCCCGAGCGCAACTTTTCGATCTGGGACTCGGTTCTCTATGAAAAGGTAAAGGCAGAGCCCAACATTGAGCTTCTGCTCAATTGCTCCTGCTGCTCGGCGGAAATGGACGGCAGCTCGATCGTCTCGATCACGGGCTTCCAGCTTACCACCTACAAATGGCACACCGTAAACGCCAAGCTCTTTGCCGACTGCTCGGGCGACAGTATCCTTGCCGAGCTGACGGGTGCCGAATATATGGTTGG
>SVTW01000023.1 GCA_015063585.1 Oscillospiraceae bacterium
GGAATCTGTTTTACGATTGGCTGATGAGCGACACGGCAGGCGCATACGGAAGCCGCGGAAACGGCTCTGCCATGCGTGTATCTCCCGTTGCATGGGCGGCACGATCGCTGGAGGAGGCGGTGCGGCTTGCGAGATGGAGCGCGGAGATCACGCACGATCACCCCGATGGGATCCGCGGTGCCGAGGCGGTCGCGGCGGCGATCCTGTTGGCGCGTGAGGGCGCCGATAAGGAGACGATCCGCAACTATATCGAGACGCATTATTACGACCTGCGTTTTACGCTTGATGCGATCCGCCCCACCTACCGTGCCGACCTGACCTGCGAGGGGAGCGTGCCACAGGCAATCGTTTGCTTTTTGGAGGCGGAGAGCTATGAGGACGCCATTCGAAACGCGATCTCGCTCGGCGGTGACGGAGACACGCAGGCGGCGATCGCGGGGTCGATCGCCGAGGCATATTTTGGGATCCCCGAGGACTTGCAGGAACGCGTGTTTGACTATCTGGACGAGCCGCTGACCGAATATTATTGGAGTTATGCCGATGAGTTGTACGGAAACTAAAGATTTATTTGTGGTGTCGGATATTCACGGGCACGCGAGCGAGCTGTTCGCGGCACTTGACGCGGCGGGCTTTGACAGCCGGAATCCGCGCCATCTGCTCATTTCCTGCGGCGACCATTTTGATCGCGGCACCGAGAGTCGGGCGGTCTACCGATATCTGCGCACCCTGCAAAACAAGGTTCTTCTGCGCGGCAATCACGAAAATATTCTCGCGGATATCATCGCGCGCGGATATCTGCGTCCGGTCGATCTGCGCAATGGCATTGAGCGCACCGTTACGGCGTTTTTCGGGCGCAATTGCCTCGATTGCGACGGGCGTCTTTATGCCGACCCCGCGGATACCGAGGAGATTCTGCAATTTATTGATTCCACGTACGACTATTTTGAGACCGCGCATTACCGCTTCGTGCACGGCTGGGTCCCCTTGCTGCAGGACGAGGAGGGTTATTTTTCCCCGCACGACGGCTGGCAGGCGGCAACGCGTGAGGAGTGGAGACGGGCAACCTGGACGAAATGGCACGAGGCATACCGCGAGGGCGGCTTGCTGCCGCAGGACAAGATCCTTGTTTGCGGACACCGCACCGTTTTGTATGGAACGCTCTTTGACAGCACGCGCGAGACCTATGATTTCTCGCCCTTTTACGGAAACGGCATGATCGCCATTGACGCGCAAACGGTGACAAGCCGACAGGTCAACGTCTTGGTCCTGCCAAACGAGCCGATGCTTCCTTCCGCCACGCACCGCATGAAGCTCGCGCAAGAGCCCTTTGACGCGATCGTCAAGGGGACAAAGCGGGTGGAGATGCGGCTGTGGGACGAAAAAAGACGTGCGGTCAAGCCCCATGATCGGATCTGTTTTTCGTGCGGGCAGCAGACCTGCGAGGTCAAGGTGCTCGGTGTGCATGCATATCCCGATTTTTCGGCTCTTACCGACGAATTTGATCCCGACGAGCTCGGGTTTCCCCACCTCACGCGCGAGGCGATTTGCGCGTACGTCAGACAGTTTTATTCCGAGGAGCAGATCGCGCAACACGGCGCGGTTGCCCTGCGGATCAAGCCGATCTGATCGGTGGGCGCGGAGCACAAAAAAGCCCGATCCCCAAAACGCAATGCGGCGTTCGGGGGATCGGGCTTTTTTCGATCATGCAACCCGCCAACAGGCGGCGAGCATGACGGAATCTTTAACAGGTTTTCATCAGGCGCAGGTAAAAGGCAACCGAACGCTCCAGCGTTTCCAAACGAATGCGCTCGTTGTTGCCGTGGATCGTTGCGCGTTCCTCGCTTGAAAGATCCATCGCCGAGAAACGGTAGACCTTATCCGAGATGCGTCCGTAGTGGCGCGAATCCGAGCATTGCACCATGAGGTAGGGCGAGACGATACAGCCCTTCCAAGTAGACGCCACGGCAGATGCCACCTTTTCCCAGCCCGCGCAATCGGTGCGCGAGATGCGGCTGGGGTTCATGCCGTGCAGGCAGGTGACCTCCACGTCGGCATCCTTCAGTGTTTTTTGCAGATATGCCAGCGCCGTTTCCATGTTGTCCTCGGGGTTGAGGCGCATATTGGACACCAGACTTGCCTCGGGCGGGATCACGTTGGAAGCCGCCGAGCCCTGCATCTGGGTAAATGCCACGGTGGTGCGCATCAGCGCGTTGAGCTCGCCGCCGCTTTTTTTGCAGATCATGTCAAGCAGGGGCAGGAAGATGCGGATATTGGCAAAGAGGACGCGGTAGGCAAAGGAGGAATGGCGTCCGAGCGTGTCAAACATTTTGGCAACGGGCGCGGAGAGATGCGCGGGGAAGGGGTTGCGGAGCACCTTTGTGCATGCCGCCGAGAGACGGTCGATCGGTGCGTTCGGCTTGGGTGCCGAGGCGTGTCCGCCGTTGGAGCGAGCCGTATAGCGCACGTCCATCATGCCCTTTTCGGCAATTCCGATCAGTCCGCAGGGGGCTTTTACGCCCGGGAAGACGTTTTCCACCACCGCGCCGCCCTCATCGAGCACAAAGGCGGGGTCGATCGCGTGTGCTTCGAAATAGTCAACGATATGCACAGCGCCCGCTCCGTTGACCTCCTCGCCGCCCGAAAAGGCGAAATAAAGATCGGCATCGGGCGCAAAGCCCTCGGCGATCAGGTGATCGGCGGCGGTGAGGATCGCGTTGAAGGTCACTTTTGTGTCAAGCGTGCCTCTGCCCCAAATACAGCCGTCACGCAGGACCGCCTCAAAGGGATCGACCTCCCAAGCCGACGCGTTGACGGGAACCACGTCGTAGTGTGCCATGAGCACGGCGGGCGCGGCATCGGTCTTGCCCTTCCAGCGAAAGAGCAGGGCGCGGTCGGGCAGCTCGGAGTATTCACAGGCCGCGAAAACGTTGGGGTAGAGGGTGGGGAGGAGCTCCCGGAATTTTTGAAATTCCGCTTCGTCCTCAAGCGAGGCGTCGCGGTAGGAAACCGTTTTGCAACGCACAAGCGCGCGCAGATTTTCGGCGGCACGGGTGCGGTCAAATTCCACGTCGTTCTCGGTTACGGCAGGCTGCGCCTTGGGCTTGAAGGCAACGCCGCGCAGGAGAATGACGGCAAGAAAGATCACAACCGCCGCGGGAATGAGAAGCCACCACATGATCAGATCACTCCTTTTTTATAGAGGATACGCGCAACGGCAAGCGTGAACAGCACGCCAACGGGAACCATAATTCCAACCGTGGAGGAATCGAGCGCGGGAACGAAGATAAAGAGCACGAGCATGAGAAGGATCGGCGCGATCGAGAGCTTGAGGTTTTTGGAAACAAAGACCACCGCAAGACCGCCAAAAAGTGCGGGGAGGATCCTATCAAAAGCGGGTACGAGGATCTCGGATTCGAGGATCGGGGTAAGCGGAACAATGCAGATCACACCGAGCGCGATGATCAGCGTGGTTACGATGCTGGAAACGGCAATGGCGATCGTGGAGATCACCTCGCCCTCCTCGCTCGATGCCTTTACGCCTGCCCGCTCCATCGCGTCGATGGCACAGGGGAGCTTGAGGTTGGAGATGTTCCCCGTTACAAAAGAGAGATAGGTGCCGCCCGCGCCGAGCATGGGGACATAGGTAAAGATCTCCACAATTCCAACTGCCCAATACATCGGGGCAGTGGCAAGCAGACCCTTGAACAGAATTTCATAGTTGGGGGACGATTGGAAGAGGATTGAGAGGATCAGGGGGAAGGCAAGCAGAACCACTGCCACGAGAATGCCCCAAACGCGTCCCGCGCGGTGCACGCTTTCCATATACGATACGGTTTGTTTTTTCATAACATTACACTTCCTTTCCGAAAGATCAGGCACCCAGCCACAGGGTGAAGGGGATTGCCGATGCCATGCCAACGATCAAGCTCAGCGGGAGAGCGTAATCGGTAAGCCAACGGATCTTGGCTTTGGTTGCAATGATACCGCACACCGCCATCACGATTGCCGAAACCACCATCACGCAAACGGGGATCAGCCCCGAGGTGTCGCCCTTTACTACCAAGCCTACGTCACAGAAAACGTAGCCGAGGAACGCGGAGATCATGCCGAGAAACATGGCATTGTTGAAGATCTCGCCCCATTTTTTGTCCTTCATGCCAACCTTGGAGAGCCCCGATTGCAGCTTTTTGGTAACGATCGGAACAAGGATCAGACCCGCCGCGATACCAATGGTCATCACCCATGCCACCGTGATAAAGATCGAGGGATCGGCAATGGTCGTGCCCGCATTCAGCCCTGCCGCCTCAAGCGCATTTCCGGCGGCAACGGTCTCGTAGGTGATCGAGCCGATGACCGACAGGCGCAGCCACGGAAGCGCCACGCCAAGGCTCTTGGAGAGTGCCACCACGCCCACAAGCACCGCAACGGCGGGAGCAATGGTGAAAATTGCCGCCGACGAGATCGTTTTGCGCAGGGTGGAGGAGGCGATGCCAAGCTCTTTCGCGCGTTTCATGGCGCGGAGCAGGAAAAAGACCGACTGTGCCAGCACGAGAGCAATGATCGCACCGACGATGATATAAAGAATTGGATGGTTTACTTGAAATTTCATTCGAAAACTCCTTTCTGATTCAGCGTAGCTTTGCGAAAAAACGGAAGGACAGCGGCCAGAGAACACCGCCTGTGATCACAACGCAGCAGTAACGTACGCTCCGCGCGATCAGGTGTCCGCCAAAGAGTGTGTCCAGCGGCGCGCGAAGGACCTCCTTCACGGCAAGCACGAGAACAAGCCCGATCGAGACCTTGAGGATCTGCGCCCACCATACCGCGTGCGTGTCAAAGCGGATCCATTTGCGCTCCACGGTGTAGAGCAGGATCAGTCCGATCATGCAGCCCAGCAGGGTGTAAGCGTTTTTCTGCGCCGATTGCAGGTTGTGCACCTGATCCGCGCCGTAGACCTCAGCGGGGAAGGAGTAGCACGAAACGAAGATCAGAAATGCCGTTACCATAGCGGTCAGAACCAGCATCACGGCATACATCACGCGCGGATTTTGTTCGGCACGACGGAAGATCGGGTATGCAACGAAGATCAGGATCAGCGCGATGCCGATCGAAACGCCAACGTCAAGCGGGGTATGTACGCCGAGATAGAGGCGTGAGAGCGGGACCAGCACGCAAAGCGCGATCATGATACCGCGCAGAATGCGGTTGCGGTTTTGCACGGCAATTCCGCCGAACAGCCCCACCGAGGTCTGTGTATGTCCGCTTGGGAAGGAGTAGCCCGTTGCGGCTTCCTTTGCTGATTCCACAATGGTAAAGTTGGGGTCCTTCACCCACGGGCGCGGAATACGGAACGCCATTTTGAGAAATTGGTTGAGCACCGTGCCGAAAAATCCGACACAGAACAGGTAATAGCCCTGATGCTTGTTCACGCACCAGAAAAAGATCATGCCAACCGCCATGAAGATCGTTTCCTCGCCGCACACGGTGATCACCGAGAACAGGAAATCGAGCACGGGGTTGCGCAAGCTTTCCAAAAAATACAGAAATTCCATAGAGAGACAGTCCTTTCTTTCATTTTTTTCATTATATCATGCGATCTTATTTTTTGCAATCTTTTTTTGCGTGTTTTCGAATTTTTTCTCAGCGTCTGCACAAAAAAACGGACATGCGCAGCAAAAAGTTGACAAAACGCTGTAAACGTGCTATAATAGGGGAAAATAACCCAAGGAGCAAGCATGCATGCAAAACACAAAGCAAGAGGCCTACGTATTCGATCTGGACGGAACCCTGGTGGATTCCATGCCCTATTTTACAAGTGCCATGCTGAGCATTCCCGACGAGGCGGGTATGACGTACGGTGACGATCTGATCAAGATCCTCACGCCGCTCGGCTACACCAAATCCGCCGAATATTACGTCAACGTCATGGGAATTCGTGACAGCGTAGAGCATATTGTGGAGCGGATCCGTGAAAAATTGGTGTATGAATATTCCAACAACATTGTGCTCAAGGCGGGTGTGGGTGAATATCTGCGCCGCTTGCATGCCACGGGCGCGCGCTTGTTTGTGCTGACCGCAAGTCCGCATATCGTCACCGACGTATGCCTGCAAAAAAACGGCGTGTACGATCTCTTTGAAACGGTGTGGTCGGTGGAGGATTTCGGGCTTTCCAAGTCCGACACGCGCATCTTTTTTGAGGTGGCGAACCGAATCGGCTGTAAGATGTGTGACGTGCATTATTTTGACGACAGCCTGATCGCGCTTGAAAATGCGGGCAAGGCGGGATATAATACCTACGGCGTTTATGATTCTCACACCGAGGACGAGATCGCGCGCATGAAAACCCTCGCGCGGCATTACGTGCCAACGTTCGAGGTGCTTTGAGCGCAAAATGACCGATGGAAACCCTACGCGAGTCGCTGTTCGCGTATCCTATTTTGGAGTCCAAGGCGCGCGAGGCGCGCCGGACTCCTTTTTGATCGTTCAAAAATGAGAATTTCTCAAAAAATGAGCTTAAAAATGAGTTTTACTATTGACAAGGCTTGGAAAAGATGCTATACTGTAGGCAAAAGAGGTGATGGAAATGCTGTTACATACGATACGCGAGCAAATGGAGAGCCGTCCGAAAACCTGGAAACGGATCGCGGCTTTTATCTTGGCAAATCCCGCCGAGGCAATGACGCTCAAGCTCCGGGATTTTAGCGAGCAGGTTGCGGTCAGCGAGGGGAGCGTGGTCAATTTCGCGCGGTCACTCGGCTACGAGGGCTACGTGGAGCTCAAAGTTGCCATCGCGCAGGACGTGGGCGGCTTTTCCAAGCGCTACCACGGGGAACCGGCAACGGGCGGCGTATTTGCGCGGATCGCGGAGTCGGCAAAAAGCGCGCTCGACGAAACGGCGGCACTTCCGCAGCTTGGCGCGGTGGAGCAGCTTGCCGCGCGTCTTGCCAATTTGCGGGGCCGTGTGCTTGTTTGCGGCCGCTCGACCTCGGGGAGCCTTGCCGAGATCTTTGCGGGCTATCTGATGCGCCTGCGGGTCCCTGCCTTCACCTGCTCCGATCCCGCCGTCGGTGCGGCATCGCTTGGTGAGGGGGATCTTTTGGTGGCAATCAGCTATTCGGGAAAGACCGATGCGATTTACGATGCCGTCAAGATCGCCGCGGAGCGCGGTGCGGATACGGCATGCGTAACGGCGTTTCCGCTCTCGCAGATCGCAAAAGCCTGCGCGCTTTGCGTTCCGTTTACCTCGCTGGAATCACGGGAGGGCGATTTTCCGCTCGTAGCACGCTTGGTTCAGCTTGCCGTGCTGGACGCGATCTGTTCCGCCGTGTCTCTGCGCCAAGAGGGGCGCGACCCTATAAAAGAAACGAAAAAAGACCAACACATATAAAGGAGATAAGAGATGGAAGCAAAAGAAATCATGTCTGTGATCGAGCACGAGCGGATCGTTGTGATCCTGCGCGGCTATGGCTACGAGGCTTTGGAGAATACCGTTGCGGCGATCCGTCGCGGCGGGATCCGTTGCTGTGAGGTAACCTTTGACAGCCTTGGGAAGATCAGCGACGCGCAAACTGCCGCGCACATCGAGCGGCTCGGGAAAGCTTTTCCCGATATGCTCATCGGCGCGGGAACCGTGCTGACCGAGGAGCAGGTGGAGCTGACGCACCGCGCGGGCGGTAAATTTATCATCTCGCCCGACACCAACCCCGACGTGATCCGCAAAACCAAGGAGCTGGGGCTGGTATCGATCCCCGGGGCACTGACTCCGAGTGAGATCATGCTGGCGCATCGGAGCGGAGCCGATTTCGTGAAGCTTTTCCCGAGCGGCGAAATGAAGCCGGGTTACATCAAGGCGGTCATGGCACCGCTTTCGCACATCAAGCTCATGGCGGTTGGCGGCGTGGACACCTCCAATATCGCCGAGGTTTTGCGAATGGGTGTTTGCGGGGTCGGTATCGCAACGGGAATTGCGAACAAGGCACTTGTCAATGCCGGAAAATTTGATGAAATTACCGCGCTTGCCGAGCAGTACGTGTCGGCAATTGCGGCATGTCGGGAGGGTGTGTAAGATGGCAACAAAGTCGAATATCAAGGAGGCGTCCTTTCGCATTGGTTGCGGGAGATATTTACAGGGAGACGGTGTTCTTTCGATGATCGGAGAGGAGGTCGCGCGCCTCGGTGCCCACCGCCCCTATATCATCGGCGGTAAAACCGCGCTTTCCCTGACGCGTGAGACGATCGACCGTTCGCTTGCCGCGTTGGATATGCAGGCTATTTATCACACGTATACGCATTTTTGCTGCCGTGAGCTCTGCGAGGAGATCATGGCGAGCGACGCGTTTCGCGCGTGCGATATCGTGATCGGCGTGGGAGGCGGAAACGTGATGGACGCGGCAAAATACTGTGCCGTGCTGTCCGGAAAGCCGATCCTCAACGTGCCAACATCGAGCGCGACCTGCGCGGCATATACGCCCTTGAGCGTTTGCTACACGCAGGAGGGCGGCACGGTTGGCTCCACGCACCACAAGGTGGAGGTCAACTGTGTGCTGGTGGATATGGAGATCCTTTGCCGTCAGCCCGTGCGCCTTCTGCTTTCGGGCGTTTACGATTCGCTTGCCAAGATCTACGAGCTGCGTCAGCGGCTGCTTGGCGTATCGGTTGACGATTCCGACATTGGGCTTTATGCTTCCTACCGCATGAGCGAATTTATGACCGAGCTGCTTCTGCGTAAGCTTGACGAATGCTGCGCGGATATCCAAAACGGGCGCAACACCAAAACGGTTTACGACGTGGTGTATGCGCTGATCGCTATGACGGGTGTGATCAGCGGACTTGCCCGCGGCTCGAATCAGACCGCCATCGGGCACAAGATCTACGAAAGCCTGCGCGCGCTCTATCCGCGCGAGGTATATTCCTTCCTGCACGGTGAAATGGTTGCGATCGGGTTGATCGTACAGATCGCCTATAACGGAGACGAGGATGCCGATGCTTTTGCGGCGCGCATGCGGGCGCTTGGTATGCCCACAACGCTGAGCGAGATCGGGGTTGCACCGACGGCGGAAAACAAACAGCGGCTTTACGACACACTCTGTAAGTCCTCCGCGATGGCGGGCATGACCGCAGAGGAGCAGGCACGGGTTTGGGACGCGTTCGCGTTGATCTGTCATTAAAAGAAGAAAAGAGGAGCCAAATGCGAATCGCATTTGGCTCCTTACAGACTGTAGACAAAACTAACGGGTTTCATCCGTTTGCCGAAAGTTTTGGTCAAGCTTTTTTAAAAGCTTGCGCAGTGGAGGCTGCGAAAGCCTCCTCGCCCTCCGCAGAGGGCGAAATTTTTCTATCGGCGTTCTCTTTTGCAAGCTTTTCTCTTGCGCCTCCTTCCTGCAAGAGAAAAGCGGCTAAGGAGCTTGTGCAAGCGGATGGATCGGAGGTTTTTGGTCTACAACTTGAGAGGCTGCGTCATTGGCGCAGCCTCTGCTCAAAAAAGCCGACGGTAGGCTTTTTTGTAGCGCGGAATTTGCGGTTTTCGACTGCAAAGCAGTCGAAAATTGCGGTGTTTAGCCGCAAAGCAAAAACGTCGGGGGTGAGTACCAAATGCATTTTTGCATTTGACTCACCCCCTTTGACTGTTTATTTGGTTTCGTCTTTTCCCTTCTTGCGTGCGCGTACTTCGGCTACCACAATTGCCGAGAGCGCAAAGAGCGCGATGACGTTGGGAATGACCATGATGTTGTTGAACATGTCGGCAAGCTCCCAAACCAGATCGTTGGGGAAGAGCGAGCCGAGGAAGATAAAGCCAATGGCAAGGATCGAATACACGAGCGTTGCTTTTTTGCCGAACAGATACTGCACGTTCAGCTTTCCAAAGAAGTTCCAGCTGATGATGGTGGTAAAGGCAAAGAAGGTAAGGCAGATCGCAATCAAGATACTACCCGCAGCATTTCCGAAGATCTGTCCAACGGCGGTTTGCATCATGTTTGCCTTGGTGATCGCACCTGTTGCGCCGTTGAGTGCGAGCAGTTCGGGAGAGGAGAGCGGACCGTTGCCCGTATAGAGCGTGGAGATCACAACGAGTGCCGTGATGGTGAGCACTACAAAGGTGTCAATGAACACGCCGATCATTGCCACAACACCCTGCTCGTGCGCGGTCTTAACGTCTGCCTGCGCATGCGCGTGCGGGGTAGAACCCATACCGGCTTCATTGGAAAAGAGTCCGCGTTTTGCGCCTTGGCTGATCGCTGCCTTGATGCCCGCACCAAAGGCACCGCCGAGAATGGCTTGGGGCGCAAAGGCATATTTGAAGATCATGGCAACGGTTTCGGGGATCTTTGTGACGTTGCATGCAAGGATCACAATACCGATCACAAGATAGAGCACCGCCATGATGGGGACGATCTTTTCGGCAACCGACGCGATGCGCTGAATGCCGCCGATGAAAATGAACGCACACAGACCCGCCAGAACCAGTCCGATGATCCAACCGTCAATGTGGAAGGCATTTCCCGTTGCCTCGGCAATGGAGTTGGATTGCACCATCGAGCCCATAAAGCCAAGCGCGAGCGTAATGGCAACCGCAAAGAATGCGGCAAGGAATTTTCCGAACTTTCCGCAGAAGGCGTGGCGAATGTAGTAAACGGGACCGCCCTGCACGTTGCCTTCGCTGTCAACGGTTTTGGTCTTTTGTGCCAGAATTGCCTCGGCATAGATCGTTGCCATGCCAAAGAAGGCGATGATCCACATCCAGAAGATGGCACCGGGACCGCCGATCAGGATCGCGCCGCAGGCACCCACGATGTTACCCGTTCCAACCTGCGCGGCAATTGCCGTTGCGAGTGCCTGGAAGGACGAAAGACCGCCCTTATGCTTCCCGCCTCGGAGCGAAATGCTTCCGAATACGCGCTTCATGCCCTCGCCGAAGCAGCGGACCTGAACGAATCGCGTGCGGATCGAATAGAACACACCGACGCCGACGAGCAGAAAGATGAGGATGTAGTCCGAAAGGTACGCGTTGACCGTTTGGACAATGGGGAGTAGAAATTTTGTGATTGCTTCCATCAGAAAAGCCTCCTAAAAAATAATAAAGCTGCCGATGCGGCAGCTTTGGGAAAATGGATATCGAATGTATATAGAAAATATACAGCTCTGTCCTTTTGCCTGAGAGATTCGGAGCGCATATGCGTTCCTTGCACCTTCGGCACCCGTTTTGGTTCGGGATTCTCCAAAGCTCCTCCGCCCTCGGTCTTCCGCTTGGGAATTCTGAAGGCTTCATCGGATTTTGAACTATTCTATCACATTCTGTCGGCTTTGTCAAGTGTTTTTTAGATTCAAAAAACAAATTTTTTAGATTCAAAAAACAAATTGCACAAGCAGCATATAGCAAAGGGTCCCGCCTGCAATCGAGAGCATCATTTTTCTCTGCCACAGGTGCAAAGCGATCACAACCACCAGAGCAATTGCCTCGGGGAGACCGTTGGGGGCGGCAAGGAGGTTGACCGATTTCAGGCAGTAAACAACCAGCATGCCGAAAACCGCGGGTGGGAGTGCCTTTCCGAGAAACAGCACGTATCGCGGTGTGGGGCGGTCGGGGAACCAAAAGGGGTGTCCCGAGGTGGTCATATGCACGCCGTAGGTCATACCCAGAAAAAGAAAGCCCGCGAGAATCGGCAGGGTATGCGGAAAGGCGGCTGTAAAGGCACGTGGAACACGCGAATCAATTTTTTTCATACAAGAGTCCTCAAGACTTCGCAAAAACGGATCCCATAATAGCGAAACATTTCGATCGCGTCCGCGTCAATGACCTCACCGCAAACAAGGATCGGAACCGCGGGCGGGCAGGAGACCTGCAAGGACGCCAGCACACGTCCTTCGGCGCGGTCGGTCTCTATGCGCTCCCGCGCGCCGAGCATGGCTTGGCGGATCGGGCAGGCGCGTTCGGGCAGATGCGCACGCGGGGGACAGGAAGCGATCGGAGCCCGCCGAGGGATCTCGCATAGCGCGTCGACCAGGCGGTCGCAATCCCCGTCTCCAAAGTCGGGCGAGAGCATGAAAACCGTGTGATCGGGGTCAAAAAACTCACACGTAATGCCTTTTTTGGCTAACAGGTCGGCAAATTCGAAGCCATCATAGCCGTAGGGCTTAGTCAGGACCGTCCATTTCAGCGGCTCATTTCCGAACAGCAGATAACCGTGATCGGTCAGCGTGTCGCGTGCCGCGGAAAAGCGGGAAAGGGCGGAGGCAAGGCGTTGCGTGTAGCCGCCGATCAGATAGACGTTGAGTGCGTCGAGCGACTGCAAAATGAGATAAGATGGGCTGGTTGAGCCAAAGCATGCCATCGCATCACGCGCAAAGGCGAGCAGGGCGGTAGGCGCGTTTTTGGAAACGTGGAGATATGCCGCGCCCGTCAGCGCGGGAAGGGTCTTGTGTGCCGAATCGCAAACAAGATCGGCACCGAGGTCGAGCGGATGCCGTGACGTGGGCAAAAATTTCAGATAGGCACCGTGCGCATTGTCAACAAGAAGCAGGACCGCGTGGCGGTGGCAGATCTTGGCGATCGGTGCGAGGTCGGGGAGGGCGCCGAGGTAATCGGGCGCGGTCAGATAGAGCGCGATCGGCTTGATTTTTTCAATACGTGTCTCTATTTCGGTCAGATCAAGCGGCGCGGAGAGCAAATTTGCGTCGGCATGCGGACAGAGCCATTCCACATCGACGTCAAGCAGCCCCGCGGCGGTTACAAAGGTTTTGTGCACGTTTCGCGCGGCAAGGATCACAGGGGGGCGCCCCTGCTCGGCGGCATAGCGCGTGATCATGGCAAGCATGGCGCGAATGCAGAGCGAGGAGCCCTCGGTGGAATAAAAGGTGTGCGCCGATCCAAAGAGCGAGGTGGCATTGCGTTCGCTCTCTAAAATGATCCCGCTTGCCTCGTAAAGACTGTCGGCACCCACGATCTCGGTGATGTCGCGCGCCTCAAATCCGAGCAATGGGACCCCCTTATGCCCCGGCATATGCAGGCGCAGGGGGGCTTTTTCGCAATACCGTGCGACGAAATCGCAGATCGGCGTGTTCATTCCTCGTCACCCAGCAGGCGTGATGCCTCTGCCATGATCGCGCACTCCATGCGCTTACGGAAAAGCTCGCAGCCGTATTGGTAAACACCGCGCACCGATCCGGTTGCGTGGTAGGCGTTGGCAGCGCAACCGCCCGAGCAGTAGAGCTTAGCCCAACAGTCGGCGCAGTCGGGGCGGGCATAAACGTTGCAATCGGCAAACTCGCATTGGATCGCGGTGTTGCTCACACCGTCCCAGATGTTTCCGAGCCGGAATTTTTCGTCTCCTACAAATTGGTGGCAGGGATAGAGGTCGCCCCAAGGGGTAACCGCCATGTATTCGGTTCCCGATCCACAGCCCGAGATGCGTTTATAGATGCAGGGGCCGCCCGAAAGGTCGATCATGTAGTGATAAAAGGTAAAGGGCTTGCCCGCACGGCGGCGTTCGATCATCAATTCGGCGAGTTTCTCGTATTGCTCCAGCACGATGGGCAGATCCTCGCGCGTCAATTCGGAGGGGTCCCCCGCGGCGCAAACAACGGGCTCCATGCTCAGCTCGGTAAAGCCGAGGTCGAGCATCACCTCAATATCCTTCAAAAAATCGGGATTTGCGTGTGTAAAGGTGCCGCGCATATAGTAGTTTTTGCCGCCGCGTGCCGCAACAAGCTTTTGAAATTTGGGAACGATGCGCTCCCAGCTTCCCTTGCCGGCGTAGTCCACTCGGTAGCGGTCGTGGATCTCTTTTCTGCCGTCGAGACTGAGCACCACGTTGCTCATTTCACGGTTGGCAAAATCAATGACGTCGTCGTCGATCCCAAGTCCGTTTGTGGTGAGCGTAAAGCGGAAATTTTTGCCTTTTTCCTTCTCAATTGAGCGAGCGTATGCAACCAATTGCTTCACCACGTCAAAATTCATCAGCGGCTCGCCGCCGAAGAAATCGACCTCCAGATTGCGCCGCGTGCCCGAATTTTCCACCAGAAAATCAAGCGCGCGCTTGCCAACCTCAAAGCTCATCACAGCGCGCTCGCCGTGATATTTTCCCTGACTTGCAAAGCAGTAGGCGCAGTTGAGGTTACAGGTGTGCGCCACGTGCAGGCAAAGCGCCTTGACCACACCCGCGGTCTTTTTCTTCAGCTCGCCCGCCATCGGGCGAAAGGTATCGGGGGTAAAGAGCTTTCCGCTCTCCCGGAGCGCGACCACCTGCTCATAGCATTCGTCGAGGTCGGCATCGGTCACGTCGGCTCTGTCGGCGTATTTTTCACGCAGATCGGCAAGGATCTCCTCTTTCGCGCGGGTTTCGAATTCGGCAATGATATCGTACGCGACCTCGTCCACCACGTGGACCGAGCCGGACGCGACGTCCAGAACGATATTCATTCCGCCGAGCTTGTATTGATGTATCATAGTGCGTTCCTTTCGCAACTTTTTTGAAAAGATGGGCGGGGCTGTCTCAAATCGGAAATTTGAGACAGCCCCTTGTCCTTGGTAGCTGATTACTTGCTTTCCTTCTTGTTTTCGCACTGCTGGTTTGCAATTCCGCAGCTGGTCTTGCAAGCAGACTGACAAGAGGTCTGGCATTCGCCGCATCCGCCGTTCTTTGCGCTGTCGCAGAGATTGCGGGTTTCCAGGGTCTTGATATGTTTCATCGTTCTGTCCTCCGTTTTTATTTTGCGATCAAAAACAGTATATCATAAAAAAAGCCGAAAGTCAATATCTTTTTCAATTTTTCGGCGCGACTTTTCGGTTCCGCAAAAGCAAAGCCCTCCCGGCGCCTATATATAAATCAAATGATACTTTTTGGCTTGCCTGCCGCAAGGGAAGAAGCGAACCGCATTCGGGAGCCGCCCGATCCCCAATGCATACGGATTTTTGCCAGAACGGACAGATGCTTGCCATTCGCATTCCAAACTTCCCATTTTTTGAATCATACAGAAAAATGACACGATGGAAATGTGGCTGACAAAGAAAAAACGAGAGCTCTGATTTTTGCGATTTTTGCTTGTGAAAAATGTTAAAATGTGCTGATTGGAAGTTGGATAACCTTAACAAAAATCAAGAGTTTTCACAATTAATATTGATTTTTTGCGAAACATGGGGTATAATGGATACAATTAAGGAACGAGTCTTTTGAAAAGGAAAAACAAGAGGCTCTTTTTGCCGTCGATTGATGTTGGGGCAAAGCCCCTGCGCAATAAATTATTTTCTTTCAAGGAGGAAAACACATGAAAAAGCTGATTTGTTTGCTTTTGGCGTTGACGATGCTGGCAACGATGTTCGTGGCATGCGAAACAAGACCGCCCGTTGACCCCCAAGACACAGACGAAAGCGGCTCTGCTGACGGAAGCGATAGCTCCGGAAGCGACAGCCAAACATCCGGATCGGATTCGGAAGAGAGTCCGATCGATATTCCTGCCGAGGACCTTGGCACGGAATCCGGCGCCCCCACCGAGGTAAACATGCTGGTACGCGCAGCTCGTTACTACTACCTCTACATGGACAACGGTGACTCGATCGACACGGTTGAGCGCGCAGTATTTGCCCGCAACTCGCAGATCGAGGAAATGTTCAACGTTGACTTTGAGATCGAGGAGTGCGAGTCCAAGGCATCTTCGTTTAAGGAGAAGATCCAGGAGACCACCTCGACCTACTACTACGACATCGTTTGCTGGGACTATTATTGGGCACTTGAGCAGAACGGTCAGTTTGCCGACATTCAGCAGATGGATGATATCGACACGACCGATATCTGGTGGCACGACGGTTGGAATAAGAACGTAACCATCAACGGCAAGCAGTTCTCGATCTCGGGTGACGCTGCTCTTGAGGTTCTCCAGAACCTGGAGGTTATCTTCTTCAACAAGCAGCTCGCAGAGCAGCACCAGCTCGAGCTCTACGATATGGTAGACAACGGCGATTGGTATCTTTCCAAAATGAAGGACATTTGCGATCAGGTTGCATCGAACCTGGATGACGACGATGCCTCCAACGACTTCTGGGGCGCACTCTATGACGTGCACTCCCTGAGATCGGGCATCTATTCCGCGGGTATGAAGTTTGTAACCGTGGCTGCTGACGGAAGCATCTCGATTCCCAGCGATAACGCCTCCAAGACCACGCTCGTTGACCGTTGCGATGCGTTTACCGATCTGATTCACAGTGAGAGCGTAAACTATTCGAGCGCTACCGCTCGCGGACGTGACTATTCGCTCTTCAAAGAGCAGAGCGCACTCTTCTTCGCATCCTGCCTCTACATCGGTAAGGATATGAAGACGCTTGGCCTGCCCTTCGATTACGGAATCCTGCCGGCTCCCAAGTACAACAAGGATGCCGATTACATTTCCACCGCTTACGGTGTTTCGATCTTCTCGATCCCCAACTCCTGCGAGAACCAGCACAGAGCTGCCGTTATTCTCAACGCAATGAACGCACTTGCAAACATTGCAATTGAGGACGGTGTTGTTTGGACCTTCTACGAGCAGGTTATCAAGGGCAGAGTTGCAGACCAGCCCGAGGACGCTGTGATGATCGATAAGTGCAGAGACACCCTCTACTTCGACTTCGCGTTTGTAAACGAGGGTATCGGCCTTCAGGCTGCGGCACAGGATGCGGTTGTTTCGGGCTCTAGCTTGAGCACCACTTTGGGTAACACCCTCCGTTCCGCTAAGACGAAACTCACGAACCTTCTCAAGGTATATCAGTAATCCGCGCGAAAAGCCGGTTTGATATCAGAGAGGCTGATTTATGAAAATAAAAGGCATTCTTGCCTGTCTTCTCATGTTTTCTCTCCTCTTGGGGTTGGTCGGGTGTGGCGGTGGTTCCGTTGACCCGATCGACTCCGACTCGGAGGAGAGCACAACAGAGACTACTACAGAAGCACCGCCTCCCGCTCTGGAGCTGATCCGGAACGGAAAGACCGATTTCGTGATCGTATATCCCGAAAACGCGGGTGAGAAAACGATCTCCGCGGCAATCGCGCTCAAGGATGCGATCAAGCGCTTCACCGGCGCAACGATCCGATATAAGGACGATTACATCGGACACAGCAGTGCCGATCAAGAAGCCGTCTACGAGATCCTGCTTGGAAACACCAACCGCAAAGAGTCGCAGGAAGCGATGAAACGTGTGCGGGCCGATGAATACCTCATCGAGGCAGTTGGCACCAAGCTTGTGATCGGCGGAACGACCGAGCTCGCCAATCATAACGCGGTCAGCCGCTTCGTAAACGAATGGATGGTTGATTCCGAAACGCTTTTCGCGGGCTGTACCGATGGGTCTCTTTCCTTCGGTGAGGACGACGCATATCTCTACACCAAGAAATATACGATTTCCTCCATGACCGTCAACGGCACTCCGATCGCGCAGTGCTCCATCGTCATTCCCGACGATTGGGCGGCAGAAAAGGGTGTGGCAAAGCTTTTGCGTCGGCATATTCGCATCTACACGGGCTATCAGTTGCCTGTGGTGACCGAGAGTGAATATGAAGGCACGTGCGGCATTCTGATCGGACGTTCCAAGCACACCACGCTGACAGCACCCGACGGGGAATACCTTTGTAAGGTGACCGAGCGGGGCGTTGAGGTGGTGAGTGACACGCAATTTGGTTATGCCGAGGCGTATTTCAAGCTGCTGTCCACCCTGTTTGCACCGAGATCCGAGGAGATCGCGCTGAAAACGGGCGATCATTGCGGCGGCTCCGACGCGGCTCCCACCGACCTGGAAAAGAAGGGCGACGTCCGCGTGATGTATCACAACATCTGGGGTACACTCAATGATCATGAGCGAAGCTATCTCGGCGACCGCAACGGGTTTGCCAAGGCGGTTTACACCGAGTACAAACCCGACGTCATCTGCATGCAGGAGGCGTGGGACGCTTACATCTATGCGGATCGGATGCTGTTCCCATGGTTACGGCAGGAATATAAAGAAGTTCTTGTCAGAGGCGCAAAAAATCGCATGTACTATAACGACGCGGTTTTGGAGTTGGTTGAATTTGGCTACAAAAAGATCAATTCCTCTGACTCGGGCAGTGCGTGGGCGGTATTCCGCCACCGCGCAACAGGCGAGCTGTTCGGCGTGATCAACGTGCATTTTCCTTCCAATTTTGGACTTGAAAATGATCCTGTTGCCGCAAACGCGCGGCGCGTTAAGGACGCTGAAACCTCTGTGGTGGCGAAGAACGAGATTCTGCAAAAGTATCCCGACATTCCGATCATTCACGGCGGTGACTACAACTCCACGGCGGGCTCACAGCCGTTCCGTGTGCTCAACAACGCGGGACTGACCAACGCGAGACTCCTGACCGACGACCGCACCGAGTGGGGGACCTGTTTTAAGGGTCCTACCTATCTGGACGAGGACGATACGTTTGAGTTCCGTACCAAGATCACGGCAACGGTGGCGGGCGCGATCGACCACATCTCGCTTGGCGGAAAAGCCGTAAAGGTGGAGCGTTATCACGTGTTGGGCGATCTGCTTGCTATGGCGGCGAGCGATCATTTGGCACATTTTGTTGATTTTTCATTTATAGAATGAAGAGATCATAGTTAAAGGAAAATAGTATGAAGCTGTTTTTGAAAAGAATTTTACCTGTTTTATTGGCAATGCTGATGCTGCTCTCGGTGGTTGGATGCACTCCCACTGAGAAGGATCCTGCCGACAGCGACGGTAGCGACAGCGGGTCCGATACAACCGAATCCGAATCCGAATCCACCGACGCGGGCTCATTTTTGGAGATCATTCGCGACGGAAAAACCGAATTCGTGATCGTGTATCCCGAATTTGCCACGGCGGAGGAGCTGGAGGCGGCACAGAACGTGCGCGATTCCATTGAGAAATACGTCGGCGTCAAGCTTAAAATGAACGATGACTTTACAAGTCACAGCATCAAAGAAAAAACCTATGAGATCTTGGTTGGCGCAACCAACCGCACCGAAACGCAGCAAACGCTGGAACCGCTTTTGTTTGGTCAGTACACGATCAAAGCCGTGGGAACAAAGCTTGTGATCTGCGGCACGGATGGGAAGGCGACTTCCAATGCCGCAAGCTGGTTTGAGCGTCAGATCCTGAAAAAGAAGATGCAGGCAGAGGGCGCAGACCCCGACACCTTCCTCTTTATGGAGAGCGACGCGTTTACCAACGAGATCGATTATATGGTTGAATCCCTGACTATCGGCGGTCAGCCGCTGAAAAACTACCGTATCGTAATTCCCGCCAATGCATCGGTTGAACACTACATCGCAAAGCTGGTTGCCGATTATTTTGGCGTTTATATGGGAATTCGTCTCCCGATCGTGACCGATGCCGAGCCCGCACAGGATTGTGAGATCCTGCTCGGAAACACCTCGCGCACCACGATCACGGCGGCAAAGGGCGAATACCGTATTGAACTGAAGGGAACCAAGTTGCAAGCCGTTTCAAGCACGCTGCTTGGCCTGCCCGAAATTTATTGGGCATTTACCGAAACGGTTTTCCCCACCACGAGCGCCACGATCAAGTTGGAGTCGGGTGCCGTCTTTACGGGCGAGGATAACAGTCCCACCGATCTGCAAAAGACCGGTGATATGCGAATCCTGTATCACAACGTTGTGGGCTACACAACCGATAAATGCCCCGTATATGACCGCGCAGACATGATGCTCGCGGTGTATCAAACCTACCTGCCCGAAATGATCTGCTGGCAAGAGGCGAGTGCAAAGCACAGAAACGACGCCGAATCCGCGGCTCTGATGGCATGGCTAAAGGCAAACTATACCGAGATCTGCTATAAAAACCAAGGCGGACTCGGAAACCCGATCTTCTACCGCAAGGACGCGGGCTTGGAGTTGCTTGACAGCGGATACTCCAAAGCACGGAACGGCGACAAGGGCTCCACGTGGGCAGTCTTCAAGCGCGCCGACGGTACGATCTTCGGTGTCACCAACTCGCACTTTGCGGCGAACACCAACGCCCCCAATCAAGACCCCGAGATCGGTGACCAATACCGCACACAGGATGCGGACAATCTGGTAGCAGCTATCGCAGGTATCCGTGAAACCTACGGTAGTATTACAATCATATCCGGCGGTGACTACAACTCCACCCCCTCCAAAACGGCGTATTTCCGCCTGACGGGAGCGGGACTGAAGTCGGTACGAAACCTTGCCGCAACCCACACCCCCTTCTCTGCGCATCATGCGTATCCGACCTACGAGCCGATCTCGAAGCTGTATAATTTGGTATACTCGCTGATAGGAAATGCCGCAGGCGCGATCGATCACATTATGCAAAGCGGAGAGGCTGTGACGATTCATAGCTACACCATTCTCAGCGACCCCTTCTCACTCACGACGAGTGACCACGCACCCCACTATGTTGACTTCTCGTTCAACTAAAAAACAAAAAAGGAGAGAAACAAATGAAACGCATCATTTCCGCAATCCTGACTGTCTGCATGCTTGCAACTTTGATCGTTGTTCCGATGCTCAACACATCGGCTGACGCACCCGCAGCATGGGTCATTCCGGACACCTTCGCAAACACCACTGAGCTTTACACGCCTGAAGCAGAAAAGTTCTATGCGGTTCAGCTCCCCACCGACGCGGTTGTAACCGTGGACGGTAAGGCTGACGAAGCATTCTGGGCTGACGCAGCAGTTGTAAAGTTCAACAAGGACGTAAAGACTGCAAAGAGTCACACCTACAGCGATAACCTTGATGCAGAGTACTACATCATGTGGAACGCAACCAGCCTCTACATTCTCGAGAAGAGAACCGAAGCAAACATTAAGGTTCCTACCTCCTCGCAGAACAACTTCTGGTCGAGCGCAGATAAAACCTTCTATGATATCTGCTTGCCCACCGCTGTTACCGCAGAGAAGCCCGGCACGGTTGCACTGATCGGTACTTGGGTAACCACCACCGAGAAGGATTCCACCGGCGACGCTTACAACTACCTCCGTTATCAGAAGTTTGGTTGGAACGCAGATGCAACTAAGTCCAACTCCGCAACCGGCAGAGGACGCACCTATGACAAGGTAGCAGGCATCGAGTCGAAGTATACCGTTGTTGACGGCGGTTACGTGATCGAGACCAAGATCGATTGGACGGCACTCGGCGCATACAACGCAGACACCTTCGCACCTGCTGCAAACGCAGAGTTCGGTCTGTCCTTCTACTTCAACGGTGACGACTACAACAAGCACTTCTATCCCAACCGCGCAGGTACACCGGCTGATCCGGCTACCAAGGACGGCGGCGACAGCCGTATGTTCGGTACGATCAAGCTCGTAACCGAGGCTCCCTCCACTAACTATCCCGCTGCAGTTGCTCCTGCAGGTACGGGTACCGAGGCGGATCCCTACATCGTTGAGAGCGTAGGCAACCTCGTTTGGATGTCCCAGCAGATCGGTGACGGCTCTGTTGTTCACGGCACTCAGTCGAACCCCTTTGCAGGCAAGTTCTTCAAGCAGACCAAGGATATCGACCTCGCAGGTCAGACCATTCCTTCGATCGGCTATTACTACGCAAACGGCGCGATCCGCGGCAACCTTGTAAACGGCGGCATCCTTCCTCAAGAGGACGGCACTAATTTGGATGCTGACGGCAAGGCAGTTGACAAACAGGGCTACCTGCTCAACCTTCTTGGCGAGCAAGAAGTTTACAAGACCAAGTACGTGTTCGGCGGTAACTACGACGGACAGGGATTCAAGATCTCCAACGGTACCGTTATGGAACCCACCGCAGCAGATCACACCTTTGACATTGCATACGGCTCCGGCTTGTTCGGCGTTGTATTCGGCGCAACCATTCAGAACGTTAAGCTCGACGGAATCACGGCTGTCGGCGCAAGCGTTGTTGGCACGCTCGTAGGTAGAGCTGCTGTTGACGGCTACAGCAAGAACGTTGACGGTACCTATCCCACCACGCAGGTTCCTGCAGACTTTAACAAGATCATCAACTGCTCCACCACCGCAACCTGTTCGGTAGCTTGCACCTATGTTAACACCTCCAACTGGTATGACCATGGCGGACGTATCGGCGGTATCGCAGGTATGTCGGGCGGAACCACCTTCCGTAACTGCGTGAACAACGCGGCTGTAAACGGTATCGGCGGTGTAAACTTCATCGGCGGTATTGTTGGTGTTGCAGGTCAGAACACGGTTGTTAACAAGTGCGTAAACAACGGTAAGCTGACCCTCGACGTAACCTCCAACGCAAACAAGGGTGAGAACGCAATGGGCGGTATCGTTGGCTTCAACGCTCCTTACCGGACCGGTTCCACCAAGCTCAACGCACTCGGCGGCGGTCTCGTAATCACCTACTGCTACAACACCGGCTCCTTTGAGTTCAAGGGCGATAAGAACACCGGCGCATCCTACTGGGCAGGTATTCTCGGCGGCGGTAACAGCTCCTGGAACCTTGGCTACACCTACAAGATCGAAAACTGCTACAACCTCTGCAGCGATCTGACCGGTATCACCTCTGATACCAACTGGCGTATCGCAGGTATCATTGGTTCTTACTGGATCAATGCGGGCCAAGACGACGGATCCTTCTATCTTACCAACTGCTACTCGGTTAAGGTTAACAGCCAGAAGGACGTTAGCGGCTACATGGTTCTCAATGAGTACATCTGTAAGAACCGCGCAACCTCAGCAGGTGTGCCCGATATCGTTGCAGCGGAAACCGAGGACGGCGAGTATCTCGTTGATACCAAGGACGCAGCAACCATTCAGGCATGGACCGCAAAGATCGACGCAGCAATTGCTGCAAACCAGGTTGCAGATCCTGATCTCGGCGGCGAGGTAGAGACCGCCACTCCTGAGGAGACCACCACTCCCGAAGAGACTACCACTCCCGAAGAGACCACCACTCCCGAGGAGACCACCACTCCCGAGGAGACCACCACTCCCGACGACACCACCACTACCGACGATACCACCACTACCACCAAGGACGACACCACTACCACCACCGGTGATAAGGGTGACAACAAGGGCGGCTGTGCATCGGTTGCAGGCGGTTCGGCAATTCTTCTGTTCGCACTTGCAGCGCTTCCCATGATCCGCCGCAAGAAGGAAGACTGATTCGAAAATCGGTTCTTCGCATTCGATGCCGCGCGCATCGACACAACGTATAGACCCTTGAATGGGTGATGCACTTTTCAAAGGAGATCCCCCAAAAATCAATGGGGGATCTCCCGAGACGCTATTCAAGGAAGTCTTTCTCTGTCCCTTATAACCCGAAAGGGAAAAAATAAAAAAAGGAGAAAAACAAATGAAACGCATCATTTCCGCAATCCTGACTGTCTGCATGCTCGCAACGTTGATCGTCATTCCGATGGTGAACACCACCGCGGCTGATGAGCCCGCAGCATGGGTCATTCCGGACACTTTCACGAACACCAAAGAGCTTTATACGCCTGAAGCAGAAAAGTTCTATGCGGTTCAGCTCCCCACCGACGCGGTTGTAACCGTGGACGGTAAGGCTGACGAAGCATTCTGGGCTGACGCTAAGGTGATTAAGTTCAACAAGGACGTAAAGGCTGCAAAGGGTCACACCTACAGCAATAACCTTGATGCAGAGTACTACATCATGTGGGACGCAACCAGCCTCTACATTCTCGAGAAGAGAACCGAGGCAAACATTAAGGTTCCTACCTCCTCGCAGAACAACTTCTGGTCGAGCTCGGATAAAACCTTCTATGATATCTGCTTGCCCACCGCTGTTACCGCAGAGAAGCCCGGTACGGTTGCTCTGATCGGTACTTGGGTTGATGGCGCAGATGCCAATTCCACCGGCGACTCTTACAACTACCTCCGTTATCAGAAGTTTGGTTGGAACGCAGAGGCAGCCAAGTCCAACTCTTCAGCCGGCAGATCCCGCGATGGTTCGTTGAAGACCGATATTGGTATTTCTTCTGCATACAGCATCGTTGAGGGCGGTTACGTGATCGAGACCAAGATCGATTGGACGGCACTCGGCGCATACAACGCAGACACCTTCGCACCTGCAATCAACGCAGAGTTCGGTCTGTCCTTCTACTTCAACGGTGACGACTACAACAAGCACTTCTATCCCAACCGCGCAGGTACGCAGGCGGATCCGGCTACCAAGGACGGCGGCGACAGCCGTATGTTCGGTACCATCGAGCTCGTTGCAAAGGATTGGACCATTCCGCAGTCCTTTGACAACACCGCAGACCTCTTCACCTATGATTCTGAGGCACTCACCGTTCTCCAGCTGCCCGCAGGCGCTGAGATCACCATTGACGGTAAGGCAGACGAAGCAGCTTGGGCGCTCGGCCTTGCAGCAGAGTTCAACGCTACCGTAAAGGCTGAAAAGGGTCACACCTACAGTGATAACCTTGACGCGAAGTACTACATGTTCTGGGATAAAGAAAACCTCTACATCCTTGAAAAGAGAACCGAAGCAAACCTGAAGCTCTCCACCGCAGGCAACTTCTGGTCCGCAGGTGACAGAACCTTCTACGACTTCTGCCTGCCCACCTCTGTTTCGGCAGAGAAGACCGGCAACTCGGTATTGCTCGGCACTTGGGTAGACACCGCTGAGAAGGATTCCACCGGTGACTCCTACAACTACCTCCGTTACAACCACTTCGGCTGGAACGCAGAGAAGGGCATGTCCAACTCCGCAACCGGCAGAAACCGCGAGACCGATCTCAAGACCGGATTTGAGTCCAAGTACACCGTAGTTGACGGCGGTTACGTAATTGAGACCAAGATCGCATGGACCGCTCTCGAAAAGTACAACGCAGACGCATTCGTAGCAGAGAAGGGTGCAGAGTTCGGTCTGTCCTTCTACTTCACGGGTGACGACTACAACAAGCACTTCTTCCCCAACCGCGCAGCAACCTCCGAGAACCTCGCTACTGTTGACGGCGGCGACAGCCGTATGTTTGGTAAGGTAGTTCTCGCCGGCGCACCTCTGCTCGCAATCGAGCCCGAGGGCGAAGGCACCGAGGCGAACCCCTACTGGATCGCGAACGCAGGCAACCTGATTTGGATGGCTGAGAACATCGCAAAGGGTGACCGTGTAGCCGATGACCATGCAGACGTGGTAGCAGGCAAGTACAAGGCTTCCTTCGACGGCGTTTACTTCAAGCAGATCGCGGACATCGACCTCGACGGCCAGGCAATCCCCACCATCGGTTACTACTACTCCAACGCGAACAGAATGGCAGCGTTTGGCGGTAACTACGACGGACAGGGCTTCAAGATCTTCAACGGTACCATCGACGCATTGAACGAGACCCACGGTTGGAACGTAAACTGGGGTCACGGTCTGTTCGGCGTGATCGACGGTGCAACGATTCAGAACGTAACGCTTGAAAACGTTACGATCGAGGGCTTCGGCGTTACCGGCGGTATCGTTGGTAGAGCAGTTGCTCCCGCAGACAACGTAAAGGCTGATTACAACGTAATCAAGAACTGCCACCTCGCCAAGAACGTAACCTTTGCACTTGGCTTCCCGCCCGCAGTTGTAGAAACCGGAACCACCCACACCGGCACCGACCAGACCCCCGGCCGTCTTGGCGGTATCGTTGGTATGGCATACGGCACCACGGTTGCAAACTGCACCAATGCGGCAACCATCGCATACTATCAGTCCTACTCGCTCGTTGGCGGTATCGTTGGTACCGCAGGCTTCAACTGCGTAGTGAACAACTGCGTATTTGACGGCGGACTGGTTATGGACAACAGCAAGTATCCTTGCACGAAGGCAGAAACCGCAAACGGCGGTATCGTTGGTTTCATTTCTCCCTTCGCAACCGGCGTTCAGGATAAGACCATGAGCGGCACCGTGAAGATTCTCAACTGCTACAACGGCGGTTCCTTCAAATACCTCGGCACAGGCAAGCCGGCGACGGCTACTTACTGGGGCGGTATTCTGGGCGGTCTCAACACCATCCACTACGTAGCTCCCACCACCGAGGATCCGTATCCCTTCCTGATGGAAAACTGCTACAACTCCTACAAGCTCACCAGCGCAGGTTCGCTCAACGGCGTAACCGAGGATCAGTTCCGCATTGGCGGTCTGCTCGGCTCCGCATGGTGCGCAGGCAACGCTGATGCCGGCACGCTGTGGATCAAGAACAGCTCGTCCGTAGAAGTTGACGCAAGAAAGTACATCGGTACAAACGAGTACCGTCACCAGACGAACAAGACCAAGTACGGCTTCTACCCTGTAGAGCCCGTTAAGGATGGCGACGTGAGCACGGTTACCACCAAGACCGTTGACGAAATGCTTGTTCCGATCGTTGCGATCATGAACGCAAACAAGGCGGTTGCAGGTGCGGTTGTTCCCGTATTGCCCGGTTCTGAGGAAGAGACCACCACTCCCGAGGAAACCACCACTCCTGAGGAGACCACCACTCCCGAGGAGACCACCACTCCCGAGGAGACCACCACTCCTGAGGAGACCACCACTCCCGAAGAAACCACCACTGACGACGATACCACCACGACCACCAAGGAAGACACCACTACCACCACCACCGGTGATAAGGGTGACGACAAGGGCGGCTGTGCATCGGTTGCAGGCGGTTCGGCAATTCTTCTGTTCGCACTTGCAGCGCTTCCCATGATCCGCCGCAAGAAAGAGGACTGATCGAGAGCGATCACGGTTCAGTCTGAACACAAATAAGTAATACTCCGCGCGGCGTCCGTTTTTCACGGGCGGGCGCCGCGCCCCTGAAACCAAAGAAAACCGCAGTTGCCCGGCTTGGGCAGTTGCGGATTTCGTGTCATTTGTATCAGGTGCAAAAATGCGTGAACAAAAAGGCGGACGAAATGCCGATTTGTCACAAAACAGATGCAAAAATGCGAAACAAACGCAAATTTGTCAAAAATCTGTTTCATGGACGCAATCGACGCAAAATGACACGCCATATGGGAAACATTGCCGATCGCAGGCAACGACTCCCGAACAGAAGCGCCGACATGGCGCATCATAAAAGACACACACAAACAAAAAGAGGAGACAAAACGATTATGAAAAAGTTTTTATCACTGTTCCTCGCCTTCCTGATGGTTGCATCCTGCTTTGCAGTGATCCCGTTCTCAACGTCCGCGGCGATTACAACAAGCAATAGCGGCTGGAACGGCTCGTCTGCATATGCACCCGCGGGCTCGGGAACCGAGGAGGATCCTTATCTGGTTGCATCGGCTGCAAACCTGTTTTGGATGGCAAAAATTTTTGGGTCTGAGAATGCCAGCGCAACAATTTACGCAAATCCGTTCAAGGATAAGTATTTTGTTCAGGTATGCGACATTGACCTGAACGGCAAAACCATGCCAAGCATTGGTTACTACCATGCCGCTGTAAGTGCGGGAACCGCGCCCACACATTACTATGTGTTTGGTGGTTCCTATGACGGACAGGGATATAAGATCCACAACGGTTATCTTGGCACCCTGCACAAAAGCCACGGTAATAACTTTAACTGGGGTACCGGTTTGTTCGGCGCAATTTCCGGTGCAACCATTAAAAACGTGAATCTTGATAACTTGCAGTTTGATCCATCAACGTATAAAAAAGAAGAGGTAGACACTTATATTGCCCACTCGGCAGCAGGTATGCTGGTTGGTATTGCGGGTGTGGAACACGTGCTCACTACCAATGAAGGAACGACCACCGCGTCGATTCCCGCAACTACAACGAAGGATTACAACGTGATCTCCAACTGTACGGTTTCGGATACTTGTATCCTGTCGTCTTCTTATCCAACGGCGGGGGCAGCATGGGGCGGTCTCGTTGGTGTTGCGTATAATACCACTATTGAAAATTGTACAAGTAATGCTACAATTGATGCCGGAGCATCCCCAACTTA
Organism: Oscillospiraceae bacterium; assembly: GCA_015063585.1. Taxonomy (GTDB): domain Bacteria; phylum Bacillota; class Clostridia; order Oscillospirales; family CAG-272; genus UMGS1865. The sequence continues at coordinate 27,869 of SVTW01000023.1, forward strand.
CGTTGGCGGTATTGCCGGCTTTGTAAGAGATTGTTTGATTAAAAATTGTGTGAACACAGGTTCAATTGAAGTAGCCGGAACCAGCACGATTGAAGTTGCTGGTATTGTTGGACGTGCTAATACGTCAACCATTCAAAACTGTTTGAATTCCGGAACAATTGCAGGCGGAACCACCTCGGGCAGTGTATATGCCGGTGGTATTGTCGGCAAAATTTTGAGGTCGATTTCGATTTCTTCTTGTGTCAATAGCGGAAAACTTCAACTCAACGGAAATACCGGAGAGTCTGAGATCGGCGGTATTGTAGGATATTCCACCGATGATACTACGACTACAGGTGATATCACGATTTCCGGATGCTACAACACCGGAACTTTTGAGGCTACTAAAGCCGCATCCAGCATTGGTGTTGGCGGTATTTTGGGAGGAAGCGTGGGATTACACGCATCCGGAACCTATAAAATTATCGGATGCTACAACCTGAATTCTTCCAACACTTTGCATAATGGTTCGTCCGGTTGGCGCGTTGCCGGAATTTTGGGAACGCACTGGGCAAACGCAGATAGAAGAAATGCTTTTGTGATTGAAAATTCGTATTCGGTAAAAGTTACGAATAATCTCGCGAATAATAGCTCATACGACGGTTCCGGAGCGAAGTCTGATACGGTTACGTATGAGAAGGAAACCGATGAAAATTACATCAAATATTTTAAATATTGGGGCACTCTGTTCTGCCAAAATGAAAATCACACTGGAAAACCGGCGGTTGCAATGACTTCCACGGTAAACTGTGGCTTGTGGGATGCAACAAACGATGCAACCGCAATTTCCAATGCAACCACTGCATGCAATACGCTTAAGGATTCCATCACCGGCTACGTTGCCCCCAAGGCTACTATCGATATCAAGCACTACGCAGCCGCTCACAAGGCATTTTTGCAGGACGTGGACATGGTTGCAGGCTCTGTAAAGCCCGCAGGCTCGGGTACCAAGGATGATCCTTATCTGATCGCTTCTGCTGAAAACCTCAACTGGATGAGCCAGCAGATCACGAAAGGAGAAACCGAAAAGAACGTTTACAACAACCCCTTTAAGGATACCTACTTCCTGCAGGTTTGCGACATCGACCTTGGCGGCAAGGCGATCTATGCAATCGGCTTTTATAACTCCGCTTCGGAGCCCGCATACAGCGTGTTCGGCGGTAACTACAACGGTCAGGGCTTCTCGATCCGCAACGGTTACGTGAAGGAATCGAACACGAGCAAAGACCGCGGTAGAAATATCAACTGGGTTGGCGGTTTCTTTGGCGCAATTTACGGTGCAACCATTGAAAACGTAAACCTGGAAAACATTAAGGTTGGCGTTATCAATCTCGGCGGCGTGCTGGTTGGTAGAGCGGTTGCTCCCAGAGACGGCGCAGCTCCCGACGCTAATTTCAACGTGATCCGCAACTGCTCCACCGATGCAGATTGCTTTGTGCAGAACTATGAAAGCTATGCATCTTCCGACACGAAGCAGGACACGGCTTACCGCGTTGGCGGTATCGTTGGTATGGCAGAGAGCGTTACCATTGAAAACTGCACCAACGGTGCTACCCTTTATGCAAACGGTGTGTCCGCGGCAGGCGGTATCGCAGGTACGGTTGGACACGCAACGCTGATTAACAACTGTGTAAACACCGGTACGATCGTTTACACCGCAGAGCTGCTCATCGCTGAGGCAGGACTTGGCGGTATCGCAGGTTCGATCGTTTCGAACGAGACCGCAACTGCTCCCGTTCGCATTGCAAACTGCTACAACACCGGCCATTTTGAGGGCGCTTTTAGCACCAGCAATACGTTCTATTACGGCGGTATTCTCGGCGGCGCAAACTCGCTTGGCAAGAATGCAACCTACACTGTAGAAAACTGCTTCAATAACCCCACCTCCGAGAATATTTACATCAGTGAATATACTTCGGAAAACTATTGTAACAGTACTCCGATTGGCAGCGGCGCGCGCGTTTCCTCCATCGTTGGCTGTACGTATGTTATTAACCACACAAACAACGGTTCTGACGTAGGCTATATTGATATTATCGATTGCTACGGCACAGCCGTAACCGGTTCCACCACCGGCTACACCAACGCAGGTGTTGTCATTATGCAGGGCAGCAACCTTTCGAAGCACGCAACCGTAAAGCGCGGCGCAAAGGTTACTCTTGGCGATGTCTCCTACACCTTTACCACCAATACCGAAGGCACTTACACGGTGAATAACGCTGAAGCTACAACTGTAAGTGGCTTGACAATTCTTGAGTCCGCTGCTGTTGCCGCAAAGATCACCGAAGCAACGATCACCGGTGCTACCGGCGCGTTTGTAGATCCCAACGCTGCAGTGGTTGGTAATCTGAGTGTTCAAAAGCACAACGAGGACACCACCGTTCGTTTCGTTGCTGAAATTGATCAAAATGTGGCTGCTGCTGCATTTGAGATTATTGCAAGCTACAAAGTGAAGGGCGAGGTTGTTTACTCCAAGCTCAACCACTTTGACTGCGATTACGTTTACCTCGCTGTCAATGCGGAGGGCGGTCTTGAAAACGCTCCCGCGGGCAAGTACTTCGCACTCGTCCGCATCGACGATATCCCTGCTGACCGCGGCGACGTAACCTTCTACGTAACTCCCATGGTTCAAAAGACCGAGGATGCCGAATGGACAAAGGGTGCAACCCTTATTTACACCTATGATATGGAAGATCTGACGGATCTCTCCGAAACCACCGTTGGAATCAACGCTCCCGCAATCGGCTACGGCACTGCAGTAGGCGCATTCAACGTGGCAGAAGCACTCCAGAAGAAGCTGAGCGCTCTTGGCGCAAACGCAACTCTTGTTGCAAGCGGCGCAAACATTACCTTTGATGTGAACGAATCTCTCGCAGACGGCACTTGGAAGATCGTGACCACCGCGAACAGCATCACCGTAACCGCTGACACCGCACACGGCCTCATCGCGGCTTACGAATACATGCTGCCCAAGCTCGGTCTCGCAACCGACCTCACCACTGTCATCACTTCCGCAACCGGCTCCTATGAGGTGGACGAAACGGCTGAAGGCGAGCTCCGCATCATGTATCACAACATCAAGGGTCTCTCGGGTTACACCACCGATGACCGTGTAGAGCTGTTGAAGCTTACCTACGCCATCTACCAGCCCGACGTGATCTGCTTGCAGGAAGCTCGTGCCGATCAGCTTGCAGGCACTTATGAAAATCCGAAGATGGCTGTAGATTTCAGCAAGCTTGCAACGTGGCTTGAGGAGAACGGTTACGAAATGGTAACCACTTACTCCAGCGTCGCAAACGCAACGCCGATCTACGTGAAAAACACTTCGGGTATCACCAAGGGGAATTCCGGTTTTATGGCGGCTCCCAACATGGGGAATGGCGACAAGGGCACCACATGGGCGGTTCTGACCTATCAAGGAAAGAACGATCAAGAAGAAAAGTCCTTCATCGTGCTCAACTCGCACTTTGCCGCGGATTCCAACACGCTATGCGGCGATAGTAATGAGTATCGTTCTCCGATTGCCGGTAACGAGCTTCGTTATCAGCATGCAGTGGCAATGATCGATCTGATCAAAACGATCCGCACAACAAACGGCAATCTCCCCGTTATCACGGGCGGCGACTTTAATGCCGTACTTCATGCAGAGCCCGGAACAGAGCTGACCATGGGTTGGACATACAAGCAGCTTGTGGAGTATGACGACCTCGATGAGGCAACAAAGGCAAATTATAAAAAGGACGCAAAAGGCTATGCATACAAGTTTACCGGAAAGGACCAAAAGGAAGCCGGACACATTTACGGTGTGATTGAAAATGATAAAGACGGAAACAAGCTGGCAGAGAAAGATTACGTTTACGTGCTCTATCTGCAGGGCGATGCTGATACAAACGCAGCAGGTGGCTTGACCCCTGTTCGTCACATTGCAAAAGAGTACGTTGATAAGACCCCCACCGGCTACAAAGTGATCGAAATCAAGGACGGCGAAACCTTTGTTCGCTACGGAACCGTGGTGAGCGGCGTTAGCTCCTATGCAAAGGGCGCAATTGATCACGTGCTCTACCTTGCAGGTGATAACACCACTGTCACCTTCAACCAATACAAGATTCTTGAGGATTGCCTCTCGCTTACCTCCAGTGACCATGCTCCGCACTACGTGGACATCGTCCTCAACTAACGAAAGGAGAATACCGTAATGAAAAAAATCTATGAAACTCCCGTTTCGGACGTGATTCTTCTCTGTGAGGAAGAAATTCACATGCTGAAAACATCCACTGAAGAAGCGGGTGTACTCAGCGGCGGCGGAAACAGCTTTATCGGCTTGTTCTGATCGAAACAAAAAACTTGGGGCTGCGCCAATGGCGCAGCCCCTGCTCAAAAAAGCCGACGGTAGGCTTTTTTGTAGCGCGGAATTTGCGGTTTTCGACTGCAAAGCAGTCGAAAATTGCGGCGTTTAGCCGCAAAGCAAAAACGTCGGGGGTGAGTACCAAATGCATTTTTGCATTTGACT
>SVTW01000024.1 GCA_015063585.1 Oscillospiraceae bacterium
GCGGCAATTTTGCTATAACGCGCGGCAGGTAGCAAAATTTAACCGTTGCATAAATCCGCGCGTTTGAGTTCCGATTCTCCTCATCTCTGCTTTTTCGATCGAATATTTCGAATCGGGCTCTGCAAATTGACGCTTGCGGCAATTTTGCTATAACGCGCGGCAGGTAGCAAAATTTAACCGTTGCATAAATCCGCGCGTTTGAGTTCCGATTCTCCTCATCTCTGCTTTTTCGATCGAATATACCGAATCGGGCTCTGCAAATTGACGCTTGCGGCAATTTTGCTATTAATATGGTTCTTTGATAATGATACGTTTTTATATTTAATGCTTGACCTGTTGCATATTTCATGCTATAATTTACTCGCAACTCTATCTCAAAGGAGATTTTTAGTATGAAAAAAATAGTTGTAAAAAGCAGGACCGTTATTGCGGAAAGCGATCAGGAATCATTACTGTGGGGCGGATTTCAGATTCCCTTGATCCGTTATGCGAACGGCGCCCTGATCGTAAAATTTATGGGCAGAAAAGATGCTGTAGAAACCTACGGAAAGGAAGATCTTGACCACATTTATATATCCCGTGACTACGGAAAAAATTGGGAAAAAGGCTGTCTTGATGCTTGGAGAAAGGCCGCAACGCTCCTTCCCAACGGTGACAGGATCGATTTTGTGCAACGTAAAAATATTGTGGGAAGCTTTGACCTTCCGCCCGCGAAAAAGATGGCATTCGGCTCTAAGGATGTATTCGTATACCCCATAGATGAGCTGAAAGGAATCGTATCGGGACTCGAAAAAAGCTTTACTGTCACCCGCCTTCGCCGCGGTGAAGAAGAACCGCAAGAGGAAATATGCACCGTAAACTGGAAGGATATGCCCGTAAACTTCTACCCAAGGGAAGACGGTAGCTTTTTCACGCAGATATCCTCCTGCGCAAACGACGTTAAGATAGACAAAAACGGGGTACTTTGGTTTCCCGTTTACGCGGAAGCACCTTTGTCGAAGCACGAGTCCGCAACCTCAAGATACTACTCCGTTCACCTTCTACGCTCCGATGATCTCGGACATAGCTGGGACTACGTCAGCTCCGTTTATTACGATCCCGCATGTAACGTCCCGGACGCCTATAGTGTGGAAGGCTTTAACGAGGCAACCCTGGAAATACTTGAAAACGGTGATTTTCTGATGATTATGCGCTCAGGCTCACTTCATCCCCTTCGTCAGGATGGCCGCCCAATTCCAAAAATGTTCTCTGTCCGCTCCTCTGACGAAGGCAAAACCTGGTCGAAGCCCCAAGTCTTCTTTGATTACGGCATACACCCTCATTCCCTGAAAACAGAGGACGGAACGATACTTCTCATCTCGGGGCGCCCCGGGGTATACCTTATGACCTGCGACGATCCGGAGGGGAAAACGTGGAGTCCGATTACCGAGCTTGTAAGCGTTCCCGAGTCGGATGTGATGACCAAATATTTTGAATACACCTGCAGCAACGCCGACCTGTGTATCTGCGATAACGGAAGAATCTTTGCGACTTACAGCGCCTTTGATCCCACAAAGCAACCGCCCGTAAAATCGATCGTGGTATCCGAAATAGGCATAGAGGATGCCGAATGAAAAGTGAGGCCGAGTCAAAAACTTTAGCTCATTCCTGATGGCTTCGATCCTTCATGTGCCGATCAATATCGCGGTTGGCTTGGCGTTCCGCGGCGGAATCACGCTTGTCGTAGAGCTTTTTACCGCGGCAAAGTCCAATTTCTACCTTAACGTGGCTTCCCGAAAAATAAAGTGACAATGGGATCAACGTAAATCCCTTTTGCTGTACCTGCCCCTGAAGCTTCATGATCTCACGGCGGTGCATCAAAAGCTTGCGCTGCCGAAGCGGATCATGATTGAAGATGTTCCCCTGCTCGTAAGGACTAATGTGCATTCCTACAAGAAACAACTCGCCTTTTTCGAATGAACAGTAAGAATCCTTCAAATTCACTGCCCCCGCACGAATACTCTTGACCTCGGTTCCGCGAAGCGCAATTCCCGCCTCATATTTTTCATCAACGAAATAATCATGCCATGCCTTTTTATTTTGGGCAATCGTTTGATTTCCCGTTTTCTTCTTTTCTGCCATATGTTTTACCGTCTCCTTGCTCCTTGCTCACTTGTTCTGATCGTTATAAAAAATCTCCTCATCGGGAAAATACAGCCCAAGCTGTTCCTTTGCGATCTTCACAATGGTTTCATAATCCATATCAGAATTGATTAGCTCTTCCAATTCTTCTTTCATCTCTCGATATTCTTCCAACTGTTGCTCAAGCTCGCGCTGTTCCCGCAGAAGGTCGTTGTATCGCATAGCACTATTTGCAAATACGCCGATGGACACGACTACCAAAACGCCGAGCAGAACGCGCATCAGAAGCGACAGACTGAATTGTTTCTTTTTTACTTCCATTTTCTACCTTTCTTCCCTCTCGGAGGGCTTTTCTCCCCGTTTCCTTTTTCTCTGCCGTTGCCCCCATAACCGACGGCGGCAAAAGACCGCATGCGTCTTTTGTGGATCGCTTTTTCTGCTCCGCTGTGTATCGGCGGCGATCATTCTGTTGGTGGCGGTCGCGGCCCGCGGTGTAGCTGCGTTTGAGCAGTTTTGCGATCCACGTTGCAACCAATGAAATTGGCAACCAAATAAAATAGCAGAGATACCGTACTGCCAGCTCAATTCCAAAAGCAATGATCTCGGAAAAAAGCATTACGATCCTGCCGAGCGTTCCGCGGTAAAACAGGAACCCCGCCCCCACCGAAATCAGTGCAGGAAAGCGGAATTTGCCGCTGTTCACCTCATAAAACAGAATGACAAGCAAGATGCCCGTTATCATGCAAAAGATCAGGTCTTCTACAAAAATGACAAGCCCCAACGCACGGCTCTCTTTATGCTTTTGTATGGGTTTGAGCAGGGGCGGCTTCCACTCGCGCAGTTGCTTTGCGGCACGGCGACTGTAATGCATGCCGAGGAAAACACGCGTGATGCGAAAAAGATCATAAAACGCGCCCAAACCGATGCCGAGAAACACAGCATACAGATAGAGCCACGCCAATGCTGATTGCGAAACTGTCATAGCGCTTTATCGGAAGATCCTTGCGAAAAATCCGCTTTTTCGCTGCTTGTCATCGTCCTCGGTGGAAAAATAACCAACGGAGTGTATTCTCCCATCCATCGTGACAATGCCCTGCTCCACATTCAACACGCGAATATGAAGGTTCTCACCCTCAATGGCAAGACTCCCGCAAACCGTATCCAAAAGGACGGTCTGTTCATCAAAGCTGATCACGTCGCTCACACCGCGTACCTCGGCACTCTCTCGCCCTTGCATATGTATCCAATGCTCCGCGCGGTCCTGTTTGGTCATTTCCGTACTCATTGTGCAAACCTCCGACATTTGTTTGCTACAACCTATGCAATGACCGAAAAAAATATGCGGTGTGCCCTTGTCCTTATTCGAGGACCTCGTAAAGTGAGGTTGCCTCCGCTTTTGGTGTGTACTCCTTGACGTTGAGGACGCGCACACGAAGCGTTCTTTGACCGAAGGTAATTTCGATCACGTCGCCCTCTTTCACGTCATAGGACGCTTTTGCGCGTTTGCCGTTCACCGAAACGTGTTCGGCATCGCAGGCATCGTTTGCAACGGTTCTGCGCTTGATAATGCGCGAAACCTTTAAAAATTTATCGAGACGCATAATGGGTTCTCCGTTTCTGCTTTCTTTCTTTTTTATTTTACCATATTCTTGCCGTTTTCGCAAGGGCTTTTACAATCATTTTTCTATTTTTGAGGGATTCTCCTTGTTTTTCGCAAAAACCGTTTGATTCGGCTTATTTGCACTCTTCCTCTTTTGCAACACGATCGATCAGATGATCGGTTTCGTCCATGAGCGCATGCTCGGGGTCAACCCCGACAGCACGGGAAAGATTGCAAACCGCCATGAGGAGTTTTCCCATGCGTTCATGCATCTGCTCGGGATTCGCGTCATGAAATGCGGAAAGATGTGCCGATACCGCATCGGTGAGTGCCCCGACGGACTCCCCTTCTGCTTGTCCTGCCTTTTTCCCCACCTTTGTCGCACGCATCAGTGCCGGCATCATGGGGGGAATGGCGCGAAGCTTTTCAACCTTTGTATTTCGTTGCTTTTCCTCGGTTTTAATGCTTTCCCAATTTTGCAAAACATCGGCGCTGTTCCGAACTTGCACATTGCCGAATACGTGCGGGTGGCGGTGGATCATCTTCACGCTGATCTCATGAATCACGTCGTCAAGCGAAAAGGTTTGTCGTTCCCGTTCGATCTCGGCATGAAAAAGGATCTGAAAAAGCAGGTCTCCGAGCTCCTCACGCAAAAGCGCGGGGTTTTCGGTATCAATAGCCTCCACGACCTCATAGGTCTCCTCGATCAAACATTTGCGGATCGAGTGATGATCCTGCTCGCGATCCCACGGACAGCCTGCATCCGAGCGCAAAATCGACATGATCGCGCACAGATCAGAGAAATCATATCTTGTTTTTTTCATCAAATCCTGAACGTTCTGTTCTACAGTCATTTAAAAGCTCCTTTTTTCTCGGTTGCGGGTGAAACACCGAGCAGCCGTAATTTCTTTAAAATTTTACACAAACGATCGCCCTGCGGAAGCATTTGGATCAAAGATTCTTTCACAGCTCCCATTGCAAGAGCAAATATAAGATAGAAGATCATTGCCAACAAAATGGCAGAAACCGTTAGCATTGCGTGCTTACCGATATGCGTGGATAAGATCCAATAGACCGCATAAGAGACGCCGATGGATAGTGTTGCCGCCGCAAGAGGCCTCCAAAAAAGCTGCCATAGGCCCGACACGTGACAAAGCGTTGCGGCAAACAATAGATTGACACACACAACCGTCACGTTGCAAAGGAATGTGCTGATCGGTGCGCCGAGTAAGGCAATGCGCGGATTTCCAATGAGCAGGTATGCCGTCAAGATCTTGATTGCCGCGCCCGCAAGCATCGAAACAATGGGACGTTTTACGGCTTGATAGGCATGCAGGACCGAATTGGTGGCGGTGATCATACAAGAAAAGAATACCGACATGCCCAATGCGGAGAGCAACGGGGCGGCAATTTCCACGGCGGACGGAGTTCCTCCGAACAGCAGTCTCAAAATCGGTTCGGCATATGCCGCCACGCCAAGAGAGGCAGGAAGCGCGAATAAAGCCGTGAGCTGATAGGAATTGCGGATCATATCCTCCTGACGCGCACGGTCGCCCGAGGCAATTGCCGCGGAAAGCATGGGAACCAGAGGTAAGGCGATGGAATTGACCAACGTTGGCAGAAGCCCATAAACCGAAAGCGCAAGCGTAGTATAGCTCCCGTATGCCTCATTTGCAAGGACCTCGCTGTACCCGATCGATTGCAATCGGCGCAAGATCATCGTCATATCAACAAGCTTTGTCATGCTGACAAGCGAAGCGCCGAGCGTCATGGGAATTGCGAGCTTGGCAAGCCGCGACCAGATCCGAGCGGCGGACGGCAGCCTTGGCTCCGCCAATGCCGTGTCCTCTTCCTCCCCGGGGGAAAAGCGTATTTTTTCAAGCACAAGATAAAGCAACGAAAGTGCTGTTCCAAGGGTGAGTCCCATGCCCGCAAAAGCAGCGACGGTTGGGGTATCGTATCCGCGCCCCAGCGCGTATCGCGCCAGCAAAACGCCAAAAACGATCTTTCCCAATGACTCAATAACCTGTGAGACCGCGGTGGGAAGCATGCGCTGATAGCCTTGAAAATAACCGCGCAAAGCCGATGAAACGCAAATGAAGAAAACCGTTGGCGAGATGGCGAGAATGGATCCCAACGCATGCTCGCTTTGAATCATTTGACAAAAGCGGCGGGAAAACAGCAGCATCACCGCGGTTCCGAGCATACCAACCCCGATAAAGATCCGTAAAGAATGCCGCCAGATACAGCGTACCTCTCCCCCGTTTCCGCGCGCCCGTGCTGAGGCGATCATTACCGAGAGCGCAACAGGCAGACCCGCGGTGGAGATCACACAAAACAAGGCATAGATCTCATATGCCGAATTGAAATAGCCCATGCCAACCGATCCGAGATAGGTAAGCATGGGTATTTTATATATCAAGCCGATGATCTTTACAAGCACGGTAGACAGCGATAGCAACAGAACGCCCGATAAAAAGGTCTTCCCTGTATTTTCACGCAATCGCTCCGCCATGCTCACTCACCGCCTATCAATCAAAGTAATGAGCAAACACCTCGCGGCTTTCAAAACGCAGGCGCTCCTCATCAAGGTAAGTATACGCGCCGTTGCGGTAAAGTATGCGTCCGTCCACCATGGTAAAGAGAACGTCTCCGCGATCCGCGCTGTACGCCAACATCGCGTAGTCGTCATAAGACGGCATATTATGAAGTGAATTTCGGTTGATCAGCACCAGATCGGCACGGTAGCCAACCTCTACGCGTCCGCAATCGAGGCGCCCCTGTGCGATCGCACCGTTTCGGGTGGCAAGCGGAAGCATTTCTGCCGCAACCGTAACGGCAGGATCACGCGTGATGCCCTTATGCAGGATCGCCGCCGTTTGCATCTCGCGCAAAAGATCCAAGCGGTTATTGGACGCTACCCCATCGGTTCCGAGCGACACGTGAATGCCCGCATCCAACATCTTGCGCAATGGCATAACTCCGCTGCCGAGCTTGAGATTGCTCACGGGGTTATGCGCTACGTTCACACGCTTTTGGGCAAGAATTTCAAGATCCGAATCCTCTACCCAAACACAGTGCGCGGCGGTTGTGTTGACATCCAGCACACCCGTATCATGGAAGAATGCGGTAGGTGTTTTGCCGTGTCTGGCGATACAGTCGCGATGCTCCTTTTCGGTTTCGGAAAGGTGTATCTGCATACCAAAACGATTTTCACGCGCGTAATCCGCAACCTGTCTGCAATAGCTTTCTTGGTTGGTATATTCGGCGTGAAGCGAAAGATCCACAAGGATCCGATCGTCGTCCGCATGGTGATACGTACGCGCAAGCGACAAAAATTCCGCAAAACGCGAATCGCTTGCAAGCTTGATGTCAGGGTCAAAGGACACAAGGCTACGCGAAAGGTTGGCTTTGATTCCGCTTTCCAGAACCGCCTCCGCTACTGCGTCCTCAAACATATACATATCCGAAAAAGATGCGATTCCGTTACGAAGCATCTCGGCAATGGCAAGACGGGTGGCAACAAGCACGCTTTGGTAGGTTAAGCGATCCTCCGCGGCGAAAATTCGTTCCTCTAACCATCTCTGCAAAGGAAGGTCCTCTCCGTACCCGCGAAAGAGCGTCATAGCGGCATGGCAATGCGTATTGTAAAAGGCGGGGATCAGTAAATCCCCTTTACAGTCGATCACATCGGCATCGTCAAGGTCCTTCGGATCGAGGTCGATCGACACGATGCGTGCCCCCTCAACGGTCACCGAAACAAGACGGTTTCCATAGCCGTATTCGGGCAGAAGCGTTGCGTTTTTGAGTATCGTTTTCATTAAATAAATTCCTTATAAAGTGATTGGTCGGCTATCAGCGAAGATGGAATTGTCTGAACCGACTGTATTTTTTGCAAAAGGGCTTGCGCGGACTCATAGCTGCGATCCTGCGGCATGACCTGCGGCAAAATAGCATTGAGATAAGGCTTGAGCATACCGATTTCATACGGCATGGTGGAATCGATCTTTTCATGGCAGGTATCGGCATACGGGAAGATACTTTTTTCCTCGTTTTCCCGCACGCTCTGCCAAAGATAGAAGGTAAACGCGGGATCGGACGCACGATAACGGAAGTCACGCACCAAACGACGCATCAAACGAATCTCATTTGGTAAAAAGACCTCCCCACCCACTTCAATGGAGGAAACAGGCGAAATATAGATGCTGTGATAAGCGGTTCCCGACAAGATCTCTCGCACGCGCGGATATAGGATCTGAATGCCCTCAAAAAGGAAGATATCCCCCGCCTGCGGTGTAACCGTCACGCCGTCCACACGCAATCCCGATCGAAAATCAAAACGCGGCAGGCGCGTTGGCTTGCAGGCAAGCAAACTTTCGGTTTTCTCCGCCAAAAGATCGGCATCAATGGTATCCTCGGAATCGTAATCGATCTCGATGTTGGGGTCATCATCGGCGCGTTTTTTCAGATAATCCTTATCAAAGTAAAAGTCGTCAACCGAGATCACGTGCACGCAATGTCCGTGCGACTCCATATAATCGGTGAAAAGCCGTGCCGCCGTAGTCTTGCCTGAACAAGTGGGACCCGTCAGCCCGATCAGGCGTTGATCGGAAGCTTTTGCAATATTGCGCGAGGTTGCCCGCATCTGATCGGCAAGAAAACGATCTCCGTCCATCACAAGACGGTGCATCTGATCGGTGGATAAAAGATTGGAAATTTGATATTGCTTCATAAAAGAGATCCTTTCCTGATAAAGGCAAGGCTCACCGCTTCATCGAAATCAAAGCATGTTTTGTTCCCGATAAAATGCCTCGATCTCATCCAGCTTTTGATCGGTGCTGGTATCCTTGAGATATTCATAAGGATATTTGGGATAGAACAAGCGGCGAATCAGCGGTTTTCCGCCCGTTTGCGGACGGTAATCCACCATTTTGGATACCGCTCCCGCACCAACGGCGAAGATCGAATGAACCTCCTCCATCATATATACGTTATAACGGCATTCCGTTTCGGGCAAAGCAAAGCCGACGTTTTCAAAATTGCCGACCGTGTTCTTTTGCCGATACATGTAATACGGAATGTATCCCTCCTGCTGGGTTTTCAGTTGCGTATAGTCTACGCATTTTCCCGCGTCGCCTCCGCGCACCGAATAAATTTGACTGCCCTGCCGTAATATTTCGGCGGCTTTTTTTACACAGAAGGTATGTACGGTGATATTTTCGGGACGAAGCGCGAGAATGCGGTCGAAGGTATACGAAAACTTTTTAAAGGTATCACCGGGTAAGCCAACGATCAGGTCGGTGTTGATATTCGGAATTCCCGAATTGCGCGCAACCTCAAAGGCACGCATAAAATCGTCTACTGTGTGGCATCTGCCGATTCCCTGCAATACCTCCTCGCAAAGAGACTGCGGGTTGACACAAACACGCGTAACACCAAACTCTTTGGCAACCGCGAATTTTTCGGCTGTGATCGTATCGGGACGTCCGGATTCCAGCGTATATTCCTCAAGAAGCGAAACGTCGGTAAGGGACGCGATCTTTCCGAGCAACATGCGGAGCTGGTCTGCCGACAGGATCGTGGGGGTTCCGCCGCCTATATAAACGGTACGAACGCGAAGTCCGAGTGTATTGATTTTTGCAAACGTTTTTTCCAGATCGATCAGAAGGTGCTCCAGATATGCGGGAATAAGCGACAGAAGCTTGGGGGAGGTGTAAGAAACGAAGGAGCAGTAGGAGCAACGCGTGGGACAAAATGGGATCGCAACGTAAACACTGCAATCGCGCTTATCGGGTTCCCCGATCAATTTTTGCTCCGCGAGCGCAACGTCGGTTGCGAGCGCCGCCTTTTTGGGGATTACAAAATAATCCGACGCAAGCGTACGTTTCACGCGCGTTTTACTCATTCCGCTCTGCAACAGCTCGGTGGCAACCTTGGAGGGACGCACACCTGTGAGCATCCCCCACGAGGGTCTGTATCCGATCAATTCGCCGCATGCCGCGATCACTGCCGCGCCACAGGCAAGCTTTGCAAGCTTCTCACGGTCATAGCGCTCGCTATAGGGATAAAAACGCTCGGCATCGGCTCTGCGGTCAAATGCTGTTACCGCAACCGACGCGGTGATCCCTTCCGCATTTTCGCGAAGGATCAACCGAAGCACGGGAGCATCGGGATTCTCATTCTCGGATTGCCCAAACTTTTCTCCCGGGAAAAAGATCATGCAAAGCGTTTGAATATAATATACGTTAATATTTCCGTCTAATATCAGTTTCATAACGACTTCCTTATTTTTTCTTTTTCAAGATCTCGCTGTCCATCACAATGGTGACCGGTCCGTCATTGGTAAGGCTGACCTCCATGTGCGCACCAAAGACTCCGGATTCGACGCGTCGGATCTCGGTGGCGGCAAGCGCTTTAAAATATTCATAAAGGCGATTGGCTTCATCAGGCTTTGCCGATGCAAGAAAATCGGGTCGGTTTCCATGGCGGTAATTTGCGAGCAACGTAAACTGTGAGATGATCAGCATTTCCCCGTCGATATCCTTGATCGAACGGTTCATTTTGCCTTCATCGTCACAAAAAATACGCAAATTAACAATTTTTTTGCAAAGAAGCGCGGCATCCTCCTCGGTATCGCCCTCTGCAACACCGAGCAGGATCATATATCCGTGGTTACAGCTTCCGACAACCGCGCCGTCCACCGCAACACTTGCACGCAAAACACGCTGAATAACTGCCTTCATAATGTTTGAAACCTTTCTTTTCTGTTCATGCGGTCATTACGAAAAACCGCGCAAAATATGCCCAACTCCGTTGAGATTGCGCAACCGTGAAACAATCGAATTGTAATGCTCAATGTTGCGGCATCCAACCTTAAGGCTGATGGTAGAGCGTCCGTCGCTATGATTCGCAACGCTCACCTGCAAAATTGACACGCGCATTTCAGCCAATGCGGTGGTAACGTCTGCCAGCATACCGATACGGTCCTCTGCCATGATCTGCAAAAGCGCCTCGTAAATACCGCTACCTGCCCCCTGCGTTACCGAAGCTTCCCAATGCGCAGGCTTCCAGCGATCGGCGTTTTCAGGGTTCTTTTGCCCTTCCTTGACGTTGGGACAATCCAGCTTATGAATCGAAATACCAAAGCCCTTTGTAACAAAACCGATTACGGAATCTCCGGGAAGCGGGTTGCAGCACTTTGCGAACTTGACCATGCAGCCATGCTCACCGTCCACCACGATTCCGCTGTTGGACTTGATATTTTTCGGCTTGTTTACCACGACCTGCTCAGGCTCGGTAATCACCTCCGGCTCAATGACCTCGGGCTTGAGAACACGCTCACACTCATCCTGCAACTTAGCAAGGATCTTAGAGATAGAGAGACCGCCGTAACCGATGGCATTATAGAAATCCTCTGCACCGGCATAGCCAACTCGCTCACTGATCGCGGTAACGATCGCATCGCGCTGTGCCTCGGTACAGCTCTTGCGCATTTTGCGGATCTCAGCCTCAATTGCCGCCTTACCCATCACAATATTGTCGGCTTTCTTCTCACGCTTGAACCAAGCGCGGATCTTAGATCGCGCCGCACTTGTTTTTACGATATTCAACCAGTCGCGGCTTGGTCCCTTGGAGGCGGAGGAGGTCATGATCTCCACGATCTCTCCGTTTTCAAGCTTGCGGTCGATCGGAACGATCATACCGTTTATCTTACCGCCAATCATTTTCTCACCAACCGCCGAGTGAATGGCATATGCGAAATCGATCACGTTCGCGCCGCTCGGCAACGCAATCACGTCTCCCTTCGGCGTGAAAACAAACACCTCGTCATGAAAAATATCGGTTTTCAGCGCATTCATAAACTCATCGGGGTCGCGTTGCTCGTTTTCGGTTTCGATCAGGCGTGAGATCCACTCCAGCTTGCGGTCCATTTCCTCCTTCGAGGAAGCGCCCGACTTATATTTCCAATGTGCCGCGATACCGTATTCGGCAACGTGATGCATTTCCCACGTGCGGATCTGCACCTCAAACGGAATACCGTCGCGACCGATTACAGTGGTATGCAGGGATCGGTACATGTTGGGCTTTGGCGTGGAAATATAGTCCTTGAAGCGTCCGGGGATCGAATTGAACATTTCATGGATCAATCCAAGTGCGGTATAGCACTCCAGCTCGGTTTCCACAATGATGCGGAGCGCGTAAAAGTCGTAGATCTGATCAAAAGACTTATTTTGATTATACATCTTTTTGTAGATCGAATAAACCGACTTAATTCTTCCCTCCAGCGTGAATTGAATATTGTTCTCGCGCATTTTCTGATCGACCGTTGCGCGAATATTCTCAATAAATCCAAGATTTTCGCCGTACTTCTCTTCAATATGCTGACGAACCTCGGCATATCCGATGGGGTCGAGATAGCGCAGACCGAGATTTTCAAGCTCCTGTTTGATTCGCTGCATACCCAAACGGTGCGCAAGCGGCGCGTAAACCTGCATGGTTTCAAGCGCGGTAATACGGCGCTTATGGTCGGGCTTGACCTCAAGCGTGCGCATATTGTGGAGGCGGTCACAGAGCTTGATAAAGATCACACGTACGTCCTTGGACATGGCAAGCAGCATCTTACGCAGGTTTTCAATATGTGCCTCTTCCTTATCCTCGACCTGAAGCGTTACAATCTTGGTCAATCCGTCAACTAAAAGAGCAACTTCGGGACCGAATTTCTTCTCGACCTCTTTCAGATCGGTCTTCTCCGAGCAATCCTCTACCGTATCGTGAAGCAATGCGGCACAAATCGAATCAGTATCGAGTTCAAGTCCTGCCACAATCTCGGCAACCGCGATCGGATGCGAAATATAAGCCTCTCCGCTGACGCGAAATTGACCCTCGTGCAGATCCCTCGCGTATTCAAACGCGCGCTGAATCTTATCTATATCATATTTTTTTCCGGTTGCCCGCAAAATGTCAAGCAATCGCGTTGTGTCGGTACTTATCTTAGTCTCATTCATGGTTGCTCCTTCTACCGACATTGCTTGACGCAGTCGGTTTATCCCTCGGTTTTCCGTAGCTGTGACTTCAACCGTTTTAAGATCGATGACTTTTCAATGTTTGTTTTGGTTGTTTGATATTGGAATGAAAAAACGTAACGATCGGCGCTCGGCTCACTCACTTCGCATATCTGCAGCTCCTGCATGATGCGAATGATAAATTTCAGCTTGATGTATGAGATCTCACCGCACTCGGGAGAGGAGAACATGGTCAGCATCCGGCGCATCGGAAACACACTGTGTCCCGCGCGGAATTCCCTTCTCAATGCGGTATAGACAATCGCAAAATCATTTCTTGTGGGCAAAATACGCTCGGATTCCAGATAGCTATCGCCTGCACAAATTTCCTCATACCGTGCCATATCACGGTCCAGCGCATCGGAAAAGCGCTTGGAAAGGTGAATATCCTGCACGATCATTTGCAGTGACATTACGTTTTGATATTCGTTGATACTCAACTGAAACAGAAGATCTACGGGATCGGTGGGTTCAAATTCAAATTGGCTGGTGGACATTCCAAACCAAAGCGCGATGATTTCCCTGCCGTCCTTTTCCAGAATCAGCTTGGTATGCTTGCCCCCAACCAGGGGGATCACGCGCACGATCCTTGCCTCACGAAGAATAAAGTTCGGAATCGGGTTGGATACGCCAAACGGCTCCATTGCGGTGATCTGCTGCGCAAGCTTCATATCCAGATCCTGCATCTCGACCTCGCAATCGGCATCCAGCGTGACTTCAAGCTCATTCTCCCCGAGATGCTCGCGCGCATACTGATTGATGCGGCGGCGGAAGGCATTGATATTGCACCGCGTGATGCTGAGCCCCGCGGCAAGCTCATGCCCGCCAAAACGAACCAGCAACTCCTCACTGTCGATCAATGCCTCAACCAAATTCATGCCCTTGATACTGCGCCCCGAGCCCTTTCCAACATCGTTTTCAAGCGGCTCGCCGTTGGCGGTTCCATCAAAAGAGATCAAAATGGACGGCAGTCCGTAATGCTCGGTAATGCGTGAGGACACAATTCCGATAATGCCCTGCTGCCACGTATCATCATCGATTACGATCACGCGATCCTCTACCGGATCAAAGGTTTCTTCGATCTTACGGTATGCCTGCTCGGCAATTCGGTTTTCTTCCACCTGGCGCTTCAAATTCAAGTCGCAGAGTGTTTCCGCAAGCCGATCGGCATCTGCCGCGGTTTCGGCAAGGAGAAGCTCTACCGCAATTGACGCACTGCTCACACGCCCTGCGGCATTGAGCCGAGGGGCAATGGTAAATCCGACAAAGCCGGAGTTGATCTTTCTTTTACGAGTCGGACGGGATCCGTCGCCGCGCGATCCCGACGCCGCTTCAATCAGCGCGCGAAGTCCGGGGCGATTTGTATTCTCAAGCAATTGCAGTCCAAGCGTTACGATCAAGCGGTTTTCGTCGATCACAGGCATTACGTCGGCAATGGTTCCGATCGCAACAAGATCGGCATAGGAACGGCAAAGCCGCTCCACCCCATCGCGTACCGAAACGCCCTCTCGGCGGCATCGCTCCATTTCAACAGCGCAGATCACCTTAAAAATGACACCTACGCCCGCAAGATCCTTAAACGGATAAGGGTCGCCTTCTCTGTGGGGGTTCACCACGGCACAGGCATTCGGCAGGATCTCACGACACTCGTGGTGGTCGGTGACAACCGTATCGATTCCGCACTCTTTGGCATACTCGATCTCATCAATCGCAGTTACGCCTGTATCAACCGTGATCATCAGCTTCACGCCGCGTTCGGCAAGACGGTCAATTGCGGGATTGGAAAGACCGTAGCCCTCCAGCATACGGCTTGGAATGTAATACCCAACGTCTGCTCCGCGCTCGGAAAGATAGAGATACAACAGGCTGACCGACGTGACACCGTCCACGTCATAGTCTCCGTAGATCGCGATTCGTTCCCCCGCTTCAATTGCCTGCTCAATGCGCGCAACGGCAGACGCGATATCCAACAAGGACGTGGGATCATGCAAGCAAGCCGCATCCTGCTCCAAAAAGGATTTTACCGCTTTGGAATCGGTATATCCTCTTGTATAGAGCACCCGCGAAAGGATCTCGGAACATCCGATCTCCTGCGCCAAGGCTCGTATGGCGGCATCCTGCACGGGATTTCCCCGCGCACCGCGCACGCTCCATCTTTTTGTTTTTTTCGTTTGATTCATTTTTTCTCCTCATTCTGCGCCTTTCGAGCTTCGCGCAGCACATTTTACAACCGTGAAATTTTACGGTCCTTTTCTGATCACTTCAACAATTACAATATCGCAGCGTTTTTTTCGTATATATTCGGAATATGCAAAGAGGCCGCCAAAGGTTCCGCAAAGGCCGAAAAAGCCGGCACCGATCCGCCATCCGTTTGCGGCACCGAGCAATGCCGCCAAGCCGTAAAACAGCAAGGCAGACAGCATGGGCAACAGAAAGACCAGCGCAGCATACCAAAGCATGCGTCCCGTTGCGCTTTCAATGATAACAGTGTCTCCAACCTCTGCCCCAACGAAATTTTCCGCCTCCGCGCGCATTTTACGGTCACCGCCCATTAAAGAGCAGACCGAGCAAGCGTTTTCGCCCTCGGATTTATGACAGCCCTCACACGCAGAGGTACGCTCCGCTTCAACGGTTGCCCGCCTTCCACAGATCGCCACTACAGTAGCCTTGGTTCGCATGGTTTAAATTCCTTTCTGTTCGGATTTCGGAGGTGCAAAGCGAGCCATCAATGCGGACGCGACACGTACACCGTCAACCGCGGCACTTGTGATCCCCCCCGCATATCCTGCACCTTCTCCGCACGGATAGATCCGCGAATGCCCGATGGCATACAGTTGTTCCCCGTCGCGCAGGATCCGAAGCGGTGCCGAGGTTCGGGTTTCAGCCGCTGTCAGAACGGTATCGGGAGCATCGTAGCCCTCCAGCTTTTTTCCAAAGGACGTCAACGCATATCGCAAAGCGCGAATCAAGAAATCGGGATAAATATTTTCAAAATTTGAAACACGAACCTTACCGCCCCGATAACTCGGCAGAACACGCCCGGGCTCCCTTCCATAACTGCCATTGAGAAAATCGCCCGCTGTCATGATCGGCGCATAATAATCGCCGCCGCCTGTGCGGAATGCCGCGCGTTCGATCAAGCGTTGAAATTCTATGGCTCCCAAAACGATACTTCCGTTCACAGCTTCCATATCGGCAGGTTCAACCGATGCCAGCACCGCCGCGTTTGCGTTCTTTCCGTCACGCGCGTGATTGCTCATGCCGTTGACAACCAGTCCGCCCGACTCCGATGCCGCGGCAACCACCTCACCGCCCGGGCACATGCAAAAGGTATATACCCCGCGTTCTCCGCGTGTATCGGAGAGCGCGTATTCGGCATGACCGAGATTGGGATGTCCCGCAAAGCGCCCGTAAAGCGCGGCGTCGATTTTTTCCTGTAAATGCTCGGCGCGAAAGCCGATCGAGATTGGTTTTGGCTCCAGAACAAAATTCTTTTCAAGCAAGCACAGATAGGTATCGCGCGAGCTGTGTCCCGGGGCAAGAATCAATGCGCCGCAACAAAAGCTCCCTTGATTGGTTTTGATCTGCAGGGTGCCGTCCGCTTGCTCGGAAAAGTCCTCCATCTTGCAACGGTAATGCAACGTGCCGCCCAAGCGCTCAATCTCCGCGAGCATTGCTTCGACAACACCGCGCAAAAGATCGGTTCCTACGTGTGGCTTTGCGTGATACAGGACCTCCTCCGGTGCACCGAATGCATGAAGTGTTTGCATAACGAATGCCGTTCGCGGGTCATGAATGCGCGTAACCAGCTTTCCGTCCGAAAAGGTTCCCGCACCGCCTGCGCCAAATTGAATGTTGCTTTCCGGATCCAGTACCCCCTCTGTGCGGAACTGCTCGACGTTGCGTACCCGTTCACGAACCGATGCACCACGGTCGATCAAAATCGGTGCATAGCCCTCTCTTGCGAGAAGCAATGCCGCAAAAAGCCCCGCGGGACCCATTCCAACCACAAGCGGACGTGCAGAAAGATGGTCCGTACCGTGTTGGAACGATAACGTCTCATTTTCGTAGAGTCTTGCATCGGCACGTGCCAAAAGATGCGCGGGATAGGCACGCCGATCGGTCACGCCCTCCGCCAAAACCGTACACTCAAAGCGCAGATCATTGCGTCGGCGCGCGTCGACCGATTTTTTAAAAAGGCGAAAATGAAGCGACGAGGTCGTAAGCCCCGCTCGCTTCATTTTTTCTCGCGCCTTTTTCAGAATATCTTCATTGGTAGCATCGATCGGAACGCGAATCGAACCGATCAACACACCAAGTGTTCTTGCATCAGAGCTCATTCTATCAACCAAAGCGCGTCATCTTCCCCTTCACCGTCAGAGGGGAAATGGTCATGTTTTTCGAAATTTACAACAACCAGCCAAATCAAAAGCGCCAAAAGCAGACAAAGAAGCTTGGGGAAAAGATGCCAACGGCGCACTCTTGCGGTCACGGGCTCTTTTGCCGCAACCATGTGTCCCACTACGTTTTTCTTCATGGAATACCCCTCCTTATCCGTTTTGTTCTTCGTCGGTTGTGGATTCCGATCCGTCCGCCCGCGGGGCTTGGATCACCTCCACACTGTCAATGGAGCTGTCAGTCTCCTCGGTTGGCTCATCCTGACCGATCAGCTTTTGAAATTCCTTCTCAACAATTTCCTCTCGGCTGCTCTTTCGAGGCTCGGCAGGCGTTTTTACTCTTGCAACGTTTTCAAGCATTTCCAAATATTCCTTACGCATATTGGCACGCTTGAGACGCAAATACGCGTTTCCTGCAATATAGGTCATCAAAATATCGCGGAGCGTTTTCCCATCAACGTCGCGCAACAGCTTTCCGTCCTGCGCAACCGAAACGATCCCCGTCTGCTCGGATACCACGATCACAAGCGCATCACTCACCTCGGTAATGCCAACAGCCGCGCGGTGACGGGTTCCCATCGTTCCGAAATTCATCTTGCTTTTGGTGGAAGGAAGCACACAGCTTGCCGCCCAAATACGCATATCACGAATGATCAAAGCACCGTCATGAAGCGGAGCTCCGTTATAAAAAAGATTCTGCAAAAGCTTGGAGCTGACACGCGCATCCACGATTTTTCCCGTTTCCACGTACTCGCCCAGCTTTGTTAATCCTTCAAACACAATCAACGCACCGGTGCGGGATCCCGCCATTTTTTCAACTGCATCGGCGGTCTCGTCGGCAACCGCGCGCGCTTGATCCATACGCTTTTTCGGAATGGTATTGCTTCTCGGATTAAACAGAGTCAAATTTCCGATTTGCTCCAGCAGATCGCGGATCTCTGGTTGGAAGATAACAACAATGCTGAAAAACGCGGCAGCGGAAAAGAGCCGTACGATAAAATTAAGAGTGGGAAGCTTCAGCGACGTAATAATGGTGCTGACGATCACAACGGCAACAAGACCGAACACAACGCGGCCTGCGCGACGGTTTCGGGTAAAGCGGTAGAGCTGATAAAGAATGACTGCAAGAAGCAAAATGTCCACCGCATCCCAAATTCCGATATTCAGGATCGGCGTGATAACATATTGGGTTGCAAAATGAGAAATCTCACTCCAAATTTTCGTCAAAAAATCCATTGGGCGCGCCTCCGCATCATGCTAAAAATTTACTGCTGCGTAAAAAATCGAATACTTATTTATATTATATCATATTCATTAAAAAATTCCAATAGATTTTATAAAAAAAATCTTTTTTTTTGTAAAAAAAGAGAACAAAAAAACGCGTTATCCCCCACTGTAACAGTTACCTGTGAAGGACAACGCGTTTTGATTTATTGAAATGGATCAGTTCTCATCCCCGTCGGTATAAACGCCTTTGGCGCGAAGCATGTTATGCTTGATATCCCAAAGCTTTTGTGACAGGTCAACGTAATAATTATGCGGGTTGCTGAAGCGGCGAACCTCATCCCACATACCTGCGATCTCATCGGCACAGTGCTGACGGATCTGTGCAAGCGTGGGAAGCGTATACACCTGTTCTCCGTTTTTGAAAATCGGTTGGAGAAGCTCCTCTGCGGTAAAATTCTCAAGCGTTTTCCGCTTCCACGTGTGATGCGGATCAAAAATTTCAAGCGGCTTGGTATCGTCAATCGTTTCGTCCCAAACGCAGAGCAGATCTACCTCTGCTTTTCCCGTGTCACGTCCGCGCAGACGATAGATCTTTTTGAAATGCGGAGTCGTAATTTTGCCTACATTCTCGCTGATCTTGATTTTCGGTTTGATCGATCCGTCCGCGCGCTCTACCGCGCAAAGCTTATACACGCCGCCGAAAACAGGGTCGCTCTTGGCGGTGATCAAGCGCTCGCCAACGCCGAATGCGTCCACCTCTGCCCCCTGTCGGATCAGCTCACGGATCAGATATTCATCAAGAGAGTTGGAAATGACGATCCGACACTCGGTCCAGCCTGCGTCATCCAGCATTTTACGAACCTTTTTGGTCAGATAAGTAATATCGCCCGAGTCGATTCGGATACCGCACTTGCGAATCCCCTTGGGGGCTAACACCTCGTTAAATACGCGAATCGCATTCGGGATTCCCGATTCAACAACGTTATAGGTATCCACCAGGAGCGTGGCATTGTTGGGATAGATCTCACAGTAGGTTTTGAACGCCTCATATTCCGAATCAAACATCTGTACCCAAGAATGTGCCATCGTTCCGGTTGCGGGAACCCCGTAAACCTGATCGGTGATCGTGCAGGCGGTTGCGTTGACACCGCCGATATATGCGGCGCGCGCGCCCAAAATTGCGGCGTCCGCTCCCTGCGCCCGTCTGGAGCCAAACTCACTGATTGCTCTTCCCTTTGCGGCACGCGTAAGTCTTGCCGCCTTGGTGGCGATCAAGGATTGATGGTTGATCATCATTAAAACGTAAGTTTCGATAAACTGTGCCTCGATCGCGCGTCCGCGCACGATCATCAAAGGCTCACCCGGGAACACAACGGTGCCTTCGGGAATGGCCCAGATATCACCGCGGAAACGGAAATCCTTTAGAAATGCAAGGAAAGACTCCGAGAAGCAGCCTTTGGAGCGCAAAAATGCAATGTCGTCCTCTGTAAAGTGCAGATTTTTGATATATTCCACTACTTGCTCAAGCCCCGCTACCACGGCAAAGCCGCCGTTGTCGGGATTGTTGCGATAAAACACGTCAAAATAAACGATCTTATCGCTCATACCGCATTCAAAATAACCATTGCTCATGGTCAGTTCGTAGAAATCACAGAGCATCGTCAAATTTCTGGATATGTCTTTCATATTCTTCTTCCTTTCATCGGAGAGATGGTTTCGTTTTATTCAGTATATCACATTCTTTTTCTTTTTTCAAGAGCATGTGCAAAAAATGCGGAAACATGCTCAAAAAAATCAATCAAAGAGCAAAACCTCGCGGTTTGTTCCGTAGAAAATCTCCTCACGTCCTGCAATCTTGCAGCAAAATGCCTCAAATTGCGCCCAACGTTCGGGGTAAAGATCAAACTCATAGGAGTGTCCCCAAATATAGAACAGCATTGGATCATCGGGCTCGGCAGAGAGAAAACGGTCTGCCATGTCAAAAAGACGGTCCCATTCACCGTGATGATAAACGGTGCCGCGAAAGCGGTAAAGATCGTCATATGGTTTGAAAATTCCGGTAGTTTTGATGTCTCTCGCATAACGGATTCCCGTTTGTTCGCGTATCAATTTTGCAACACGTGCGTCGTTATTTTCGCCGCCTCCCGGATATGCCATGCCAATGACCTCATATCCAACAAGTGCGGAAAGCTTGACGCGGTCCTCTTCCACCTGCCGAATGATCTCGGTGTCATCCGTGATTTTCGGCAAGCTCGGATGTGTGAGGGTGTGCGCGGCAACCTCATGCCCCGCATAGATCGAACGCACGTCCGAAGGTGAAACCTTGTCATGGCGAACCTTCCTGCCCTTGATCTCCAATTCTCCCGTTCTTCCCAACAGTTCGGAATTGAGATTAAATGTGGCTTTCAGTCCATAACGGTTAAAAATTTCCACCAAACGAATATCCTGCGTCACGCCATCATCATAGCTGAATGTGATCGCCTTCTTTTTTCCTCCGTACATTTCCGCTACTCCTTTATTTTTTCTAATTATAGCATATTTTCTGACAAAAAGCAAGAAAAATGTTAAATTGAACCAACGGTTGATTGACAAAAACAAAAAATTCTGTTATACTATGTTTGTCGGTGTTTTCGGGAAGTACAACCGAGAATGCACGATCAAATTTTTTAAGAAAGGAGGCGGTCTGAATGTCTAAGAAAAACAATAACGGATGTTTTACCCTCGCCTCAAAGGTGGTTCTCGCTCGATAATACGAGCATCCTTCCATTTGTTGGCAGGTTAATCCCGTGTTTTTCGGGTGCATCCGTACATTGTTGCGGATGCACCTTTTTTATCCCATACTTCAGCCGAAAAAACAAGGAGATTATACGTGTTAAATATGGAAAGCTTTGGCCGCAGACTTGCTTATCTGCGCCATCAACAAAATTTGACGCAACGAACGATTGCTGAACACTGTTGCGTCTCGGTTCAAGCCGTTTCCAAATGGGAACGCGGGCAATCCTGCCCCGATATTCTGATTCTTGATGAGCTTGCCTCGGTTCTCGGTGTTGAGGTGAAGGATCTCTTTTTGACAGATGACGCAGGATAAGAAAAAAAGAGGATCTCGTAGAGTAGATTCTCTTTTTTTCTTGACAATTTTGAGAAAATGTGTTATATTAGAAAAAAAGAATGGAGGCTTGAAGTGAAAAACGTTATTTTAAAGAAAATCCTTTCAGGCATTTTATTGCTTGCGATCTGTCTGACGCTCCCCGGGGGCCTGCTTGCATGCTCGCCTGCAAACATACCGGAAGCCCCCTCAGACACAGAATCCAATTCCGAGTCAAACACTACCGATCAGGAGGAATCGACATTGAAGGACACAACCGAAAGCACAAACGAGCAGGACAGCTCGGATGAGACACAATCGAATGAAAAAACGATTGACCTTTACCTGATTGCGGGGCAATCAAACGCCACGGGGTGCACACAAATCAAGAAATTTTCCGATGCATATGACTGGGCTCCTGAATTGAAGCAGGGATTTTCCAACGTACATTATGCAGGAAATTCGCGTTCCAACGGCTCTGAGCCGCGCGATCGGATCATTGCGTGGCAAAAAACAACCTTTGGATTGGGAATCGATGCGGCACACTTTGGCCCCGAAGCCGGTATGGCAAAAGCCTTGTCTGTTTACTATAATGAGGAAAGCGGAAAGCATGCGGGTATGATCAAATACGCGTTTGGCGGTTCCAGCCTTTTGAATGACACGACCGGGTCCACCGCAAAAGACGGAAACTGGGTCTCCCCCACTTATCAAAAAACGCTCCCATCGAGTGAGGTCGTTCCCAACGTAACGGGTCAGATGTACCGTAATTTTTTAGCACAGGTAGAGAAAAACGTTTCGGAATTGATGGAATACGGCGGCTACACCTCGGTACGGATCTGCGGGCTTTATTGGATGCAGGGGTGTGCCAACAAGAGCAAACCGAACGAATATGAGCTGGCATTCAAATGCTTTGCGATCGACGTTCGCAAGGACCTTTCGGAGATCATGAAGAAATATACGGGGAGCGATGATGATTGCGGTGCCTCCAAAATGCCGATCATTGTTGGAACCATTTCGCAAACGCAAAATCTGACAAGTGCCTCCACCGAATCGGTGAACATCACCTTTATCAACATGCAAAAAAGCTTTGCCAAGAAAATTGACAATTGCTACGTGGTAGATAATTCGGCTTACCCGATCACAGCATGGGAAAACGGCACGCAAGTAATCAAAGGAAGCGACCGTTGGCACTGGAATCAAGCTGACATGCTGGAAATTGGAAAGAACGTGGGCGACGCGATGCTCTACTGTGCCGGCATTACAAAAACAGATCCCTTCCCTGCCTCTTAAATTTTTACAAAAACAGCGGGCATCACAGCTATGATCCTCATATCTGTGATGCCCGCCTTTTTTATAACACATAGGGGGTGAGTCAAATGCAAAAATGCATTTGGTACTCACCCCCGACGTTTTTGCTTTGCGGCTAAACACCGCAATTTTCGACTGCTTTGCAGTCGAAAACCGCAAATTCCGCGCTACAAAAAAGCCTACCGTCGGCTTTTTTGAGCAGAGGCTGCGCCAATGACGCAGCCTCAAAGGTCTTACTGATACAGACCTCTCTTAACATAGGTGGTGTGCAGGATCTCGTGTGCCTTGTGGCTGTTGGGTTCACCAAAGAACTCATCATACAGCTTCTGAACAGCGAGGTTGTCCTGAGACTTACGCAAAGAATCGTTTGCGTCGTCATTGTACAGAACAGCCGCACGAACAGCGCGCAGGTCGGTGTTCATACGAACCGATGCGGGCTGAATGGGCTGACCGCCGCCGTTTACACAGCCGCCGGGGCATCCCATGATCTCGATGAACTGAACGTCGAGCTCGCCTGCCTTAACCTTGTTGAGCAGCTTCTTTGCCATGCCCGTGCTCGATGCAACCGCAACGTTTACGGTCAGATCGCCAAGCTTGTAGGAAGCGGTCTTAATGCCCTCGGTTCCGCGAACCTCGGTAAAGTCAACCTTCTCAAGCTTCTTGCCGAGAATAACCTCTGCTGCGTAACGGAGAGCTGCCTCCATAACACCGCCGGTTGCGCCGAAGATCGCGCCGGCACCCGATCCGATTGCGAAAGGATCGTCAAACTTCGCGTCCTCAAGAGCGCGGAAGTTGATGCCTGCCTTGTGGATCATTCTGCCAACCTCGCGAGTGGTGATCGCATAGTCAACGTCGGGAACGCCTGCTGCCGCCTGATTGGGTCTGCCAACCTCAAACTTCTTTGCGGTACAAGGAATTGCAGAAACCATCACGATATCCTTGGGATCCCAGCCCATCTTCTGTGCATAGTAGGTTTTAACCACTGCACCGAACATCTGCTGAGGAGACTTACAGGTGGAGAGATTCTCGGTGTATTCCGGGAAGTAGTGCTCGCAGTATTTGATCCATCCGGGCGAGCAGGAGGTGATCATCGGCAGTGCGCCACCGTTCTTGATTCTGCCCAGAAGCTCATTTGCTTCCTCAACGATGGTCAAGTCTGCGGTGAGGTTCATATCGTAAACGCCATCAAAGCCAAGAGCCTTGAGTGCCGCTACCATCTTGCCCTCGCAGTCGGTGCCGGGCTCGTAGCCAAAGCACTCGCCGATCTGTGCGCGCACGGAAGGTGCGGTGCAGATTACGGTGTGCTTGGTGGGATCAGCCAATGCCTCGAATACTTCGTCGGTGTCGTCTCTCTCATAAAGAGCGCCAACCGGACATGCAACGATACACTGACCGCAGTTGATACAAGAAGTATTTGCAAGTGCTTCGCCAAACTGCGAACCGATGTAGGTATCAAATCCGCGGTTGTTAGCGCCAATTACACCGATCTCCTGGATCTTTGCGCAGGTTGCAACGCAACGACGGCAAAGAACACACTTGCTGTTATCACGAATGATGGGAGAGTTCGCGTCGATTACAGACTCGGTCTTTTCCCCAACAAAGGTAGAGGAGGTTACACCATACTCGCGGCAAAGGGTTTGCAGCTCACAGTTGGTGGAGCGTACGCAAGAGAGGCAATCCTGATTGTGGTTGGAGAGCAACAGCTCAAGGTTCATTTTGCGCGAAGCGGCGATCTTGGGCGTGTTGGTCTTGATCTCCATTCCCTCGGTACAGGGATATACGCAGGCGGTTACCATGCGCCAAGGACCAAGTGCGGGACCGCGCATTTCAGCAACCTCTACAAGGCAGAGACGGCATGCGCCGATCTCGTTGATGTCTTTCAAATAGCAGAGCGTAGGAATATCAATATGCGCTGCTTTTGCGGCTTCCAGAACCGTGGAACCCTTGGCGACCGAATAGTTGACGCCGTTAATTTTTACATTAATCATATCCATTGTCCACAATTCTCCTTTCTTATTGTTTCGAAATCGCTTTGAACTTACAGGTGGGTACGCATGCGCCGCACTTCACGCACTTCGTGCTGTCGATAGCAAAGGAAGCGAGCTTGTGACCGGGAGCAACGTAGTCGGTTCTTGCGATTGCAGATGCGGGACACTGCTTAGCGCACATGCCGCAACCGATACACTTATCGGCATCAATCACAAACTGAACCAGCTTCTTACATACGCCTGCGGGACACTTCTTGTCCACGATATGAGCGATATATTCTTCTCTGAAGTAACGGAGCGTCGAGAGAACGGGGTTCGGAGCTGTCTGACCCAGACCGCAAAGAGATGCGGACTTGATGTAGTTTGCAAGCTCTTCCATTCTGTCAAGGTCCTCAAGCTCACCGTTGCCCGAAATAACCTTATCGAGCAGCTCAAGCAATCTCTTGGTACCAACACGGCAAGGCGTACATTTACCGCAGGATTCATCAACCGTAAAGTCGAGGAAGAAGCGAGCAATGTCAACCATGCAGTTGTCCTCGTCCATAACGATCAGACCGCCCGATCCCATCATCGAACCGATTTCAAGCAGGTTGTCGTAGTCGATGGGAGTGTCGATCAGATGCGCGGGGATACATCCACCGGAAGGACCGCCGGTTTGTGCTGCCTTGAACTTCTTGCCGTTCGGAATGCCGCCACCGATCTCCTCGATGATCTGACGGAGCGTTGTTCCCATAGGAACCTCAACCAGACCGGTGTTCTTGATCTTACCGCCAAGTGCGAATACCTTCGTACCCTTGGATTTCTCGGTACCCATAGAACGGAACCAATCCACACCGTTGACGATGATCTGCGGAATGTTTGCGTAGGTCTCAACGTTATTCAGAACGGTGGGACGGCCAAACAGACCCTTGACTGCAGGGAACGGAGGACGGGGACGAGGCTCACCGCGCTTACCCTCGATAGAGGTCATCAGAGCGGTCTCCTCACCACATACGAACGCGCCTGCGCCGAGACGGATTTCAAGATTGAAGTTAAAGTCGGTGCCGAAAATGTTGTTTCCGAGCAGACCGTATTCCTTAGCCTGATCGATTGCGATCTGGAGGCGGTTTACAGCGATCGGGTACTCTGCGCGAACGTAAACGTAACCCTGATCTGCGCCGATTGCATAACCGGCAATTGCCATAGCCTCGATCAATGCGTGGGGGTCACCCTCGAGGATCGAACGGTCCATAAATGCACCTGGGTCACCCTCGTCGGCATTACAGCAAACGTACTTCTGAACCTGTCCGCGGTTTCCGGAAGCAAACTTCCACTTCATACCGGTCGGGAAGCCTGCGCCTCCGCGTCCGCGAAGTCCGGAATCGAGAATGGTCTGAATCACTTCGTCGGGGGTCATTTCGGTCAGCACCTTACCAAGTGCTGCGTAACCGTCCATAGCGATATATTCTTCAATGTTTTCGGGGTTGATCACACCGCAGTTACGGAGTGCAACGCGCTTCTGCGACTTATAGAAAATGGTGTCGCTGAGAGCTGCGTGCGCTTCTTCCTTGCTTTCTGCCTCGGCTCCGGTGTCATTGTAAACCAGTCTTTCAACAATACGGCCCTTGAGCAAATGCTCGCTGGTGATCTCTGCAACGTCTTCAACCGTTACGTTGCTGTAGAAGGTTCCGTCGGGGTAAACGATAACAACGGGACCGAGTGCGCAAAGACCGAAGCAACCGGTCTGAACGACCTTTACCTCTGCTTCCAAGCCGTTCTTTTTGATTTCAGATTCAAAAGCGGCTTGAATCTTGGGGCTTCCGGAAGAAGTACAACCGGTACCGCCACATACCAATACGTGAGAACGAATCATGAAAATGACACCTCCAAATTATGCATTCTTTGCGGCAGTGATGGTGTATTCGGTTACAACCTTGCCGCCTTTAATATGCTCTTTCAGCACTTTCTCTGCTTTTTCAACGGTCATCTTCACATAGGTGACCTTTTCCTTACCCGATGCGTAAACCTCTACGATCGGCTCGTACTGACAAAGACCAATGCATCCGGTCTGCGATACGCTAACGGTGCTGTTCAGTCCTTCCTTCTCTACGCCCTCTACAAGAGCATTGAGAACGGGACGTGCACCGGCAGCAATTCCGCAGGTTGCCATACCAACCACGATTCTCGTGTCGGTACTGCCTTCACGGAGCACGATCTTGTCCTTCATTTTTTCTCTGATCGCTGCAAGCTCTGCCAAAGATTTCATTGTTTCAGTTCCTTCCTTCATTCATTATTCGTAATATTTTCATATTGCTCTTTTAAAAACTGCGTGATCCAGCGAATGATCTCGGGATCACTCAGCGGAATTCCCTCACCCAATATCTCACGCATTTGCCGCGTATCCAATTCCACGCGGAATTGCGGCGAGGTATGGAGGAATTCGAAGTCAATCTCGGGGCTGCCCTGTATCAGGGTCACCACCGTAGATACGATATCTCCCATAGGAGTGTAATCAATATGCGTTTTGTAAAACAGCGCGCTCGTTTCGGTGCCGTGATCCTCGGGATACTCCGACTCGTGGCGTGAGCAGATGCGGATCGAGCCGCCCGTTTGCTCTGCCGCCAACTTTAAAAGCGGAATTCCGAGCCCGACCTTTCGGGTGGTGCGCGTGGTATAGAAGGGATCGATCACGCCGCGCAGGATCTCCTCGCGCATACCGCAACCGTTATCGGCTACCGTCATGGTAAGCGTTTCCTCTGTCTCCGTAATCGTAATACGGATCAAGGACGCGCCTGCCTTCACCGAGTTCTCGGCAATATCCAGGACATTTAACGAAAGCTCCTTCAATTGCTCTTCCCTCCCAATATGCGGAACAGTTGGCTCCGAACAAAATCTGTGCTGTAGGGCTCATCCGCAAGCTCAAAATAATCTGCGCTGTCGCGGATATCCCAAAGATAATGTGCATCTGACCCGATCACAAGCCGCATGGAATTTAATTCACTGTGCTTTTCACGGTAACTGCCGATCTTTTCAGCATCGTGAAATTCGGCAATATCGAACCGCGGCGTTTCGGGAAAGCTTCCGAGTGTGGAAAGGATCCCATTCGCTTCGCGATCCACGTGCGCCGGAAAGCAGATCCCGTTGTGCGATGCCACCAAGGGCGGCACGTCATCGAGCATCAGCTCGGTCGCGTTGGATAGCAAAAACGCGTCGGTTCCGATCACGCGGTCCTCCTCGTCGGTCACAAGTTGATCGCCGAAGATGTCGGTGCGGTTTGGAATTCTGATCCTTCGCGCGTCCACCGCATCGCCAAACCGCATGGCATCCTCAAGATGCTCGAACAGGCAAACGATGTGAATGTCCTCAGCCGTTGTCAGCTCCATTCCCGCGATCGGAATGATTCCCTGCTTCTTTGCCGCCGCGAAAAACGCGGGACAGTTTCGGCAGGTGTTATGATCGGTCAATGCAACGATATTCAAGCCTGCCAATGCCGCCATACCCGCGATATTATTCGGGGTCATATCATTATCGGCACAAGGGGATAGACAGGAATGAATGTGAAAATCGTAATAGTAACGATTCACGCTTCAAAGCTTGCCAGTGCGGCGGCAAGCTCATATGCGGTTTTCTCCGAAGTGAAGATGTTGACCCCCTTCTGCTCTGCCGTGAGGCGTACGTTTTCTTCCAACGTAACCCCCTCCGCCAAAATGATGCATGCAACATCCGTAAGAGACGCAACCGCAACGATATTGATATTGGACATGATGGTGATCCAGACCTGATCCTGTCCGGCTCTTCCCATCACCCAGCTCAGCAGGTCGCCGATATATGCGCCCGAGAATTCACGCTCGCCCTCCGACAAATTGATCGTCGTGAGTGAAAGCTTTTCTGCAAGTTCACGGACCGTCATGATTCTTCCTCCTGCTTTTGCTTTTTGCTTTCCTTGATCGAACGCACGCGCTCAACCGGGCAATCCTCCCGCACCGCGTTTCCGCGAACAATGTCCTCGGCAAACGCACGGCAATTGGGTGCACCGCAAGCACCGCAGTCAATTCCGGGCAGCTCCGCGCGGATCTTTTGAATTTCGGTCATCATCCGCAGCGATTCTGCAAAGTTCTCGCTCAGGCGCTGAATGGGGCGATAGCTTGGAACCTCGTTAAAGAGGAAGCTCGCGGGAATAAAGTCGTCCTCCCCTTCCCGCAAAAAGGTTTGCGATACGGGAAGATAGCGTCTGAGTGATTGTAGTCTTGCCTTAGCGACAAAGGGATTTTCGGGAGCCATAACGCCTCCCACGCAACCGCCCGGACAAGCGTTCAATTCCACAAACTCCAACGATGAAATATTGCCGTTGTCAAGCTGGTCGAGCACGCGGTTTACGTTATCAATACCGTCTGCGGCAAGATATTTATCATTGAAAATTGCGGAGGATTCACCGCCCGAGGTTGCCCAACTGATCCCGATCATACCCGACCGTGAAAACGGAACGGGTGTGTTACCGCGACGCATTACGTTGATCAAGCTGAAATAAACGTCACTGATCGAGAGGACCTCATTCACTTCACTTTTGTAATCTCCAAAGCCGTTTCGGACGTAGCTGACCTTTGCGGGACAGGGAGAAATAAAGCAAATGCAGATATCCTCATCCTTGAGTTCGGGATGCTCCTTCTTCGTTTTTTCGCGCGCCATTTTCGCGGCGATCTCAACGGGTGGGAGCAGCTGCATGATATGATCACGCAGCGTTGGATAACGCAATGAGATCAAACGCAGGACCACAGGGCAAGCCGAGCTGATCACAGGCTTGGTAATCCCCTCGGTTTTCAGATAAAGCCGCGTATATGCGGATACAAGCTCTGCCGCCTGCGAGACCTCCACCACGTCGTCAAAGCCGATATCCAAAAGGCCCTGCAAAACGTAGTCGATGTCATCCAATTCCTCAAATTGACCGTACAGGGTCGGTGCCGGCAGGGCTACCTTCCACTTGTACTTCATTACAGTATCGAGTTTACTGTAGGTTGCTTTTTTTGCGTTGTTCGGACAGTTTCGGATACAATCGCCGCAGTCGATACACCGATTCGTGTCGATGTGTGCATGACCGTCGTGAACCCGAATCGCCTCTGTGGGACAATGCTTCATACAAAGCGTGCATCCCGTACAACGCGAAACATCCAACGAAACCGAATGGACATATGTATTCATCGGACACGATCACTCCTTTTCGGGTTTTGTTCCGTTGCCTCCGGAAATAGGGATTAAAGCGATACCGTCATCAGTATCGTGGTTCCGCGTCCAAGCTCGGAATCGATCTGCATCGAGTCGGTATAGCGCTTCATATTGGGAAGTCCCATTCCAGCTCCGAAGCCAAGAGAACGGATATTGTCAGGTGCTGTAGAAAAGCCTTCCTGCATCGCAAGCTCGATGTTGGCAATTCCGGGGCCGCGGTCAATCAATTGGATCTCTATGCGGTCCTCATAAATGAGCACGTCGGCTTCTCCGCCGCCCGCATGGATCACCATGTTGATCTCACCCTCATACATTGCGATCGAAACCTTTCGAATGATCTCGGGTGCGATCCCGAGCTGACGAAGGCTCTTTTTTACCTGAACCGAAGCCTGCCCCGCAGACGTGAAATCGTCTCCGTCCACTACAAAGTGCAGCTTTACAACTTCGTTCATTTTTTCTCTCCGTTTCCGCCGAGGCCGTTTGCATACAGCTTTCCACAAGCCTCATACATTCTCTTCCGCGTTTTCAGCAAAACCATATTGCTCTCGCGCGCCAGCGCGATCATTTCTTCTGTGGGGCACTTGGAACGGACGAACACAATGCAAACCATGTCCATCATTTCAGCCGTACGAACGACCTGCGAATTCACAAGTCCGGTCAGCAGCACCGCCTGATCCTTCACGTATGCGAGCACATCGCTCATCATGTCGCTTCCGCATGCGGAATATACCTCTCTGTCGAGAGCATCCTCTCCGCAAACGATTTCCGCCTGCAGCAATTCCTGAATTTCAGAGATTTTCATAAAACCCTGTTCCTGCCCTTTCCGTTTTGAATGGATTATTTATATTTTGCGAGGATCGAATCAACGTCATCAACCGTCAGTCTTCCGTAAACCTCTCCGTTCACAGTAAGAACGGGAGCCAGACCGCAGGCACCGATGCAACGGGTTGCTTCGATGGAATACTTTCCGTCGGGAGACGTGCTTCCAACCGGAACGTTGAGCTTCTGCGAAATAGCCTCGATGATGTCACCCGAGCCCTTTACGTAGCAAGCGGTACCCAGGCAAACGGCAATTGCGTACTGACCGTCGGGGTTCAGCTTGAACTGTGCGTAAAAGGACACGATTCCAAAAATCTCTTCCAAAGAAACTCCTGTTTTTGCGGCGATGATCTTTTGGACTTCCAGAGGCAGGTAAC
This sequence comes from Oscillospiraceae bacterium, assembly GCA_015063585.1. Lineage (GTDB taxonomy): Bacteria > Bacillota > Clostridia > Oscillospirales > CAG-272 > UMGS1865. The sequence continues at coordinate 31,184 of SVTW01000024.1, forward strand.
CGTAAATTCCCTGTGCTTCCTGCAGAATGGGCATCATAGCGCCCTTCTCACCGGCATGCTTTTCAATTACGGCAAGCAATTTCTCCTCCTGCTCTTTTGTCCCGTGAAAATCGACCGTAGTCAATTTCTTTTTCATAATTCAAAATACCTCCTGAATTTTTATAATGAACTATCGGAACGGTGTTTTCTGCAACGGTTTGGCAAAATTGGCTGCTGTTTTTTTGCCCTCATCCGCCCTATGAGCACCGTTCACACATACGGACATTTTATTATACCATATTATTTTAAAAAAATCTATACTTTTTTAAAAAAATATGAAATGTTTTTACATTTTCCGCGACATTTTTTCAATTTTTTATTGCATTTTTTCGTGTCTTTCTCATTTGAGACAAAAGCGGGCTGCGCCATTTGCTCAGTCCCCCTTTCAAAATACCGATAATAGATTTTTGTAGCCCATATTTTTGCGGTTTTCATTGTCAAGAAAGACGAAAAGCCGTTCATGCAAAAAGCATGGAGGTGAGCCAAAGCATTTCTGCATTTGACCCACCTCCTTCAAAGGCAAAGCCTTTTCCGTCTGTCCGCTCCGATCAACCCTGCGAAGAGTAGTTGGGAGCCTCCTTGGTAATATTGATATCGTGAGGATGCGACTCAAGCAGACCCGCATTTGTGATGCGAACAAATCTTCCGGTTGCCTTGAGCGTTTCAATGTCGGGCGCACCGCAGTATCCCATACCGGAGCGCAGGCCGCCCATCATCTGGTAAACCGTATCGGCAAGGCGTCCCTTATAAGGAACGCGACCCTCTACACCCTCGGGAACGAGCTTTTTGTTGTTTTGCTGGAAGTAGCGGTCCTTTGATCCGTTCTCCATAGCAGCAATGGAGCCCATGCCGCGGTAGACCTTAAAGCGTCTGCCCTGATAGAGCTCCTCGGCTCCGGGGCTTTCCTGACAACCTGCCAGAAGCGATCCAACCATGATCACGTTCGCGCCTGCCGCGATCGCCTTGACCATATCGCCCGAATATTTGATACCGCCGTCGGCAATGACGGGGATATTATGCTTTGCAGCCTCTTCTGCCGCGTCATAGATCGCAGTGATCTGCGGAACACCAATACCGGCTACCACACGGGT
>SVTW01000025.1 GCA_015063585.1 Oscillospiraceae bacterium
CAGCACCGATGGGAGATTGATCTCGGATCAATCTCCCATCGGTGCTGCCCTGATCGGCAAAAAGGAAGGCGACGAATTTGAGGTTGAAACCCCCGCAGGAAGTCTGAAAATGAAGGTCCTCGCGGTTACCAGAACGCAGGGATAATTGGATAGGCTTTCGTGGGGGAACTTCGGCTTGAGAAGTTTCCCCACGCGCGTTTTGATCCCGATTTTCCCAAAAGAGAGGAGACATTCATGGAGGAACAAAGAAAAATAAAAGAGCAGGGCGGTGCGATCGCCGTGCAAAATCCCGTTTTGAAATGGCTGGATAATTATTGGTATCATTATAAATGGCATACCATTGTAGTCGCATTTTTCATTTTCGTCGGCATTGTCTGCTTTGCGCAATGCTCGTCAAGCGTTTCGGGCGATCTGACCCTTACGTTTTGCGGCAACTACACGCTGACACAGGAGGAACGCGTCCGAATCAACGATGTCTTTGAGGCGATCTCACCCAAAAAAGAGGACGGCAAGGCAACCACGATCATGCTCAATGATTACGCGGTCTATACCGAGGAGGAGCTGCGCGCGATCTATACCGATGAGGACGGAAATCTTTCTGTGGTTGCGTTTAATAACGCAAAAGCGGTCAATTCCGATCATCTTTCCACCTTTGGCACGTTTTTAATGACGGGAGAATCCGCCATCTGGCTCGTGAGTGAATTTGTGTTTGAGGAACGCAATCTTTCCACACTTGCCGTACCCCTCACCGAGCTTTTTGAAACGGTTCCGGCCTCGGCGGTAAATGATTACGCGATCCGTCTCGGCGATACCGAGCTTTATCAATATTACGACGCGCTCAAGGTGCTCCCCGCCGATACGTTGCTTGTAATGCCCGCTCATTTTGTTTGGGGGGAATCTTCAAACCAAGAAAAATACGACGAATTCCGCGCTATGTATAACGCGATCGTCAACTTTAAAAAGCCACAATAAAAATTGACATAAAAGGAGAAGACTTATGAAAACCGCGAAAAGAATTATTTGGGGCGTTTTACTGATCGCTGCAGGTGTTTTGTTGGCACTCAACGCACTTGAAATTACCCACATCAACATCTTTTTTGACGGATGGTGGACACTTTTTATCATCGTTCCTTGTACGATAGGACTTTTTACCGAGCGCGATAAAAGCGGGAACTTCATCGGGCTTGCCGTGGGTGTTCTGCTGCTGCTGTGCTGTCTTGGTATTTTGAGCTTCAGCATGCTTTGGAAGCTGATCCTGCCGATTTGTGTCGTTTTGATCGGACTCAAGCTTTTGTTTGGCGGCATCAAGGGGAACCGCGCCAATCGCGTTTTCGATGAAATGAAGGAGAAGGGAAGCACACCTCGCACGGGTTATGCCGCTTTTTCGGGCTGTGATATGAATTTCTCGGGAGAGCCGTTTGAAGGCGCGGATGTGACCGCTGTTTTTGGCGGCGTAAAATGCGATCTGAGAAATGCTGTGATCGAGCGTGATTGTGCGCTCCGCGTTACGGCTGTTTTTGGCGGTGTTGACGTGCTGTTACCTCCCAACGTAAACGTAAAAGTGGAAACCGCGTCCTTTTTCGGAGGCGTATCGGATAAAAGCATGAAAACTGCCGGTGCCCCCACGCTTTACATCAACGGTGTTTGCATGTTTGGAGGCGTTGACGTCAAATGACGACCGCTCAGAAAATCACAAAATACGTGGCAATTGCGTTGGCTGCCGTTTTGATCGTTGCGATCATTGGCGGAATTGCGCAGGTGATCGTTGCGGTGGCAGGATTTTTCCTCGGCAGTGACGGCGTAACGGATGAAATGACGGTTTACCCCGTATCAGATCCGGTCACCTCTCTCACACTTGATATCAACGCGGCAGACATTACCCTGCAAACGGGGGATTCCTTTTCGGTAGAAAGCAACCTCAAATACCTCACTGTGGAGGTGGAGGACGGATGCTTGATTCTGCGTGACCGTCACCGCAACTCCATTTTCGGGGGAGGAAATTATAGCAATGCGATCCTCACTCTGACGGTTCCCGCCGACTTTTCGTTCGAGAAAGTGAATTTGGCTACAGGCGCGGGGCGAGTAACTGCGGACTGTCTTATTGCCGCACATGCAGACTTCTCGTTTGGCGCGGGTGAGGTTTCTATTGCGACCTTGACGGTGACCGGATCGATCCGATTGGAAGGCGGGGCCGGAAAGATTGTGATCCAAGACGGTGCCATTCATGATCTGGATGCCGATCTTGGCGTAGGAGAAACGCGAATCGCATCCGCGTTTACGGGGGATTGCAGGATTGATTGCGGCGTTGGAGAAACTGTTTTAACGGTTATCGGCTCACGTGATTTTTACTCGGTTCGTTGTGATAAGGGAATCGGGAGCGCAAGCCTTGACGGTGAACCGATGGAAAATGAGAAGACGTACGGCACGGGTGAAGAAAAAATTACGGTAGAGGGCGGAATTGGTGCCATCAAGATCGTTTTTGAGAGTCGAATTCAGGCAAGATAGACCTTGCACAGTTCCGATATGTGGAAGCGTGCTGCGTTTTAAACTACAAAATTAAGCTGCAAAAAGGGGCTTTTCACAGATCACAGATCGCAGATTAAAAGACTTTTGTGAAAAGCTCCTTTCATAAAGCGAGAATCGTGTGAAGGATACCTTTGCTTCCTTTTGAAGTTCCATGAATTTATGGAATCGTTATTTGAAAAAGATCAATGAAAGTTCTCAATGAAGTTATTAATGAAGTTATTTGAAAAAAAGTCTTGACAAGGAACGGCTTTTCGGATATAATATATAGAGTGTTTCGGACCATTAGCTCAGTTGGTTAGAGCTCCCGGCTCATAACCGGTCGGTCCAAGGTTCGAGTCCTTGATGGTCCACCAATACAAAAGGAGATGCATGCGCATCTCCTTTTGTATTGGTGCATTCAGGTGACGAGAAACTTGCGTGTACGCCAAAGGGAATGAGATCGAACGGAAAGGAAACCGCGTACACAAGTGGTGAGTTCCGACGAAGTCGGACGAGCCTTGGTTCAGAGTCCTTGATGGTCCACCAGCAGGCAGTGCCTGCACCCAATTATCGACGGAGTGCAGTGCTATGCCAAACTTTATCCCACGATGGCAGGGTTTGGATTTAAGTCCGAATGCTGCACCAATACAAAAGGAGATGCATGCGCATCTCCTTTTGTATTGGTGCATTCAGGTGACGAGAAACTTGCGTGTACGCCAAAGGGAATGAGATCGAACGGAAAGGAAACCGCGTACACAAGTGGTGAGTTCCGACGAAGTCGGACGAGCCTTTGTTCGAAGTTCTTTGCCGCAAAAAAATTCGAATTGATGTTTCCTTTTGGGGTGAGTCATTTTCTCATTCCTCGCTGCGTGCAATGCCGTAGGATGCCGCATATTGAGCAGCGTAGGAATCGGCGGGCGTGATAATGGTCAGTGCGGCGGGACAATTCTCAAAAGCACCGTATGAGATGGCTTCAACCGTTTGGGGGATCCGGATGCGGGAAAGCGATACACATCCGGAAAAAGCAAACCAACCAATCGTTTGCACGCCGCTCGGGAGCGAGACCGATACAAGCTTTGGATGATTGGCAAAGGCTCGGTCTCCAATTGCGGTTACGGGATAGCCGTCAAGCGAAGCGGGAACCGATATTTCGATTGCATTTCCAATATAGGAAGTGATCACGGCATTCTCGCCAACGATCGTGTATGTAAATTGGGTTGTTTGGGCGGGCGGCGTGGAGGGGTCTTGTGTCTCCGACTCCTGTAGCGAATCCAGCTCGGCTTGTAGCGCTTCACATTCCACGCGGCTTGTATAAAGCGCGGTTTTTACATCCAGAAGCTCTTGCCTGAGCTCTTCCACAAGCTCCTCGTAGTAGGCGATCCGCGCGGCATCGCTGCTGGCTTGCGAGTTGTCCGTGTCGGAGGGGGATTCCTTTTGCGGTTTGGCCGCACAGGAAGTAAGCAGAAAAACCAATAGCAAACATAATAAAATTCTTTTTTTCATAAGGCTTTGTCCTTTCTTTTTTTATATCATACCATATTCAGCCTGTCGCTTTTGCGCAGATCCTGCGAAGAACATCGTTTTTTTCTTGTTTTTCATTCTTTTTATTTTGAAAGAATATGCTTTTTTATCCCGTCCTCTTTTCAAACGGAAAAAAGTGTGATATAATGATACTATCTACGTATGTTTACGTTCAAGAGGGGGGAGGTCACATGAAATACGATGTTGAACGCGCCGTGGTTACGCTTTCTGTGACCGAGCTCTGCGCGATGGCTCTCATGGGCGGGGATCTTGATCTGCGTCCCGGCAGAACCAAGCGTTTTTCGTCGGAACGCGCCGCGATCGGTGCTAAGATTCACCGAAAAATGCAGGACGAGGCACACGGACGTTATGATGCGGAGGTATCGTTCTGCAATACGACACTTTTGCGTGGCTTGACCTATGAGGTCAGCGGACGTGCGGACGGAATTTTGTACGGCGAACGCTTGACGGTGGACGAGATCAAAACCGTGAACGGGCGCGCTTTTGATCTGCCGCCCGCTCCCATGCACAGTGCCCAGGTGCGTTGCTATGCCTATTTTCTGTGTCGGGAACGTGGATTGGATCAAATTGATACACGGCTTTCCTATTACCGTCTTGAGGACGGAAAAACACGATACGTAACCGTCACCCATCGATTTGAGGACTTGAAAAGCTTTTATCAGGGTCTGCTTGCGCGAATTGAATCGCGTGCGCGGTTGCTTGTGGAACGGCAAACCGTTCGTATTCCGTCGGCGGCAAGCGCGCGCTTTCCTTATGCCTCCGTGCGGGAAGGGCAGGACATCATGCTGCGCGAGTGTTACCGCGACATCAAGGCAGGAAAACGGCTTTTTATAGAAGCCCCCACCGGAACGGGAAAAACGCTCTCCGCGCTCTATCCCGCCGTACGCGCGTTGGGAGAAGAGCATTGCGACAAGATCTTTTATCTCACCGCCAAAGCCGCGACACGTCGAGAGGCTTTTCGTGCCGCCGCGCAGCTTTTTTCGTCAGGCGCAAAGCTTTGCACGCTGATTTTGACCGCGCGTGAGCAGATCTGTCAAAATGAGATGGCGCGCAAGGATCCCACGGGCATTTCCCATCATTGCAATCCGATGGACTGCCGTTTGGCACAGGGGTTTTACGATCGCGTGCTCGATGCCATCTGTGACGCGTTTTCCGCGCAACATGGGTTTACACGCAGCTCCGTGATCGAAATTGCCAATCGCCATCAAATTTGTCCGTATGAATTTCAGCTTGAGCTCTCTCTATTCTGCGAGATCCTCATTTGCGATTATAACTATGCCTTTGACCCGCACGTTTACCTGCGCCGCTATTTTGATCCCGAACCTCTTGCTTCCAATCAATATGTTTTCTTGATCGACGAGGCGCATAATCTTGGCGACCGTGCTTGCGCGATGTATTCCGCGGTGCTTGAAAACAGTGAGGTGATCACGCTTTGGCGAACACTCCCCGAAACAGAAGTCGATCTGCGGGATCAATTGGAGGACTTCGCGCATCGGATGCACGGCTTGCGCCGTCTTTGCCGAGAAAGCCTGCAAAAGGACGCGGAAGGGATGGAGCGTGGTTACTATCTTTCAAGCAGTCCCATTTCGGCGATCTCGGAGCGTGTTGGAAAGCTACGCACGGCGTTGGACGCTTGGCTTGTTGCGCATAGAGGCGATCTTTATGAACGCGAAGTACAGTCTCTTTCCAAAATTCTAAAGCATTTTGAGGTCATTTCCGAGTATTATGATGAGAATTTTCTCACGTTTGTCGAGGTGGAAGGGGACACGCGCCGTTTGCGCCTGATTTGTTTGGATCCTTCCCGTATTTTAGATGCCTGTCTCGCCCGCGCACACGCGTCGGTGCTCTTTTCGGCAACCTTGACTCCGCTTGACTATTTTGCCGATATTCTTGGCGGCGGACGGCAAGCGATCCGCGTCTCGCTTCCTTCTCCTTTTGACCGCGAAAATCTCTGTCTGGTTGCGGTGCCAACGATCAGCACACGCTACGAGGACCGCGATAAATCCTATCGAAAGATCGCGGCAATGATCGCTGCCACGGTGTCGGGAAAAAATGGAAATTATATTGCTTATTTTCCGTCATACCAATACATGGAGTCGGTGCGAAAGATTTTCTGCGAGCGATATCCCGAGGCAAAGACGATTGTTCAAACGCGTCATATGAGTATTGGGGAACGAGAATCCTTTTTGGATGCTTTCTGTGATGACGGTTGTTTGCGTGTCGGTTTTTGTGTGTTGGGCGGCTCCTTTTCGGAGGGGGTAGACCTGCCCGGCAAACGCTTGATCGGCAGTATCGTTGTTGGAACGGGCTTGCCCGCAATTTCCAATGAACGCAACATTTTGCGCGATCACTATGAGGTTACGCGTGAAAGAGGCTTTGATTATGCCTATACCTATCCGGGAATGAACCGTGTTTTGCAGGCGGCGGGGCGAGTGATCCGTCGCGAGGATGATCGCGGTGTGATCGTTTTGATTGATGACCGCTATGCCGATGAACGCATCAAGCAACTCTTTCCTGACCATTGGCAAAACATTCAATATGCAGGAAAACCGATGGAACTTGCAGAAATTGTGGCTGAGTTTTGGAGAAAATTCGAAAACAATGGCTAAAATTGCAATTTTTAAAAAAGAAATTTGCAAAACAGGGTTGCATTTTGGGTTAAAATGTGATATACTGTTACAAGATCAAACCCAAGGAGAGAAATACCAATGGAATTTTCACAGATGAGCCGCGAGGAACTGCAATCGGCTCTTGAAACTTATCGGTCACAATACGAGGAATACTGCACCAAAAAGCTTACGCTTGATCTTTCCCGTGGAAAGCCCGGTGCAAAGCAGCTTGACCTTTTGCAGGGGATGCTCGATTGCATTGATTCGTCCTACGACTGTCGTACAGAGGATGGCTTCGATTGCCGCAACTACGGTGTGCTTGACGGAATCAAGGAGGCAAAGCGTCTCTTTTCGCGCCTGCTGGGTCTTTCCGAAAAAGAGCTTTTTATCGGCGGAAACTCGTCGCTGAATTTGATGTATGATACGGTTGCGCGCGCAATGCTTTACGGGGTATGTGACAGCGACCGCCCATGGTGCCGCGAGGAGGAGATCAAATTCCTTTGTCCCGCCCCCGGTTATGACCGCCATTTTGCCATCTGCGAATCGCTCGGCATTAAAATGATCCCTGTTAATATGACTCCAACCGGTCCCGATATGGATACGGTGGAACAGCTCGTTGCCTCCGATCCCGCGATTAAGGGAATTTGGTGCTGCCCGAAATATTCCAATCCCGACGGTATCACCTATTCCGCCGAAACGGTACGCCGCTTCGGTGCAATGAAGACCGCCGCACACGATTTCCGTATTTTCTGGGATAATGCGTATGCAGTGCATGATCTTTACCCCGACCGCGCCGACGTCCTTGCCGATATTTTCGAGGCATGCTCGGCTTATGGACACCGCAACCGTGTGTTCTATTTTGCTTCCACCTCAAAGATCTCGTTCCCGGGCTCCGGTGTGGCGATCATGGCGGCTTCCGAGGAGAATCTGGCGCAGATCATGCCGATCATCAGCGCGCAGACCATTGGTTTTGATAAGATCAATCAGCTTCGCCATGTGCGGTATTTCGGCTCTGCTGAAAACATTCATCATCACATGATGGCATTGGCAGATCTGATCCGTCCGAAGTTTGAGATCGTGCTCGATACGCTTGACCGTGATCTGGGCAATACAGGTGCAGCACATTGGACGCGTCCGCTCGGCGGATATTTTGTCAGCCTTTACGTGGAAAACGGATGCGCAAAGCGAACCTATCAGCTTTGCCGTGAGGCAGGTGTAAAACTCACCGACGTTGGGGCAACCTATCCTTACCGTTTGGATCCGAACGACAGCAATATTCGTATCGCGCCCACTTTCCCAAATGAGCGTGAGCTTACCGTTGCAATGAATGTTCTCACTCTTTGTGTTCGAATCGCAGTGATCGAAAAGCTTTTGAAGTGAGATGTTTTTAAAGGGGAAATCTTTTTTCAGAGGTTTCCCTTTTTCTATTACAGGATCAGGAGGAAAACTACGATGCGACAGGCTGACAGCAATCCCTTTGCGTTGAGCGACAGCAACAAGCGCTACTATACGTATGATTATTATTTGCGAAGGACCTTTGGCGCAAAATGTGCCAAGCTACCGCTCGATATCGGATTGACCTGCCCGAATATCGACGGAAGATGCGGCAGAGGCGGCTGTATCTATTGCTCGGGGCGGGGGAGCGGGGACTTTGCGCAGGAATCCTCATTGCGTGTAACCGAGCAGATCGCGATGCAAAAGGCGCTGTTTGCACGAAAATGGGACGTTTCCCATTGTATTGCCTATTTTCAGGCACACACCAATACCTATGCACCGGTTGATTTTTTGCGAGAACAGTTTGAAGAGGCGCTCTCCTGTGAGGGGATTGTTGGACTCAATATTGCCACGCGTGCGGATTGCCTTCCGCCGGATGTGCTCGACCTGCTTGCATCTCTTGCGGAGCGCACCGTTCTCACCGTGGAGCTTGGACTCCAAACCACATCGGATAGCACCGCCGAGCGTATCAACAGAGGGCATACCTTTGCTGATTTTTGCCGCGGTTTTGAGGCACTGCGAAAGGCAAGTGATAAGATCGGCATTTGTGCACATTTGATCTTCGGACTTCCGGGGGAAGATGAACATACCATGCTGCAAAGTGTTCGCGCGCTTGCCGCTCTGCACCCCGACCAAGTAAAGCTCCATCTTCTTCACGTTCTGCGCGGAACACGCCTTGCCGCAATGTACGGGGCAGGGGAATATATTCCGCTGGAACGTGAGCAATACATCAAGCTTGTGGCAAACGCGTTAGAGCTGTTGCCTCCCGACGTGGTGATCGGACGTTTGACAGGGGACGGCAAGAGCGAGGATCTGCTCGCTCCGCTTTGGAGTCAACGGAAAACCACCGTGATCAACGATATTGATAAGCTCCTTTACGCAAGAAACTCCTATCAGGGCAAAAAATATCAAAAATAGGAAAGCCCATCTTTCTCACCCACTTGACATTTTTTTAAAAATGTGGTATCATAAAGACAATAAAAGGCAGAATGCCCCCAATTGAAAGGAGATTCACGATAATTATGATCAAGGTTGTTGTTTGGAACGAGTTTCGGCATGAAAAGACGAAGGATTCCGTAAAGGCGATCTATCCGGACGGTCTGCATGCGGTGATCAAAGGCTTTTTGGATAAGGAAGAAGATATGGAGGTAACGCTTGCCGCATTGGACGACCCTGATCAGGGCTTGCCCGATGAGGTGCTTGAAAATACCGACGTTTTGATCTGGTGGGGACATATGGCGCATGCTGAGGTCGATGATGCGCTTGTTTCTAAGATCCAAAAGCGTGTTTATGAAGGAAAAATGGGCTTTGTGCCGCTGCATTCGGGACATCACTCCAAGCCCTTCCGCAAAATTATCGGTACCAACGGAAACCTGAGCTGGGGCAGAAACCAGAAAGAGATCATGTGGACGCTGATGCCCGCGCATGAAATCGCGGCAGGCATTCCCGACCACTTCCTGATCGAGGAGGAGGAGCTTTACAGCGAGCCCTTCTATATCCCGCAACCCGATGAATTGGTGTTCGGCGCATGGTTTGAGGACGGACATATTATGCGTGCGGGCGCATGCTTCTACCGCGGCGGCGGAAAGGTGTTCTATTTCCAGCCCGGTCATGAAACCTGCAAATCCTTCTATAATCCCTATGTACAGCGCATTATCACCAATGCGGTTCGTTGGGCGGCTCCCAATAAGGAGAGCTATGAGATTCCCTCCGGATGCGTTCACGTTAAAACCAAGACGGTTGATGAGTTCAACGCTTGATCTGTAAGCCAAAAGCAAGGATGAAGAAGCGGCTATCTCAAATGCAAACTGAGATAGCCGCTTTTTGAAAAGCAGGTAAAAAAGAGGGAAGGAGGAACCACGGTGATTGTATATAAGAGTGATAAGTGGCCGAATAAAGGGCGGCACATTCATATTTTTCATTCCCGAGAGCGCGTCCGAGTGGAACCGATCCATACCCATGACTTTATTGAGATCGTCTACATTTTATCGGGACACAGTATTCAAACCGTGAACGGCACCGATTACGATACGCGCCACGGGGACATGCTGTTTCTCAACTACGGTACCACGCATGCCTATGCGCCAAAAGACAGCGTCTCCTATATCAACGTCTGTTTTTCGCCCGAAACGGTTGGTGAAGCGGTTGTAACCCCGCAAAATGCATTTTCAATTTTATCTCTGACCGCGTTTGACGAAATGCGAAGCAATTCAAACGAGGAACGAATTCGCTTTTCGGGAAAGGAACGCGAGGAGATTGAGGAGATCCTCTTTGCAATGTTACGCGAGTATGAAGCGCGGGATACTGCTTGGAACAGCGTGATTGAACACTATCTTTGTATTCTTTTCGCAAAAATGCTCCGACAGATCAAGCGCGATCTTCCTACCGTTTCACAGGACGGTATTTGGCAGGAGCTTTCAGAGTACATCGACGCCAATCTCGACGCGCCGCTTTCCCTTTCGGCACTTGCAGGAAAGTGCTTTTACAATCCTTCCTATTTCAGCCGTGTTTTCAAAGAAAAATTCGGTGTCTCATTGCTTGAATACATTAACCGCAGACGCATTGATTCGGCGCTCGATTTACTTGTTAAGAGTGAATTATCAGTAGATGAGATCGGTGCGCGTTGCGGTTTTGCCGATCGAAGAGCCTTCTCCCATTCCTTTTCCAAGCACATGGGCTGCACGCCATCGGCATACCGACGCCACATAAAAAAGTAAAAAACATTGTCATTACTTCAATAAAAAGTAAAAAAAAGTCTTTTCAAAATCTCCCCAATATGGTAAAATGATCTTACCGATTTGGGGAGGTTTTTTGATATGCAAAACAATATTACTGTAAAATTGAATTTTGAACAGTTCCGAGATAAAGTCTACGCTTGCTGGCTCGGTAAGAATATCGGCGGCACGATGGGCGGTCCTTTTGAGGGAAAACGCCAGATCCTGGACGTAAAGGGATTTACAACCGAGAGCGGTGTTCCGTTGCCGAATGATGACTTGGACCTTCAGCTTGTTTGGCTCCATGCCGTTGAGCAGATCGGTCCTCTTGCTATCAACTGCATGACGCTGGGTGAATTTTGGCTGAGCTTTATTCCGCCGCATTGGAATGAATACGGCATCGGAAAAGCAAATATGAGACGCGGCTTGATCCCGCCGTTGTCGGGTGACTACCAAAACGATTGGCAACATTCCAACGGCGCGTGGATACGCACCGAGATCTGGGCAAGCATGGCCCCCGCAAGTCCCGCTCTTGCCGCCAAATATGCGGTGGAGGACGCTAAGGTTGACCACGGCGCGGGGGAGGGAACGTATGCCGCCGCTTTTGTTGCCGCAATGCAATCTGCCGCGTTTGTGGTTGGTGATCTGCGTCGTTGTATTGAGATCGGCCTTGGCACGGTTCCTGCCGATTGCCGCCTTGCGGACAGCATTCGCTTTACCGTCGAGTGCTACGACAAGGGGGTTCCCGCAATGGAAGCGAGAAATCGGATCCAGCAACGCAATGCCGATATCGGAACCGGTTGGTTTGAAGCCCCTTCTAACGTGGCATATGCCGTTTTGGGTATGCTTTACGGCGAGGGCGATTTTAAAAAGAGTATGATTACTGCCATCAATTGCGGAGATGACACCGACTGTACCGCCGCAACGGTTGGCGCAACGCTTGGGATTCTTGGCGGAACTGCCGCAATTCCCACCGATTGGCGCACGCATATCGGTGATGATATTGTTACGATCTCGGTCAACCGTGGCGATATTTGCCGTAAGATCCCCGCAACCTGCACCGAGCTGACCGATCGCGTTGTGGCGCAAACCCCGCACGTCCTGTTTGCAAATCACGCCGAAACGGTGATTACCGACGGAGCGACCGAGATCCCCGCAGATATCGGTGACACTCTGCTTGCCGCATGCGATCACGGAGCGGCGGTTGGCGCGATCAAGCCCTATTCCATGCACTTTGATTTTACATTTATCAGCGTTGATATTGCACTGGACCACTCGCCCGATATTGCCCCCAACGGGGAATGTGGCGTTCACGTAACCTGCACCAACAATTGGCGGGTTTACGATAAGTCACAGTACAATCTGACCCTTCGTTGGCTCCTGCCCGAGGGCTTCACGGTTGAGGGGGGCAGACAAACGCTCCATTTGCCGCGATACAGCTCGTCTCATAGCCCTAAGGCAAATTGTATGACCGACTTTGTGATCCGTGCGGGAGAGCGCGTTGCGCCCTTGAACCGTTGTGTTTTGGAGATCGTTGGCGAGGGACGCATGACCCCGATGTATATTCCCGTTCTTCTTTTGGGATAAAATAATTGAGTCAAGACCATCGGTCGAACCGATGGTCTTGACTTATTTTTTGTATGTCGCAAGAATTTCATCGTAGAGCTCCATTACACGCTCTGTCATACCGCGTGCCGTGTAGTGCGATAAAAAGCGATCCTTCGCGGCTGTTCGCATGCCGGCCTCCAGTAGAGGAGAGGCGGCAATGCGGCAAAAAGCATCGGCAAACGCCGTGCTCGATTCGGCAGGGCAGAGAAAACCGGCAACCCCGTTTTCCCCAAGCATTGCGGGGTTGCCTCCATAGTCGCTGACCACCATTGGTACCCCCGCGCTCATGCCCTCGGACAGCGCAAGGCAGGAGGTCTCGGTTCCGCGAGAGCAATTGACATTTAAGCGCAAAACCGACCAAACAGGCGCAACATCTGCCTGAAAGCCGAGAAAACGGACTTGCTCGGTAAGCATCAGCTCGCATGTGAGTCGTTCAAGCGCGGCACGTTGCTCGCCATCTCCCACAATTAAAAAACGAAATTGCTTCTCCGGCATGCGATCCATTGCCTCGCGCGCTGCATGGAGGAAAATATCATGTCCCTTGCAGGGAACCAACCGTGCAACGATACCGATCATGAAGTCGGATTCACGCAATCCCCAACGCGAGAGAAAGGCGTGTTTTTCGGCTGTACTTACCACGCGCGCCTCCTCAGAGCCATTGATGATACAGGAAATCCTATGAGTGGGAATTCCGAGCGCCGTAAGATCGCGTACGGCGGCAGATGCGGTGGCTATCACGTGATCGGAGAGCGCACGGTTACAGAGCCCGCTGAGAAACCGAATGGGCGGAACCCGCAGGATACCCGACGGCGGAAAGCAGCAATGACGTGTATGGAGCACCGGAACGTGACAAAAACGAGCGGCAACGCGGGCGGAGAGCGCGGCGTTGGTGTGCACGAGATCCACCTGAGCCGATCGGATCAAGCGGGAGAGCTCGGAAATTGAAGTGTATGAGATGCGGTCGGGGGAGACGTTGAGCGGGTGGATCGGCGTCTCCAGTGCGCGGATCCGTGGTGACAGTTCAGAGTCCTCGGGGAGCGCGACGCTACTTTGCACGCGGCTGCGGTCAAAATTGTTCAGAAGCGAGCAGAGAAGCACCCCCGCACCGCCGATATTGGTATCGCTGATCACATGTAAAACGCGCATTTGAGCCACTCCTTTTTTTGATTAGCATGCGCTGTTTCAAGTCTTTTATTCCGCCAAAATAAAACAAAAAAGAGACGGGGCTGCGCCATTGACACAACCCCATCAAGTTATTATTTTGTGTATTATTTCTTGAGATTTGCCTCAAGGATTGCAAGCTCATCGTAAAGCTCGGAAGGAACACGAGCGCCAACCTGCTTGTAGAATGCCTTGATGTTTTCAACGTCCTCAAGCCAGCTTGCGTTGTCAATGGTGAGAAGCTCACGAATGGTGTCAACGGTTACGTTGTCGAGACCCTCGATGTTGATATCCTCAGCCTTCGGAACAAATCCGATGGGGGTTTCAACTGCATCAACCTCACCTGCGCAACGAGCAAGGATCCACATCAGAACTCTCATGTTGTCACCGAATCCGGGCCAAATGAAGTGACCCTCGGCATCGGTACGGAACCAGTTTACGTGGAAGATCTTGGGAGCGTTGGGGATCTTCTTGCCCATGTTCAGCCAATGAGCAAAGTAGTCACCCATGTCATAGCCAACGAAGGGACGCATAGCCATCGGATCGCGACGAACAACACCAACAGCGCCGGCAGCTGCTGCGGTGGTCTCGGAAGCCATGATCGAACCAACGAAGGTACCGTGCTGCCAGCTACGCGATTCGTAAACCAGCGGAGCAGTCTTTGCGCGGCGGCCACCAAAGATGATCGCGGTCAGCGGAACACCCTTGAGGCTGTTGAATTCGGAGGAAATGCAGGGGCAGTTTGCAGCCATTGCGGTGAAACGCGAGTTGGGATGCGCGCCCGAGGTGCCAACCTTGTCTGCTTTGTCGTACTTGGTGTAATCCCACTTTTCGCCTCTCCAGTTGAGCGCGTTCTTGGGAGGATTGTTGTCCAGACCTTCCCACCAAACGGTGTTGTTGTCCAGGTCGTGGCAAACGTTGGTGAAGATGCAGTTCTTCTTGGTGGTCATCAGAGCATTGTAGTTGGAGTGCTCGTTGGTACCGGGAGCAACGCCGAAGAAGCCGTTTTCGGGGTTGACAGCGTAGAGTCTGCCGTCCTCGCCAACACGGATCCACGCGATGTCGTCACCAACCGTCCAAACCTTATAACCTGCATTCTTGTAGATCGCGGGAGGAATGAGCATAGCGAGGTTGGTCTTACCGCAAGCAGAGGGGAATGCGGCAGCGATATATTTCACATCACCCTGCGGATTCTCAAGACCGAGGATGAGCATGTGCTCAGCCATCCAGCCCTCTTTGCGTCCGAGGTAGGAAGCGATGCGGAGCGCGAAGCACTTCTTGCCGAGCAGAACGTTTCCGCCGTAGCCCGAGTTCACAGACCAAATGGTGTTGTCTTCGGGGAAGTGGCAGATATATCTCTTCTCCTCGTCGCAATCTGCAACCGCGTGCAGACCCTTAACAAAATCAGCCGAATCGCCGAGTGCATCGATCACGTTTTTGCCAACGCGGGTCATGATCAGCATGTTCAGAACGACGTAGATCGAGTCGGTCAGCTCAATACCGATCTTTGCAAATTCCGAGCCAACCACACCCATGGAGTAGGGAATTACGTACATGGTTCTGCCCTTATAGGAATTTTTATAGAGCTTGGAGAGCTTTTCGTAGCACTCCTGGGGATCCATCCAGTTGTTGATGTTTCCGGCGTCTTCCTTTGTGCGGGTGCAGATAAAGGTTCTGTTCTCTACGCGTGCTACATCATTCACAGCAGTTCTGTGGAGATAGCAGTTGGGGTAGAGATCGGGGTTGAGGGCAACCAGCTCGCCGGTTTTGCAAGCCTCTGCGCGGAGAGCCTCGGTTTGCTCCTCGCTTCCGTCGATCCATACGGTCTTGTCCGGATTTACCAGATCGGACATTTCCTTGATCCAATTCAGTACATACTTGTTTTGGGTCATTGTTTTGCTCCTTTTATGTAATAATATTTTTTACGAACTTTCGGGTCTTCAAGTCACCTTGTCACCCAGTATATATTTTACACTTTTTTTCTTTTCTTTTCAATATTATTTTGAAAAGGTTACAATTTGTTCAAAATTTTGACGATTCCTGTTCCGCTTCTTCAAAATGCGCAGGCTTTTTCTGCCTTTTTTTCAATTCCTTCTTGCAGAATTCTGCCGATATGGGGGGGACAAGAAAAGGACACGTATCCCTGATACATCTCAGGATCCCGTATTGACAAGAATTATCAATTGTGTTATAATAACAGCGAAAAAATTATGCAAAGGAGCAGAGAGGGGCACAGAGAAGCATTCTCTGTGTTTCGGGACCTAAAGACATGGACAGGCTTATCCTCTTTAATTTTTTACTCATTGTCCTTATCGCGCTTGGGCTATGGCTGATAAAAAAATATGTTCGGAAAGAATCTACCCAGAATAGCATTCTCATTGCGGCGGCAGTTTTTACGATCCTATTCCATTATAGCTCGTTTCTGTTCAAGCTCGCGTCGGGCGGAAACGCGATAGAATATTTGCGTGTTACTCCCAATCTGATTCTACCGATCTATCCTTGCAACGTGGTCATGTGGTCGGCGCTGATCTTCGCGTTTTTCAAAAATAAAAGATCAAGAGTTGGCACGTTCTTGACCGATTATCTGTTCTGGTTTGGAATTATCTCAACGTTGGTTGGTATGTTTGCCAACGTAGATTTCATTCAAAATCCTACACTTGCCGATTACGAGAATGTGAAGAGTATCGCCGCACACGCAACACTCCTTTTTAACGTGCTTTTGCTCCCGCTTTTCGGCTACGTTAAAATAGACGTAAAACGGAACATAACCAACATCATTCTTTCCATTTTCTTAATGGCGGTAATTGGCGGTTACTGTAACCTTGTGTTTCATGCGCTTGTATCCGAGGCGGCAGCGTATGACGTCAATTCGATGTTTTTAATTCATTCTCCGTTTGAGGGGCTTGATTTTTTGACATATCCCGTCATTTCTTTGATCGCAATACCGATTTATTTTGTCGTATTTATCCTCTGTGACCTGTGTTTCCATAAAAAGGGAGCGCGCTTTTATGACCGAAAAATGTGATGTTGCGTATCGCTGACAGAGAAAACAATCCGCGGCACTGTTCGTGTCTTTTCCAATGCAGTGCTATTTATTCATTTTAAAGTCTATAATTTTTGAATAACTGTTTTTAAAACGTCGGAGGGGCGACTCAATGTACAATTGCATTTGAGTCACCCCTTCTTTTTTCAATAAAAAATGGAATTGCAAAAAATGCCGAAAGGAATTGACATTTTACATAATTTGTGCTATAATAATTAACAGGCTGTTTTCTGTATCTGTTTCGTGAGGCGCAAAAACACAAAACGGAGGAAAATAACAAAATGGGAAAGTATTTCGGCACAGACGGCTTCCGCGGGGAAGCAGGTGTCACGCTGACATCCGAGCACGCCTACAAGATCGGTAGATTTTTGGGGTGGTATTATGCCAAGGGCGGAACGCACAAGGTGCGTGCCGTGATCGGTAAGGATACCCGACGCTCCAGCTATATGTTTGAATACGCAATCGTTGCGGGACTCACCGCATCGGGAGCCGATGCATATATGCTGCACGTAACCACAACGCCGAGTGTTTCGTACGCGGTTGCCGGCGACGATTTTGATTGCGGAATTATGATCTCCGCAAGCCACAACCCCTACTATGACAACGGAATCAAGCTTGTAAATCAGTATGGCGAGAAGATCGACGATCAAACGATTGAACAGATCGAGCTTTATCTGGACGGCAATTTGGAGGCATTGGGCATCACAACGCCCGATATTCCGTTTGCTACAGGTGCTGAGCTTGGTCAGATCGTGGACTATTCGGCGGGCAGAAACCGCTATATCGGATATCTGATCTCGCTCTCACGCTATTCCTTCAAGCAATTCCGTGTCGGTCTCGATTGCGCAAACGGAAGCGCATGGATGATCGCCAAAAGCGTGTTCGACGCATTGGGTGCCAAAACCTACACGATCAATGCAAGTCCCAACGGACTCAACATTAATCTGGAGGCAGGCTCTACCCATATCGAAGCACTGGCAAAATACGTTCGGGAAAACCGTCTTGACCTCGGCTTTGCCTTTGACGGCGACGCTGACCGCTGTATCGCGGTAGACGAAAACGGAACGGTTGTAAACGGCGACCATATCCTCTATATCCTCTCCTGCTATCTCAAGCAAAATGACGCGCTTTCCAACAACACCGTGGTGACAACCGTGATGTCCAATCTCGGTCTTTACCGCGCGCTCGACGAGGCAGGCATTGCCTACGAGCAAACCACGGTTGGCGACCGCTACGTTTATGAGAACATGCAACAAAATGGACATTGCTTGGGCGGGGAGCAGTCGGGGCATATCATTCTTTCCAAATACGCAACCACAGGTGACGGAATCTTGACTGCACTCAAACTCATGGAAGCCGTGATCGCATCGAAACAATCGCTCTCAAAGCTGGCTGAGCCGGTTCGCATGCTTCCGCAGGTCACGCGCAATATCCGCGTTGCCGATAAGGCGGCGGTGCGCAATAACGCGGCTGTGCAGGCAAGTGTGGAGAAGGTTCGTCAACAGTTGGGACGCGACGGTCGCATTCTGCTTCGCGAAAGCGGAACAGAGCCTGTTGTACGCGTGATGGTAGAGGCAACAACCGAGGGGCTTTGCGCAAAACTGACCGATGAGGTCCTGGAGGTCATTCGCGCAGAGGGACTTGCCTGATTGGCGTCAAAACCGAGAACAATTCCAAAACACAAGGAAAAAACACATGGAAAAGAAGATGGAACAAATCACGGTCGCGTCACTTTACGCGTATCCGGAGCATTCGATCGCTTATCCGCTTCTGCAACGGTTCACATATCCCTGGGAGGCGCTTTCCTCGATCTCGGATTTTATTCTTGAGATCGGGAAAACGCTCTCGGAGGAGCTTTACGACCGCGTAGGAGAAAATGTGTGGGTGGCAAAGAGCGCAAGCGTTGCACCCACGGCGTTTTTAGGCGGACCTTGTATCGTTTGCGAGGGCGCAGAGGTTCGCCATTGCGCGTTTGTGCGCGGGTCGGCGATCATTGGCGCGGGAGCTGTGGTAGGAAACTCTACCGAGCTCAAAAACTGCATTCTTTTTGACGGTGTGCAGGTACCGCACTACAATTATGTCGGCGATTCGATCCTCGGTTACAAATCGCACATGGGCGCGGGGGCAGTAACGTCTAACGTCAAGAGCGACAAAACGCTCGTGTCGGTTAACTTGGGTGATGAACGCATCGAAACGGGAAAAAAGAAATTTGGAGCCATGCTTGGCGATTTTGTAGAGGTCGGTTGCAACAGTGTGCTCAATCCGGGCACTGTGATCGGCAGCCACTCCAATATTTATCCGCTTTCACCCGTACGCGGGTACGTCCCCGCAAACAGCATTTACAAGGCACGCGACTGCATCGTACAAAAAAAGAAGCGGTAAGCATGCCACTCAGCGCCTCTGAATAGAAACTGAAAAAGCCACCCGAAAATCAGGGTAATGATAGCGCCAGACCGTTTCGCGGACGTGAAAGAAACGGTTAACGAGGAGAGAAGTGATCGAACATTCGGCGGATGCTTCTCCGGTGCCGAACGGCATCGTGAACAGCAGGTCAAATATGCGGGTAACCGCAAAACAATCCCTGTCATAAATTGAATCAAGGGTATTGCCATCCCATGTGAAAAAAGCATGCGGGAGATGGTTTTTTTGTGATACCCAAATTACATGAATGAAAGGGAAGGGGTTGCTTTTCCGGAAGCGCGGACGCGGATCAGAGTCGGCGTCTTGTTCGTTATGCCCGAGGGCAACCCCCGCAGAGATTGATTATGTGTGGAATTATTGGTTATACGGGAAGCGCAAACGCGATCCCGAAAATTACAAAAGGTCTTTCGGTTCTTGAATATCGCGGATACGATTCGGTCGGTATTGCCGCCAGGACCGAGCTTGGTGTTAAAACCGTGAAATGCAAGGGCAGAATCGGTGCTCTGGAGGAGCGTTTGACACAGCAAAAGCTGTCTGAGAGCCAGTGCGCGATCGGACATACACGCTGGGCAACACACGGTGGTCCGTCGGATACCAACGCGCATCCCCACCGTGCGGGTCGTGTGGTATTGGTGCATAACGGGATCATTGAAAATTACAAAGAGCTTAAGGAGATGCTCAGCAGAGCAAAGGTTTCCTTCCTCTCCGAAACCGACACGGAGGTTGCCGCCGCCGTTCTCAACGCCGCCTATGATGCATGCAACGACCCGTTGACCGCGATTCGGACCGCGACCGCGCAGATGACGGGTTCTTATGCCTTTGGTATTCTGTTTGACGACCATCCGGGAGAGGTTTGGGCAATTCGTTCGGGAAGCCCCCTGATCCTTGCCAAAGGGGAGGACGGCTTCTATCTTGCCTCCGACATGACGGCACTTTTGCCCTTCACAAGAGAATACCACATTCTCAAAGAAGGGGAGATCGCACGACTGACCGCTACCGAGGCAGCACTTTGCGGAGCGGCGGACGCGTGGTGCTCGCCCACATGGAGTATTACCTCAATGACACCCGAATCGGCGCAAAAAAGCGGATTTGAGCATTTTATGCTCAAGGAGATCCACGAACAGCCCGAGGCAATCGTTAAATCGGTATCTCCGCGTATCAAAAACGGGTTGCCGAGCTTTGAGGCAGACGGAATATCTTCTGATTTCTGGAAGCAGGTAAAAAATATTCAAATCGTAGCTTGTGGATCGGCAACGCACGCAGGTCTCGTGGGCGGTTCGGTGCTCGAACGCGTTGCAAAGGTTCCCGCGGCATCCTATATTGCGTCGGAATACCGTTATCATCCTCCGATCGCGGTAGACGGAACGCTTGTTGTTGTGATCTCGCAGTCGGGTGAGACTGCCGACACCCTTGCCGCGCTTCGGTATGCGAAATCAGCGGGGCTTCCCACGCTTGCGATCGTCAATGCGGTTGAAACCACCATTGCGCGTGAGGCAGATTACCGTGTTTATACTTATGCGGGACCCGAAATCGCAGTTGCAACAACAAAGGGATATTGCACGCAGGTTTCCGTGCTCTATATGATCGCGGCGGCAATCGCGCATGCTTGCGGAAGAATTTCCGATGAAGAGGCGCGTGAGCTGGTGCGCAGTGTTGCGGAGGACGCGCCGACAGCCATTACCGAAATGCTGGAGAAAACCGAGACCTTGCGTGAGATGTCCAAGCGACTTGCCCAAAAGGATCACGTGTTCTATATCGGACGCGGACTTGATTACGCAATGTCGCAAGAGGCAGCGCTCAAGCTCAAGGAAATTTCCTACATTCATGCCGAGGCATATGCGGCAGGGGAATTGAAGCATGGCACCATTTCGTTGATTGAGCAGGACACTCCGGTATTAGCAATCTCCACCGAGGAAGCACTTTACGATAAGACCGAAAGTAACGTGCGCGAGGTTCGAAGCCGTGGCGCATATGTGATTTTGATTTGTCGCCAAGACGCACGCGACCCCGGACATTCGGCAGACGAAGTGATTTTACTTCCTACAAAGTCCGAGGCGGCAACCCTCTTTGCGTCGCTTACAGCGGTTCAGCTGCTTGCCTATGAAACCGCCGCTTTGCGTGGCTGTGATATTGACCGTCCGCGTAATCTTGCAAAATCGGTAACGGTAGAATAAAATATTCAGATTTCTGAAAATCGCTTTGCGAAAAGTACGGAGGGAGTCGAATGTGTTTTCTCATTCGACTCCCTCCGCTTTTTCAAAGGAAAAACATATGCGAGGTTATACCTATTTTAAAATTTTGATCGCGTCAAGCAGAATCTCTCTTTCACAAAAAGGGAGCTTCTCTTTTCCAATGAGTTGATACGTTTCGTGTCCCTTTCCGGCAAGCGCTAAAATGTCGCCGCTTTGCGTTACCGATATCGCATGGCGGATCGCTTCCGCGCGATCCGGAATTTTCAAACAGGGAACAGGAGAACTTACAAAAGCCTCGGCAATTTCGTGGATGATCTGCTCGGGCGGCTCTGTTCCCGGGTTGTCGGAGGTGAGAATACAAAGATCGCATAAAGATGCCGCAACCTCTCCGAGCTCCCGGCGGCGCATCTGTGAGCGTTCTCCCACAGAGCCAAAGAGCGCGATCAGCCGGCGGGGCGCATATTCTCGCAAGGAGCGCAGTAAGCTTTCCATGCTCGCGCGGTTATGCGCATAGTCAATTACAGCACAGGCTCCGTTTGGAAGCGGGATCAGCTCCGAGCGCCCTTCCACGGCTGCCGTTTTCAGTGCGTAACAAGCATTGGAAACCTGGATTCCAAACACGCGATGAGCGGTTGCCAGAGCCAAAAGTGCATTTTTGGCATTGAAGCGACCGATGAGAGGAAGTTCCAGCTTGTCGGAAGAAGAGGTGTTTTTTGCAAAGACGTTGCAGGAAACGCCCCACATGTGGGTATCCCGAAGAAGGGTGACCGACCCAATTCGAAAATCCGCTCGATGGTCGGTCTCCGAGCATGAAATACGGATTTTAGCAGGGCAATCGCGGAGCATGTCGCAGCTTGCGGGATCGTCGGCATTGAAAATCACCGATTCGGAGTCAAAGTCAGTAAACAGGCGGTGCTTGCATGCCTTATAGTTTTCAAAATCGGGGTGTTCATTCTCTCCGATGTGATCGGGAGAGAGATTGGTAAAGATCAGCGTACGAAAGTGGATGCCGTCCACACGGCTTTGAAGCATGGCTTGGGAGGAAACCTCCATCACAACCGTTTGAATCCCCGCTTTCCGGATCTCTGAAAGCGTTTCTTGGAGCGTAACCGCATCGGGCGTTGTGTTTTTTGTTGCAATATGAACATTGGCATAGGAGATCCCGCTCGTACCGATATAGGCGCAGGGGGTACCGCATTGATTGAGAATATGCGCCAAAAGCTGGGCAGTGGTGGTTTTCCCCTTTGTTCCCGTGATGCCGATCACGTGAAGCTTTTGAGACGGCATGTCGGCAATGCGGCATGCGAGCAGGGCAAGTACACGGCGCGGGTCTTCAACCCGAACATAAAGCGCGTCGGCAGGCAATGCAAGATCGGCTTGACCGATAAAAACACGGCACCCGTTGGCATATGCGCTGTCGGCATAGCGATGCCCATCGGTATTAGCCCCCCGTATGCATACAAAAATCGAGTTGACATCGGCTTTTTTCGAATTTTCGGTCACACGTTTGATGTCAGGGTCAAATGCGAGCCGCTCAAGAGGGGGAAGGAGCCCTTGGATCAGGTCGGAAAGCCTCACGATAGCACCTCCGATTGCGCGAAGCTGACGGGAAATCCGATCGGAGTTTTATGGCATGCGCGTATGGTTTGGTATGCCAATACCTCAAGTGAGTCCACAAAAACGCTGTCGTCAAGACCTGCTCGTTTCAGCAACGAAAGCTCGGTGCAACCAAGGATCAAACGCTCACAGCCGCGCGCGCGCATGGCATCGGTAATTTTGAAAAAATCATTCCAATTCACCGATTTATTTTGCTTTACCTCGTCGTAAATGATGCGGGAAATGACCTGTTGCTCCTCCTCCGTGGGGGTCAGGCAGGTCATGCCAAGCGGGTCGCTGAAGCGTTGATAGGCACCCGAGGCAACCGTTCCCTCGGTTGCCAGCAGACCAAAACGGCTGACACGGTTGGCGTGAAGATGGCGCACGGTCTCCTCAATGATATTCAGGATCGGAACGTGGACGGCTGCGCGCAGGCCGTCGTAAAAATAATGCGCGGTATTGCAGGGGATCACAAGGAGTGCGGCTCCCGCGTCGGTGAGACGCTTTGCCTCCTTTTGCATAACGGGGAGCGGATCCGCCTCGCTTTTTCCAAGGATAAAAGCGGTACGGTCGGGGGTAGATGCGTGGCTGCTGATCAGCATATCGATATGATCGGCATCGCAGGTTGCCTTGGTGTGAGCGGTCAGAAGCTCACAGAAATAGAAGGTAGACATGGGACCGAGTCCACCCAAAACACCGAGTAAAAGTGGGCTTTGTTTCATGTTATTTCCTCCTTACCTGCAATTTTTTGTGTTTCCTCGCCAAACCATACGCGGAGCATTTCAGGGCGGTCCGCGATCACAAAGCGCCGCTCCAAAAGATCCTTATGCTGCCAAACAAAATTGGCAAAGGGCTCGGTGCAGGGGATCAAATACAGGATCACATCGGCATTCCCGAGCTGTTCTGCAAAGTCAATCAACGCGCGAAGCATGAGCTGTTCATGGGCAGTATGGCGGATCATGTGAAATTTCATACACAAATTGAATCGCATTGCCAAAGGAACGCGGGAACAGAAAACATGGGAGAGGACGCCGTATTCGCGGTACATGCGATGTGCTGTTTCATGTGCTTCGGCAGAGATACCCAAAAGAACGGGGATCAGCTCGCCCGATAATATGTCATGCATGATAAAATCCACCGTCGTTCTCCCTTCTGCCGTGTTCGGAAAGCATCCGTTCTTATATTATAACATGTTTTTTGGGAAAAGAAAAGAGAGATGCGAAAATACTTTTCTGTTTTTTTCAAAAACTGTTGCTTTTTGAGGCTTTTTTCATTATAATATAGGAAGAAGAACCGAAAAGGAATTTGTGACAGAATGAAGAAGGAAAAAATTTACCGCGTCTTTTCCCATTTGCCCGAGCTGACGACCCCTCGCCTCACGCTCAGGCGCATGATGGTTGCCGACACCGAGGATATGTACGAATATGCGAGCCGTCCCGACGTGACGAAATATCTGACATGGTACCCGCACCCCGACCGTCACTATACGCGTGAATATCTGCAATACCTGGGTAATCGTTATGCCGCGGGAATGTTTTACGATTGGGCTGTGATCTACGAACCCGATTGCAAAATGGTTGGTACCTGTGGCTTCACCGCCTTCAACTGCGCCGCGGACAGCGCAGAGGTAGGGTATGTTCTCAATCCCTCCTATTGGGGAAAGGGAATTGCCACAGAAGCCCTGACGCGCGTTTTATATTATGCCTTTCATGATCTCAAGCTCCACCGCGTGGAGGCAAAGTATATTGAAGGGAATGAGCGATCGCGCCGCGTCATGGAAAAGGTTGGTATGACGTTTGAGGGCATCATGCGGGAGGGCATGCTGATCAAGGGCTCATATGTAAACGTTGGGATCTGTTCGATTTTGCGCTCGGAGTGGGAAGCTTTACAGAAAACGCGGGCAAATACCGAGAAAAGTGAATAACGGAATTTTTTGTGGGATACACTCGCTATCGGGGGATCCCACAATTTTTTCTTGGAGGAAAAGAAGATGGCAGGATACACAAAAAGCGGCGTTTTTGCCGAAAACATCGTCGGAACGCAAACCGAGCGAAACCTTCACACAGCGCTCAGCGGTGAATCGCAGGCATATTTGCGATACAAGTGGTTTGAGAAAAAGGCAAAGGAGGACGGGTTTGTAGAGGTCTCGCAGCTTTTCCGCGATACGGCGGCAAACGAAATGGAGCATGCGGAGATCTGGTTCCGCTATCTTGGCGGATGGTCGGGAACCGAACGCAACCTCGACGCGGCGGCAACGGGTGAGAATTTTGAATGGTCCAGCATGTATGCCGAATTTGAAAAGACCGCGCGCGAGGAAGGCTTTGAGGTCATTGCCGATCTGTTTTCGCGCGTTGCAAGCATCGAAAAGCAGCATGAGGAAAATTATCGAAACGCATTTTCGAAAATCAAAAACGGTGAGATGTTCACCTCGAACAATCCCACCACAAAGTGGATCTGTCTCAACTGCGGATACGTTGTAGAAGGAAAAGAGCCTCCTAAGATCTGTCCCACCTGCTCACACCCGCAAGGATATTTTGCGGTCAAAAAGAATTAAAATATTGAAAATCAGAAATGAGGCTGCGTCATTGGCGCAGCCTCTGCTCAAAAAAGCCGACGGTAGGCTTTTTTGTAGCGCGGAATTTGCGGTTTTCGACTGCAAAGCAGTCGAAAATTGCGGTGTTTAGCCGCAAAGCAAAAACGTCGGGGGTGAGTACCAAATGCATTTTTTGCATTTGACTCACCCCCTTTTCGGGTATAATCGAAAAGAATTAAGCTTCGTCCTTTTCCTTCGAGAGCACAATATTTGTAATGATACCGAGAATCAGCGCAAATGCAACCGCGGTGATCGTAACCTTACCAAAGGTGAGGGCAAGGCCACCGATACCGGCAACCAGAATAACCGAAACGGTAAAGAGATTGCGATTCTTGGAAAGATCCACTCCTTGAATCATCTTCAGACCCGAAACTGCGATAAAGCCGTAGAGCGCGATGCAGATACCGCCCATAACGCAGGTGGGAATCGAATCGAGAAATGCAACGAAGGGAGAAATGAGCGACATTACAATGCAAAGCAGGGAAGCCAGCGTGATCGTGCTGGTCGATGCATTTCCACTGATTGCAACACAACCAACCGACTCACCGTAGGTGGTGTTGGGGCAACCGCCAAAGACTGCGCCTGCGATCGAACCAACGCCGTCGCCGAGGAGGGTCTTGTCGAGACCGGGATCCTCAAGCAGATCCTTGTCAATGATGGTGGAGAGGTTCTTGTGGTCGGCAATGTGCTCTGCGAAAACAACAAATGCAACGGGCGCGTAAGCCACAAAAATGGTGAGGAAATATGCGGGAGTGAGGTCCTTAAAGCCCTTAGCGGCAGCAAGGAAGGTGAAATCGGGGAGCGCAACGAAGGTGTCAAGCTTCACGCCGTCGTCAACCAAAGCCTTGAAGGGGGCAAAATCAAGAACCAAAAGCTCTTTGATAGCGGCTACTTCACCAATAACGGTGAGCACGAGTGCCAGCGCGTAGCCTGCGAGGATACCGATGATAAAGGGAATCAGCTTAATGTTCTTGGGGGCGTATGTAGAGGTCAGCATCGTAACAAAGAGCGCAACCAAACCGCATGCAACAGCGGCATATGCCGACCCTCCTGCATCTGCAGTGTTCAAGTTTCCAATTGCACTGCTCGAGAGCGAGATACCGATTACCGCAACAACGGGACCGATTACAACTGCGGGCATCAGCTTCGCGATCCACTTAACGCCAACAAATTTTACAACAACGGCGAGCAGAACGTAAACGAGACCTGCAAAGATCGCGCCGATGATCAAGCCGAGATAACCGAGCGAGATCGAAATAGCACCTGCAAATGCAGCTGCCATAGAGGGAATGAATGCGAAGGATGAGCCGAGGAATACGGGGCTCTTACCTTTGGTGAACAGGACGTAAACAAGTGTGCCGATACCTGCGCCAAACATAGCAGCCGCTTGGGACATCTCAGGGGACTTACCCAAAAAATGTGCAATCACATCAACATTGCTATTGATGAGCGCGGGAACGAGAATGGTTGCCGCCATGATTGCCAACACCTGCTGGAACGCATAAATCAGGTTCTTTGAGAAGGGGGGCTTTTCATGGATTTGGTAGACGAGTTTCATTGGACTTTCCTCCCAAAAAAATTTTTATATCCGTACGGCAATATCGCCGCAAAGACCAAATATAAAAAGAAGGCAAAGATGCCGAACAATACACGGAACGATCTTTGCGTAGTGAAAAAGGGTATTCATTTGTCACCAACGCAGACCTGCCGTTCGTGTATCACCGCCTAACAGTATACCACAGATTCGACATTTTGTAAACCTTTTTTTCAAAAAAAGACAAAGAATTAAAAAAATATCTCTGCATTCCTTGACAATTGAAGCACAGAATGATATAATATGGATAACTCCAAAAAGAAGGGGGCTTTTTTTATGTCTAATCAGGCGTCACCGTACCGATATATGGACGGTGTTCGTGACGGATTGCCCATAGGTCTTGGCTATCTTTCGGTATCGTTCGGCTTTGGTATTTCCGCGGTTGGAGAGGGGTTACGTGTTCTGGAAGCGCTGATCATTTCCATGACCAATCTGACGTCGGCAGGACAGGTGGCAGGTGTTACGGTGATCGTTGCGGCGGGCACCATTCTGGAAATGATTCTGACACAGCTTGTGATCAATCTGCGGTATTCTCTCATGGGAATCACGCTTACGCAACGGCTTGACCCCAAATGTACCACACGCCACCGATTGCTTATGTCCTTCGGATTGACCGATGAGATCTTTGCGGTTGCCGCGTCAAAGCCATATCCCGTGGGACCCACCTATTTTTACGGCTTGATGACATTACCTTATATCGGTTGGGCAGGTGGTACGCTGCTTGGGGCTTTGGCGGGGCAGATCTTTCCCGAAATGCTGCGAACCGCAATGGGAATTATGATCTATGCCATGTTTATTGCAATCATCCTGCCTCCCACACGCCGCGACCGAGGCTTGCTTGCCGTTGTTTTGATTGCGGCGGCGCTGAGCTGCGGTATTGCGTTTGCACCGTTTTTGAATTGGATCTCGGACGGTTTTTCCATTATCATCTGTGCCATTGTTGCGGCTGCGGTGATGGCAATTTTACGTCCGATCGACGAGGATCACGATGCGCCGTGTGATCCTGCTGACGGGGAGGTGCCGCAATGAGAATCGAGGTCCTTTGGTATCTGCTGGCGATGGCGGTTACCACCTATCTTGTGCGTATGATTCCGTTTACCGTATTTCGCCGAAAAATTACATCGCGCTTTGCGAGAAGCTTCTTTTACTATATTCCTTATGCGGTACTTGCCGCAATGACCTTTCCCGCTATCTTTTACAGTACGGGAAGTCTGATTGCCGCAACGGTAGGTCTGGCGGTGGCAATGATCCTTGCCTACTGCAACTGCTCCCTGATCTTGGTTTCACTCGCGGCATGCCTGGCGGCTTTCCTCGTTCAACTTTTTTAAGGATAACCCCTTTTTGGTTCTAAAAAAAACAACCCTCCCATATATTTTACCAACGTGAAATATATGGGAGGATTTATAATGCCTGAACATTCAATTTACAAGGATATTGCGGAACGCACGGGGGGAGATATCTACGTTGGCGTAGTAGGACCCGTTCGAAGCGGAAAGTCAACCTTTATCAAACGGTTTATGGAGTCTGTGGTGCTTCCCAATATGGGGGAGGGCTATTCCAAGGAGCGTGCGCGCGACGAATTGCCGCAATCAGCGGCAGGGAAAACGGTTATGACGACCGAACCGAAATTCATTCCCGAGGACGCCGTTCCGATCGTGCTCGATCACAACGCGCAGATGCGAGTACGCATGATCGATTGTGTAGGATATCTGATCCCCGAGGCAATGGGCGGGGTGGAAAACGGGCAGCCGCGCATGGTGCGTACGCCGTGGCGTGAGGAAGCCATGCCCTTTGTGGAGGCGGCTGAGATGGGAACGCATAAGGTGATTACCGAGCACTCCACGATCGGCATGCTCGTCACAACCGACGGCTCGATCGGTGAGATCGGGAGAGAGTCCTACGTGGAAGCTGAGGAGCGGATTGTGCGTGAACTCAAGGAGATCGGTAAGCCCTTTGCGATCATTCTCAATTCCGCGATTCCCGCGTCCGAATCCGCACGCGAATTGGCATATGCCTTGGAGGAAAAATATGGCGTTCCCGTGGCACTTGTGAGCTGTTTGGATCTTGACGCCGAGGACATCCGTCATATTCTCGGGCTGGTATTGGAAGAGTTTCCCGTCAGCGAGGTCAGCGTTCGGATGCCCGAATGGATGAATGCCCTGGATGAACCGCACCGGATCCGTGCCTCGATCGAGAACTCTTTGCGCCGTTGTGCCGAGCAGGTCCATAAAATTGGTGACGTTCGTGCGGCTTTTGAGCAGATGTGTGAGAACGAATACGTGGATTCCATTCGGCTTGATCTGCTGGATCTTGGCAACGGCTGTGCCCGAATGACGCTGTTTATGCAGGAAGGGTTGTATTATAGCGTAATCAGTGAGCTGACAGGCATGGAGATCGCGGGAGAGCGTGAGTTGATCGCACGCATGCAGGAGCTCTCGGCAATCAAGGCAAAATACGATAAAGTAGCCGAGGCACTTGAGGAGGTCAATGAAAAGGGGTACGGAATCGTTATGCCCGACGTAGAGGACCTGCACTTGGAGGAGCCGAAGATCGTCAAACAGAGCGGCGGATACGGCGTGCGATTGCGCGCGGCGGCAGAGTCGGTTCATATGATCCGCGCCAATATTGAAACCGAGATCAACCCGATTGTGGGAACCGAGCAACAGTCCGAGGATCTGATTCGCTATATGCTTCGCGAGTTTGAGGAGGATCCCAAGAGCATCTGGGCGTCAAACCTCTTTGGAAAGTCACTCTATGAGCTGGTCAACGAGGGACTGCACACCAAGCTTGACCACATGCCCGATGAATCGCGGAAGCGTCTTTCCGAAACGTTGGAGCGCATCATCAACGAGGGAAGCAACGGGCTGATCTGTATTTTACTTTAAAAATTGAGTAAGAGAGGGCAAAACGTTTATTTTGCTCTCTC
Source organism: Oscillospiraceae bacterium (assembly GCA_015063585.1). GTDB lineage: Bacteria > Bacillota > Clostridia > Oscillospirales > CAG-272 > UMGS1865. The sequence continues at coordinate 29,999 of SVTW01000025.1, forward strand.
TTTTGCTATAAATATGACAAAAAAATGTATAAAAATTATTCAAAATGTAAAATGAGTGTAACGAAAAAGAAAATAATGGAAAAAGCTACTTTCCTTTTTTTATTTTTATGGTACAATAAAGTTGAGCCCGAAAACGAATTAAGAAAAGGAGATTTTTACAATGTCAAGAAAAACATTCATCATTATTTTGGTCGTAGTCATTTTGGCACTCTATCTCTTTGTTCCGATTCCCGAAGGGGTTTATGATGACGGAGGGACCAAGGTGTACTCTGCGCGCGTTTACAAGATTGTCGTTTGGAACAAGCGGCTCTTAAATGGGGATTATGAAAAGACGGTTGTTTATTGGTTCCCCTATAATTGGTGTACAATCGATGAATTGTGGTTGATCGAACAGCGCAGATCATAACCAACCTATATCAAAGCAGTGGACAAATGCGATTCTAGGTTTGCCCACTGCTTTTTCGTAAAATTTTCTGTTTCAAAATTGACTTTTTCATCCGATCGTGCTATAATATAAAAAAGATTTTGATAAGGAAATTTATATATATGCCACATCCATTCCGCCATTTTTACACGATCACCAAGCACCGCCACCGCGTCATCGCGCACTGTTTTCGCGCGGGCATTGGCTGGCAAGGGCTTTTTCATGATCTCTCCAAATACGGTCCCACCGAATTTTTAGCGGGTGCGCGTTACTATCAAGGCACGCGCAGCCCGAACGAGCGGGAACGCGAGCTTTTCGGATATTCGGCGGCGTGGCTTCACCACAAGGGGCGCAACCGTCACCATTTTGAATATTGGAACGATCTCAACCCCAAGACCAAGCTTTACGAGCCTGTTCCCATGCCGATCCGATATATCAAGGAGATGTTTTGTGACCGTGTGGCGGCAAGCAAGATCTATCAGGGAAAGAATTATACCGACGCGCACCCTCTCGAATATTACAAGCGCGGAAATGCGCGTATAAAAATGCACCCCCGCACCGCGGATCTATTGGAGGAATGGCTCACCATGCTTGCCGATCGTGGGGAGCGAGAAACCTTTTCCCATATCCGCTCTCTTCCAAACAAAGAGATCGGAAATCATAGAAAATAAGGAGACGCACCATGAAGGTCCTTGCAATCGGAAACAGTTTTTCACAGGATGCCACGCGCTATCTGCACGATCTTGCGCGGGCAGAACATGAGAAAATAGAGGTGATTAACCTTTATATCGGAGGCTGCTCCTTAGAGCGTCATTATCGCAATATGCTTGGAGACAAAGCCGACTATCAGCTTGAGTGTAACGGACATCAAACAGGCTTTTTTGTCAGTATAAAGGAGGCGCTTCTCAGCCGTGAATGGGATGTGATCACGCTCCAGCAGGCAAGTCCTCTCTCTCCCAAAGCCGCAACCTATGAACCCTATTTGAGCGAGCTTGCTGCCTACGTGCGCCGCATGCAACCGCACGCGAAGCTGGTGATCCACCAAACCTGGGCATATGAGGAGGGCTCTCACCGTTTGCTTGAAATAGCGGGCTATCCAACTCCGCAGAGTATGATGGCAGACGTTAAGCAAGCATATGAAATTGCCGCCAAACACGTATGCGCAAACGGCATCATTCCTTCGGGAGAGCTGTTTGCAAAGCTGTGTTCGAGCGGGATCCCCAAGGTTCATCGGGATACCTTTCATGCCTCTCTCGGCTTGGGACGCTATGCGCTTGGTTTGCTTTGGTACCGTTGTTTGCTTGGAAAAAGCGTTGCGGATCACGCGTTCTGTCCGCTTGATGAGCCGATCACAGACAGGGAGCTCGCAATTGTGAAGGCATGTGTGGATTCCTTTGATCCGATCGATTTTCATACCGTGTGACAACAAACCACCATTTCTTGTCAATATCAAAAAAAAGGGGGTGAGTCAAATGCAAAAATGCATTTGGTACTCACCCCCGACGTTTTTGCTTTGCGGCTAAACACCGCAATTTTCGACTGCTTTGCCGTCGA
>SVTW01000026.1 GCA_015063585.1 Oscillospiraceae bacterium
CGCCACAAAGGCGGCACTGCCGACGACGGGAATCTGAACCCAAACGCGCCGCATGCGACGCGTGAACAAGCCGAATGAAGCGGGGGAGCAGGGCATTGTTGGATTGCGGCTTGAAGACGGATTCTCGCGTCCATCAACAGCTCCAAACGAAAAGACCGCCTTTATGGCGGTCTTTTCGTTTGGAGCAGATGACGGGAATCGAACCCGCGTATTCGGCTTGGGAAGCGGACACTCTGCCATTGAGTTACATCTGCGATATCGGCGTTCCTCAGAACACCAATATTATAATACAAAACGTGTCGGTTGTCAAGAGCAAGCGCTCAAATTTTTTTTCGTTTTCTTCGCGCTTTTTCGCATGCCTGCGTTATCTTTTGAGCACGTCCACAATTTCTCCCACGTAAACCTGATGGAAGTCGTCGATGGGATAGTGCGCCAGCAAGGAGGGGTCGAGGAACTCCTCTTTTTTCATGCGTGTAACGTAGATCTTGCGGCAAATCAGAACCTCTTTCGCTTCGTCAGGGTAGGGGATCCCGTCCTCGGTGTAGGCACACGTCAGTCCTGCTGCCGCGAATTTATCGGGATAGTCGCGTCCGCTTTTCGTACCGCAAAAGGCAAGTGCCTCGCGGTGCGTGTCACCGAAAAACGCGAGCGAAAAGAATTCGCTTTGCTCGGTAAAAGAAAAGGTGTGGCGTTGCGGACGGATAAAGCAGATCGCGATCGGTTTATTCCAAAGCACGCCGCAACCGCCCCAGCTTGCCGTCATTGTATTGGCGCAACCGTCGGCCGCCGCGCTGATGAGCATGGCTTCTTTGCCGATTTTCGTAAAGATCGGGTCAAAATCATAAGGGGTGTGGTGCGTAAATGGATTCATGGGAGGACCTCACAGTTCATTTTTTTTGATTATACCAAATATTTATTAAAAAATCAAGACCTTTATGCTAAAGGGACATGCAAATCCCCGCATTTTTCCAAAGCGGCTGTATCGGTGCCGTGTGCATTTACAAAAGAACGTGTTTTTAAAATGGCGGTATCTTCAATTAAATGTTTGTTGACATTATGTTGAATATGTTGTATAATAAAGTGGGATGAGAAACATAGGAAATTCGGCTATATATGGGAGTCAGGATGTTCAAATTTAATTTAGCGTTTAGGAGGATTTCTACAATGAAAATCGTGAAAAAGTTTTGTTCTAATACTTTTTATCTTTATTTAGTGCTGCTTTTATGTTTGACACTTTTTATCGGTTGTTCATCCGTAGAACCATCAAAAAATAAAATTATAAAAGTGACCGATGTTCAGGTTAATGAAAATATTGTAACAGTTACATATGAGGATGGTTATACTCAAGAGATAGATACGAAGCAGGCTGGTCTTTTCTACCGTTTACTTGATGATGGTACTTACGGTGTTGGTGTTTTAGGTTGCCATTATGCTCCATATGATTCCGAAATTTCTTCCGATTCAACAACCTCTATTGAAGTAAACCTAAAATCTTATTATGAGTTTAATAATAAAAAATACGAACCTTTTGATTACTATGTTCGTCCCTATGTTTTGAATTCTCTTACCGAACTTACAATTCTCGAAACAATCAACGATATGCCCGTCACACAAATCCTTGAATACGGTTTTGCCAATTGTGAAAAATTATCTAAAATTACAATTCCGGATTCTATTATAAAAATCGACAATTCTGCGTTTAAGAATTGTAGTGCGCTTTCAAATATTTCTCTTTCATCTGCTGTTTCTTACATCGGATCCGGTGTGTTTAGTGGCTGTATTTCTTTAACTGAAATCGGTGTGTCTGAAGAAAACAACATTTATTCATCAATTGAAGGAGACCTGTACGATAAAAGCGGCACGACTTTTTTTCAGTATGCAGTAGGAAAAAAAGAAGCTGAGGTTGTTATTCCTGATTCGGTTACGCGGATTATGCAGGGCGCTTTTGCAGGTTGCGACTTTATCCAAAAACTAACGATTCCTGTTCTTGGATCCAGTCAACAAACCCCTGAAAGAACTTCGTTTAATCTTCTTTTCGAAACAGCCCATAATGAAATTGTAGATTACTCTTCGAACCACGATTTATTCATCAATGATACAAATTCAGTTCCTGATTCACTGCAAGAGGTTTCTCTAACAAGCATCTCCGAACTCCCAGATTATGCATTTGGAAATTGCTCCTCTATTAAAAAAATTTTTCTCCCCGAGACACTGACAGCTATTGGAGCAAAAGCTTTTTCGTCTTGCACGTCACTTGAAGATGTATCAATTCCTGAAAGCTTGACAACTGTTGGGGATCAGGCCTTTGGGGGATGTACATCACTGAAAAAAATTCATCTTCCTAAAGACATTTCCAACATTGGACGCGGAATATTTATGAAATGCAATTCTTTGGAAGAAATCACGATCCCCTTTTTAGAAAATCAATCAGGAGTAGATCGCTTCGATCGTTTGGCGTATTATTTTGATTTTCATGTTTATGAAAACGTAAACGATGTTATTCCAAAATCGCTAAAAAAAGTAACTGTTACAGGCGGAGAATGTATAGCTGACAATGCCTTTGCCAATTGTTCTTATCTTACCGAGATTATTATTGATGGACAACAAAAAACTCTGTGTGCCGGTGCTTTTCAAAATTGCTCTTCTCTGAAAAAAATCTCACTTCCAAACACATTACTATCCATCTGTGAAGATTGTTTTAAAAATTGTTCCCAACTTTCTGAAATTACTATTCCCAACTCCGTAATAACGGTGCAGGGGTCTTCTTTTAGTGGGTGTCCTCAAATAGGCAAAAATATAGATGACTTTATTATATGTGACGGTTGGGTACTCTCTGTAGCAAAAGATGCAAAGGAACTTACTGTTCCCGAAAATGTAAAGGGAATTGTTCCTGGAATCTTTTTTGGCTGTGAGAATCTTGAACATGTTACCATTTCTTTCGATGGTCCCGCTAAATCCCTTTCCGATCTTTTTATACCAAGCTCCTTAAAATCTGTGACAATCTGTGGGCAAAAACTTCCAAAAGATGCTTTAAAGAACTGCAATACAATTGAAAAAATTGTTGTTTCAGATAGTGTTAATACAATAGAATTTGCAGCATTGGCAGATTGCACCAGTCTTGTTGATCTTACTATCCCCCATTTGAATTTCCAATCTGCAAGCGCATCAAGTTCAGGTTTCTACATGCTTTTTAACAGGTCTTTATCCTCTAGGTATGATGTTCCAACAAATATTAAAGCTGTAACCATCACAAAAGCAACGTCTATTCCTGATAAAGCTTTTGAACACTGTTCAAGCATCGAGCATATTACTTTTCTTGGTGAGATAACTGAAATTGGAAAAAATGCATTTTCCAATTGTGAAAGTCTTCTTTCAATTAGCTTTCCGGAAACACTTCAAACCATTAAAAGTAATGCTTTTAGTGGGTGCCGTGCGCTAACCGAGATTACGATTCCCCAAAATGTAGTCCTGATACAGGAACGCGCATTTTCAGCTTGTAGCAGCCTTTCCAGAATTGTTTTGGAGGGAGAAGTTGAAACATTAGAAGATAATTGGTTTTCCCAAATAGGAAGTATGTCTTCTGTATGTTTGACAATTTCATCTCCCGAATATTATAAGAAAAACAAAGACCAGCTTGATTTTGCATCGCACATTATATTGAGAGAAGGCAATTCCATTCCGGAAGGTGCATTCAAAGAATCTCGTCTTTTACAAATTGTCGAGATTCCTTCCACAGTGACAAGTATTGAAGCATCTGCTTTTGAAGGGTGTACCAAGCTTATACAGATTTCTATACCGGATGGAGTAAAAAGCATAGGGGACCAGGCTTTTCATGGTTGCCGTAATCTAATAAAGTTAGAGCTGCCCGAAGGTGTAACGGCAATTGGAGACAGGGCATTTTCAGGTTGTACCAAATTGTCCGAATTTTCTTTTTCAAATAGTTTGGAATTTTTGGGTAATTATGCATTCGCAATGTGCTCTGCTTTGCAATCCGTAGATCTTTCAAAAACAAGGCTTCGTTCTATCGAAGAGCATACATTTTTTAATTGCTCAGGATTGTCGGAGCTGTTGCTCCCCCCGCAATTACACATTGTCGGAATATCTGCGTTCGAAGGTTGCATAGGATTGAAAAATATTTCTTTTCCCGATTCTTTGCAGATTATTGAGCAATCCGCTTTTCATGGATGCGAGGGTTTGATTGAAATTGATTTTTCAAATACGTTGACTATAATTAAAAGCAATGCTTTCAATGGATGTAAAAATTTAAAAAATTTTTCATTGCCAAGTACTTTAACAATACTTGAAACAGCTGCTTTTGCAAATTGCACTGAAATAACGCAAGTTGTAATACCATCTGGAGTTACTTCAATTTCCCATCAACTTTTTAAAAACTGTTCAAAATTGGAAAAAATTTCAATTCCAAGCGATATTTTATTCTTAGGTTTCGAGGCTTTTGATGGTTGTGATAATCTGAGCTATAACGTAAAAAATGGAATAAAATATCTTGGAAATGCGGAAAACCCGTATCTTATTGCAATAAAAATCCTGGACTATGAATCAACTGAAGTGGAAATTGATCAAAGTTGTAACTTTATTTACAGCTCAGCATTTCAAAATGCAACACGTCTTACTGCGATTTCTTTTCCCAAAAAAATGTTATCAATTGGGTCTCATGCTTTTTCCGGTTGTATCGGCTTAACTCACCTTTCTCTCCCTGAATCATTGTTGAGTATCGATTCGTATGCATTTTCAGGGTGTATTAACCTAACGGAAATAACCATGTCACAAGACTTAGAGGCGATTTCTTTTGGTGCTTTTTCAGATTGTACCGGATTAGTTAAGGTGGAGTTTTTTGGTGATGTATCATTCTTAAACATGGGCGCGGCTGTTTTTAAAAATTGTACAAGTTTAACGGAAGTCGTTTTTGGCGATTATGTAATTATGAATTCGTCGGTTTTCGAAAATTGTACATCGCTTACCAACGTGATGTTTTTGAATGATGGCCTTTTAACAGGAGAAGCCATTTTTAAAAACTGCACCGCTTTGGAATCCATTGTTATTCCGGAAAAAACCTATCGCTTTGAAAGAAATATTTTTGAAGATTGTTCGAATTTGAGAGAAATATATATTCCTGGTGCCATGGAATATATTTTTGAAAACTCATTTGCAGGCTGTATCAACTTGGAACGAATTAACTACGGTGGAACTGTTGAACAGTGGAATTCTATGGAAAAAGGGGATGGCTGGAACAAAGATTTTTCATGTGTTGTCTATTGTTCAAACGGGACGATAACTTTATAACACGGTTTAAAGTTTTAATTTTTTATGATTGAAAAAAGAATACGCACTGTCCTTTTTATTGTTGGATCGTGTAGGCGCAGACAAGATTATCAAGTCTCTCACTCTAATTTGGGTGGGAGACTTGTTTTTTATCAACCCGGTTTTTACAAGCCGATTTTTTGGGGCAATTTTGTTCCAATGGTTTCAATTGTCCACAAAAGAACGTGTTTTCAAAAAAACTTGACAAAATGCAGCTTTGCGTTTATAATATACGATGTATGTTGAAATTTGGGAAGGAAAAATACGAAATGAAAACGAAATTTCAAAGCCTGATGGCTTTTATCACGGCAATTTTGGTGCTGTGTATTCTGGCGTCGGTTGCCGTTCTCGGTTACGGGGACTACAGCGGTGTTTTTGCCGATGACGGTGTTACGCTGGGGCTCGATCTGATCGGCGGCACGCGGTTGGTCTATGCGCCCGACGTTGCGGAAGGAGTCGCGCTTTCGGACGAGCAGATGAACACGGTAAGCTCGATGCTCCGTGCGCGTCTCGATTTTTACGGTTACACCGAGGCGACCGTAACCGTGGACGACAACAACCGCTTTGTGGTGGAGATTCCGAAGGTGAACGGCACCGAGGCGGAAAAGCTGCTCAGTGCCACGGCAAAGCTGACCTTTGAGGTGAAGGACGGCGAGACCTACACCGTTGTGATGGACGGCTCGGCAATCGAGCGTGCTACCGCAAGCTTTGGCAACGCGGGGCATGGCTTTGACGAATGGTTCGTTTCACTCAAGATCAAAGATGAGCACCGCGAAACCTTCCGTGCCGCAACCGAAAAGGCACTCAAACTCAGCGATAAGAGCATTTATATCAAGCTTGACGGCGAGACCTATTCTGCTCCCAAGGTTTCCGAGGTGCTTGACACCGATTCGGTTATGATCGCGGGAAGCTTCGACCGTGAAAGCGCAACCGCTTTGGCGGGCGTGATCACGTCGGGACAGTTGCCCTTCGCGCTCAAGGTGGAGCAGTCCTCGCAGGTTGATGCAACGCTTGGCGCAAATGCGCTGCGCAGCAGCCTGATCGCGGGCGGCATCGGACTTTTGCTTGTTATCCTTTTTATGGTGGCTTTCTATCGATTGCCCGGCGTTGTTTCGGCGCTCTCTCTGCTGGGGTATGTTGCTTCTGTCGGTTTGGTGCTCTCCATTCTGCATATCAATCTCTCTCTTGCCGGCATCGCGGGTATCATTCTTTCGATCGGTATGGCAGTGGATGCAAACGTGATCATCTTTGAACGCATCAAAGAGGAGCTTTCCGACGGAAAATCAACACGTGCCGCGCTCAAGGCGGGTTTCCATAAAGCCCTTACGGCGATTTTGGATTCCAACGTGACCACGATCATTGCGGTTGTGGTGCTCTATTTCTTCGGTACGGGTTCTATTCAGGGCTTTGCCATCACACTCGGCATCGGTGTGGTCTTTTCCATGATCTTTTCCATTTTTGTCACTCGTTTCCTGCTCAATTGCTTGGTTGGCATGCAGATCCATAATCTGCGGCTTTGGGGCGCGCGCCGCAAAACCGCGAAGGCGGACTCCGGGGTGCGGTCGCACCTCTCGCGCTTCCATTTTATTGCCGCGCGTAAGTATTTTTTGATCGCGTTGGCGGCGGTGCTTGTGTTCGGCGGTGTATCGATCGCATTGCGCGGCTTTAACCCCGACGTGGATTTCACGGGAGGCACCACGATGCAGATCGATTTTTCGGCGGCGCTGAAGGGCGGCTCCGAGATCTCAGATGAGATGCTGAATGAGATCGTTGCAACCGTGAAGGGGGCAACCGATTCCAAGGGGGCACCAATCGGCGTTTTGGTATCGTCCGCACAGCGTGCCGATGGAGCGGATGTGATCCTGAAGCTCTCCGAATTGGATATGGACGAAAGAGATGCGGTCTACAATGTCCTGCGCGATCGCTTCGGTTTGGGGGCGCACGCGCTTGTGAGTGCTTCGAACGTAGGCGCAACGGTATCTGCCGAGCTTCGCCGTGACGCGATTCTCGCAACCGTGGTTGCAATTATCCTGATGCTCATTTACATTTCGATCCGCTTTGATCTCGCCTCGGGCATCGCCGCTGTGATCTGTCTGGCACACGACGTACTGATCACGCTGTTTGCATATTCGATCTTTGGCATTCCGCTGAATATCAATATGATCGCAGCTTTGCTTACCATTCTCGGTTATTCGATCAACGCTACCATCGTAATTTTTGACCGCGTACGAGAGAATCGTCGCAAAATGCTTGGCACCGCTTTTGGCGAGGTGGTCAACGTCAGCGTCCGCCAAACCTTCCTGCGTTCGCTGAACACGACACTGACAACCTTTATCACCTGCTTTATGGTATATCTGTTGGGTGTGACGTCCATCAAGGATTTTACGCTTCCTTTGATCGTGGGAATTCTCGCGGGCTTCTTCTCCTCGGTTTGTCTTGCGGGGAATATCTGGAGCGTTTTGGCGGACCGGTTGCATTTCGGAAAAAAACAGAACGTTGCAAAAGAACAGGAATAACCGTTCGAAGGGGGTGAGTCAAATGCACAAAATGCATTTGGTACTCACCCCCCTTAAAAAACGGCGGGGTGTCACAAATGCAACCGCATTTGTGACACCCCTTTTTTGTGCCGTTTTCAGCCCCTGTTGTTACTTTCCTGCGGCATTTTCAAATGCCGTATCCTCGGAAAGCGTTTTGATGACCGCCGAGCTGAAATATTCAAGCGGATCGACCGCCAGCCCCTTTACGGTCATTTCCATGTGCAGGTGCGGCTCCTCTGCAATTTCCAGAAGCGCGGTATCCCCAACGGTTCCGATCCGTTGCCCTGCCTTGACCTCGCACCCTGTTTTGAGATCTGCCGCGAGCTCGACCGCAAGATTTTTATAGACCGTGACGCAATCTCCGGTGTGACTGATCGCGATGCACGTGCCCATCATGGGATCCTCCCAGATCTGTGAAACCGTTCCGTCTGCTGCGGCAAAGACCTCAGCGCCCTCCTCGGTGGCAATATCGATTCCAAGGTGAACGCGCCAATCATTCATGGTCTGAGAGAAGACCTGCACGTCCACACTGTGGATCTGAGAGAGCTTTCCCGAGGCGGGAAGCGACAGTTGGGGAGGCGTTTCGTCCTTTACGGTGGGTTGGGAGCCGTCATCGGGCGGGGTAGAGGGCTCGGTTACGGGCTCGGTGACCGCAGGCGTTGTATCCTCGCCGAGCGGCTTCTTTTTTGCACGGTTGGTTGCCGCTGTGATGGCAAGCACAACAGCAAGAGAGAGCAGGATCACGATTGCCGAGAGATAGACCGCACGGTTTACGCGCACCTGCTTCATTTTTCTGAAAAATTCAGATTCTTTCCATTTTTTCCACATGCTATTACTCCTTTTTCTTTTGCGTACGGACTTACCGATCATCACCGGAGCTGTCGGCTTGCCCTTGCTGTCTTTATTTTTGCCTCTTGTTCCGCGTTTATGCAAAAAAGGGAAAAATATTTTGCCGCAGTGCACAATCTGTTTTTAAATCTCTGTTTTACACGGATTCATCACACAGTTTTCAAAAGAGTTTTTGATATTTTTATTCCTATTCATGACGCGTTCATAATTTCATGATACAATTAACTTTGTATTATGATTTTTGAAGCGTTTTTCTTTTGAGAGCGCGATTCGTAAGAGAAAGGATTTTTTGTTTCCATGATAAAGATCGAACATCTGGTAAAAAACTACGGCTCCAATTGCGCGGTTGACGACATCAGCTTTGAGGTTGAGAGTGGGGAAATCGTTGGTTTTCTCGGTCCGAACGGTGCGGGCAAGAGCACCACAATGAATATTTTAACGGGCTATCTTTCCTCCACGTCGGGAAAGGCGTCCATTGCGGGCATTGATATTTTGCGCGATCCCATTGGTGCGAAAAAGCAGATCGGCTATCTTCCCGAGCAACCGCCGCTTTATTTGGATATGACGGTTGAGGAGTATCTGAACTTTAATTTTGATCTGAAATGCTGCCGGTTGAACCGCGCCGAGCATTTGGCGCAGGTCTGCGAGACCGTGAAAATCAAGGACGTTTACAAAAAGGTGATCCGCACGCTTTCCAAGGGCTACCGTCAGAGAGTCGGCATCGCGCAGGCTCTGATCGGCAATCCCAAGGTGATCATCTTTGACGAGCCCACCGTGGGACTTGACCCCAAGCAGATCATTGAGATCCGCAACCTGATCCGTGGGCTTGGAAAGGAACATACCGTCATTCTTTCCACGCATATTCTGCAAGAGGTACAGGCGGTTTGCGACCGTATCATTATCATCAACAAGGGCAAGATCGTTGCGAATGAGAAGACCGAGAACATCTCGCATGTGGTGGAAAACAACCGCCGCTTCAACATTAAGATCGCGGGCCCCCAGCGTGAGATCCTGTCCTTCCTCAAGGGCATGCAGGGAATCTCTTTTGTCGAGGCTCTTGCTGAGCGCGACGGCGACGCTTACACCTACATGGTGGAGAGCGAATACGGTGTGGATATTCGCAAAAAGCTCTTTTTCCAGCTTGCCGAGCGCGGTTGGGCAATTATCGGAATGGAGGCTCTGGGCATGAGCTTGGAGGATATCTTCATTTCGGTTGTGGACAAGTCCGAGGAGCTCAAGCTCCTGCGAACCAACCTGCGCACGCGCAGCAAGCGTTCGCGCGGAAAAGAGAAGAACGCGCTGGAGCGTGAGCTTGGCGAATCCCTCTATGCGGAAGCGCAAAAGCAGCGGAACGCGGATTCGCTCAACGCCTCGGGAGACGAGGACGAGGACGACGATTGAGAATCGTGTCTCACAACGCAATGTAAAGAAAGGAAATCTGTATTATGTTTGCTATTTACCGTAAGGAGATGCGGTCCTATTTCATCAATCCCATCGGATATATCTATCTCGGTGTTTTCTTGGTTTTCTCGGCATTGCTTTGCTGCTATACCACGCTGGTTTCGGCAAGCTATGACACCTCCACCTACTTCACCTTTCTCATCATCAGCTTTATCGTGCTGATCCCGATCCTTACCATGCGCTTGTTTGCCGAGGAACGCAAGCTCCGCACCGAGCAGCTGCTCCTCACGGCTCCCGTAACCATTACGGGTATGGTGCTGGGCAAATATTTTGCCGCGCTGACCATGTTTGTGGGCGGTGTGCTGATTTCGTGCATCAACTTCATTCCGCTTTACGTGATCGCGCGAATGGAGCGCTTGGGCGAGTCCTCCTCGCAGGCGCATATCGGACCGATCACCGCCGAGATCGTTGGCAGTGTGGTTGCGATCCTTCTGCTCGGTGCCGCGTTGATCGCGGTTGGAACGCTTGTTTCGGCATTGACCGAGAATCAGCTCTCGGCGGCGATCATCACCATTGGCGTGATTGCGGTTATGGTCCTGCTCAGCGTGTTGAATATGCTTACCGACGCGGACGGACAGCCCATCATCGGAAGCTTTGTGATCCGCACCGTGATCAGCTGGGTGTCTGTATTGAGCCGTTTCAGCGCGTTCAGCAACGGGATTTTTGATTACGCGGCGCTCCTGTACTACGCATCGCTGGCGTTCATCTTCCTCTTCCTTACGGTTCGCGTTTACGAAAAACGCCGTTGGGGTTGATCGGGACGGAGGCTTTTGTTTATGAAACGACAAATCATCCGAAACCGAAAAATGCGTTTCGGCGTTCTTGCGGTGACCCTCACCGTGCTTGTGATCGCCGTAACCGTTTTGGCGAATGCCGTGTTTGCAACGCTTGCAAAACGCTATTCGTGGTATTCCAATCTGAATGAAACGCCCACGTATGACGTAACCGAGGATTGCTTTGATTTTCTGGGTGCTCTTTTTGAAAAATACCCCGAGGGCGATATTGAATTGATCTTTTGCGAAAAAGCAGAGGCACTCACCGACGACGTAACGCAGAAATACGTTTACGATACCGCAATCGCGATCGAGGAGCGTTATCCCGACCGTGTGAAGGTGACCTGCCACGATATCTGGACCAATCCGAACGCGGTCCGCGCGTACAGTGAGAGCGTGGACCCCGTAACGGGTGAGGTTAGCACGACCTTGATCAAATCAAGCAGCCTGATCGTGGTTTCCGAGGGCTTCCACCGCGTATATTCCATCGAGGACTTTTTCGTGTTTGAGGATGGAAATCTCGATAACGTTTGGGCTTACAACGGCGAGAAAAGGATCGCTTCGGGCATCATGCGTGCACTCAACCCTGAGGCACCTGTTGCAAGTCTGACCAACAATCACGGCGAGGTCTATTACGACTATGAGCTTTTGTATCTGCTCGACGATGCGGGCTATGCTCTGGCGTACATTGACCTTTACCGCGATCCGATCCCCGCAAACTGCAATCTGATCATCAGCTACAATCCCAACTCCGACCTTGTGGCGGACGACGTTTCGGAAAAATCTGAATTGGATATTCTGAGTGAGTTCCTTGCAAAGGACGGCAACAGCTTTTTGCTGTTGGTTGAAAACGGAACCCCCAAGCTTCCCAATTTTGAAAGCTTTCTGGAGGAATGGGGTGTTTCGATGCAATATCACACCGATTCCTCGAACGGTAAGAGCTACCGCTATATGGTGCAGGACGCATCGCAGTCGCTGACCTCTGACGGGTATACGATCTACGGTGAGCCCGCTACCGCCGGCAAAGCCGCCGAGATGCTTGCCGGTGTTGACCGCCGCGTGATCTTTAAAAACGCTACGGGTATGGGGGCGGCTTCGGGCTTTGTGAGCAACGGAGACGGAAGCTACACCAAGGGGGATCGCACGCTCTACAGCCTGTACAACAGTGCCGATACCGCGCTTTCGTGGGCAAACGGAAGCCCTGTGAGCGGAGAGAGCGTGATGCTGATGACATTGACCGAGCAAACGATAGGAGACGCGACCTCGTCGGTTGGCGTGATTGCTTCGGTGAAGTTTTCCTCCGAGGAATTTTTGCAGTCGGCGGTTTTCGGCAATACCGATGCCAGCCTGCGTCTGCTCTCGCTTTTCGGACGGGAAGACCTGCCCGAAGGCTTGACGATCAAACCTTTTTCCTCGCAGGATATCAGTATTATCACCACCGCACAGATGCTGTCCTGGACACTCTCGCTGACACTGATCCCGGCGCTGACCGTTACCGCGGTCGGGCTGATCGTGCTGGTGAGACGGCGCAATGCCTGATGCTCCCCGAAAGGAAGGTACCCCCAAATGATAAATCAAAATAAAGGATTATGGCGTAAGCTGCGCCACGGTTCCGCCTCTTTGGGTCTGACTGCTTTGGTGCTTGCCGCGGTTCTGCTGCTCAACGTGCTTGCCTCGTTTCTGTTGCAGAAAACGCATTCGTATGCCGACCTGACCACCGAGCCGCTCTATACGTTGAGCGAGAACTGTATTGACCTTTTGGATCAAACCGTTGATTCGGCAAACGCCAACAGCAAAACCGAGGAGCCTGTGCAGGTGGATATCATTTTCTGCGCCGACCCCGACCTCTTGATCGGAAACTTTTATCTGCGCACCATTTATTATACCGCGCTTTCCATGCAAAAGTATTTTCCCGAAACGATCCGCGTTTCTACCACCAACGTGTGGGAGAACCCCTCGTCGGTCGATCCCTACCGAACCAACTCCTATTCGGCGATCTACCAGACCGACGTGATCATTTCGAGCGGAAGTGAGTTCCGCGTTTACCCCTACCGTTCTTTCTATATCTTCAATGATCTTGCCGACGAGACTCCTTGGGCATACAGCGGAGAGAAGAATTTTTTGCGCGGTATCATTGCGGTTACACGTGCCGACGCGCCGATCTGCGCTCTGACGGTGAACCACGGGGAACCCTTTGCAACCGAAGAAGGAAAGGCCGAATACAGCCAATTCCTATCGGTGATCGAAAATGCGGGATACGAGATCCAATATCTGGATCTGGAAAAGGACCCCATTCCCGAAAATTGCCGTTTGATCATAACCTTTGATCCCCGCACCGATTTTGTCTCGGCATCCTCGGGGGCGTCGGTTTCCGAAACCTATAAGCTGGACGATTTCCTTGCCAAGGCATATTCTTATCTTGTGTTTGTAAATGCCGATACCCCCAAGCTCCCGGTCTGGGAAGAATATCTTGAGGTGTGGGGCATTTCGATTGAACGCTACGAGGGGAAGGACGCAAACGGCGTTGACGTGGAGGGCGTTTATGAGATCATCGACCCCACGCATTCGCTGGATTCAACGGGGGAGACGGTGATCGGTCAGTATGCAACGGCGGCACTTGGCGGTACGCTGACCAAGGATATGCGCGAAAACGGCGCAAGCCCGAAGGTCATCTTCAAAAATGCCGCGTCGATCGCGTATTCGCCGCTCTATAAGGTTTCGTATATTATTCCCGATGAGGAGAATGGCTTGACCGAGGGCTTTACGCACGCAACCTACTCCAAAAATAAGGCATCGCGCGCGATTTTTGACGTCTTTACAAGCGGCAAAGATTCCTATGCCTACGTGCGCACCAACGGCACACGCTTGCCCGACGCAACCGGAAACGACTGGGTGCTGGACACCTATGATGTGCATGATCCCTACCGTTTGATGACGCTCTCGCGTGAGACGCGTATCATCGGAGAGGCGGCAGGCTACACAAACGTGAACGATTCGTCCTACGTTTGCGTGATCGCCTCCACCGAATTTGCAAGTAATCAAGTGCTCGAAACCAACGCATACGGAAATACCGACGTCCTGCTTGCCACGCTCCGTCAGATCGGCGGAGAGGTAGAGCCGGTTGGTCTGAAATGGGCAACGCTTTACGAGGCGGAGATCAATCCCGACTACTGCGCCCCCATCACGGCAATTGCATTCACGGTCGTGTTTGCGGTTGTGCCCGCCTTTGTAATGGGAATTACGGGTCTTGTGGTGCTGATTCGCAGAAAACAGCGTTCCTGATGGAGAAGATCAAAATCGGAAAATCCGATCGGAAAGGAAAAAACAAAGTTAGATGAGAAGAGAAGATATTGTTATCAATGTCATATTCGATGCGGGGAAGGGCCGCGTTTCCACAGAGAGCCGAGAGGCTGTTTGCGGTCAGCCCTTGGGCATGCTTCCCACGCCCGTTCGCAACGGATACCGTTTTGAAGGTTGGTTTCTCAATGGGGAGGCTGTTACCGAGGAAACGGTTTTGACGGTTGATGAGGACGTCTGCCTGCAGGCTCGGTGGAGCAAAAAGGCGGGCGTGAAGAAGGTGTCGATGTACCGTAGGCAAAAGCTTTCGGTTGCCGTGCTGTCGATCGTGACGGTGTTGCTGATCGTGGCATTGGTCTTTACCAATCACATTGTGGAGATCTACGGCTTGACCGATACCTATTACGGTGACGACGGCGAGGTTTATACCGAAAAATATTACGTCCGCAAAAAGCAGGGCTCTTACGGGCTTTATGACCGAGACGGAACCCTGATGGAGAAGAATAGCGAAGGTTATTTTATCGCCAAGAGCGGCAACCAATATTCGGTGGATCCCGAAACGGGAGAATATGAGCTGTATGCGGTGGTCGATTATGACGCGGCAGGCGGCGAGATCCTCGGTTTCTCAGACCGTATTATGCTGTTCCCGCAGATCACGCAAGCCAATACGATCTCGATCGAGGTTGAAAATGAATACGGCGGTTTCCGTTTCTATAAAAACGAGGAGGGCGTTACGGTGCTTGAGGGCACCGAGGACACCCTTGCCGCCTACGATCCCGAGCTCTATGCGACTCTTTGCTCCGCATGCGGATACCTGTTGACCATGCAAAAGCTTGACCTGACGTCCGAGGAGTCGACCGCGCCGAGACTTCCCGACGGAAGCATTGACTACGAGGCATACGGCTTGACTGAACGGACCGACGGCGAGGGGAAGGTGACCTACACCCCTGCCTCCTTTACGATCACGGGACGCCATTTGTATGACGTGAACGGTGACGGAAAGATCGCGGACAGTGAATACGTGACCGCAAGCTACCGCGTGATGGTTGGCGATAAAATCCTTTCGGGCGGTGGCTACTATA
The DNA here is from genome assembly GCA_015063585.1 of Oscillospiraceae bacterium. GTDB lineage: Bacteria > Bacillota > Clostridia > Oscillospirales > CAG-272 > UMGS1865. The sequence goes on from SVTW01000026.1 coordinate 15,319, forward strand.
TCAAGATGGAAGGCGGAAAGCTGACCGCGGACGGATTTGAAAAGATTGTGGAGAAGCGCGAGGCTGTTTATATCGTGAGCACCTCTCTGAGTACCTGCGTTTTGCAGCCGGTTGAGGAAATGGTTTTACCGATGATCGTATATCCCACCTCGATCGCGACACACGTAATGGCGGCGGACTTCCTGCTCGGACGTGTGAATCTGGTCGATCTGCCCGACAACGAGGAGGAATGGGAGGACCTTGACATTTCCCCCATTGCGGCATTTACCTATCAGGATCTTGCCGAGCGTCAGTACACCATGTACACCTCCCAGCCCTATCTTTCTATGATGGACGAGCAGCTAAAGGGGTACAATATCCGCGGCGACAGTGCCTCTGAGGTCTTGAACCTTTTCTATCAGATGGAGTTCATCTCCTGCGTGAAGTTGGGGCTTACCACCGAGGCTTTGGCGCAATACGGGCTTGACGGTGACGTTCATTTCATTTCTTACAAATCGCCCGTAACCGATGATAAAAACAGCATTACGGGATATCTCCAGAACACGCTGATCGTCAGCGATAAGACCGAGAATAACACCTATTACGTTGCGTCGCTGCAAACCAACATGATCGTTGAGGTGGACCAATTCTATTTCGCGTTCCTGGAGTGGGAGCAGAAGCAATGGTATGAGCAATATATCTTCCAGCATAACATCGCACACATTCAGGAGATGAATTTCCAATTTGGAAAGGAAACCTATAACTTCCTGTTTGATAACAGCGAGAGCGATCAAAGCAAAAAGGACGACTCCCGAAAGATGAAGGTTTATTGCGAGCAGTTCCTGGGCGGAAAGGAGACCCCGCACCGCCTCGACTATGAGATCGTTTACAGCTATATCACCGATGCAGGTCAGACCAAAACCAAGAAAAAGACCGCATATGAGAATTTCCAATCGATCTACACCCGTATGCTTTATTTCTCCCTGATGGGCGACGTGGATGCCGAGGAGTTCTTCGCGCACACGGGCATGAGCATGCAGGAGTATATCGCAGCACACGGAGATGCCACCTGCGGTACAAGCGCGAATGGACGCGGCTTGCAGGCGATCATTCATTACAAGGCGGAGGACAACGCGGCAAGACTCAATGATTTTGTTTATGAGGATGATGACGGCAACAAGATCAAGCTTTATACCGAAAACAACAAGAAAGAGATCGTGTTCCGCTTTTACGCGTATTCCGATTGGAAAACGCTTCTGACGCTTGAGGTGATCGAGGACCACGACGAAAACGGAAATCCCATTACCGATCCGACAAAGGCAACCGGTGCTTTCTGGGTGGACACCACCTATCTCGATAAGATCCTGACCGATATTCACGAGCTGCTCGACTACAAGCTCGTGGACGACGAGGACGCGGCACTCAAGGGACTTCAGTACCATTGATGTGCGCAATCCCAATAAAGCCCCCGCCCCGAACGATTGCACGTTCGGGGCGGGGGTTTTTGTCGTTTTGGTTATGGGGGGGGTTCGAAAAAACATCTGAATCTATTTACTTACAAACTGCAAATTAACTGTTCGAGCACGGTGTAGCCGTTTTGCGGCGAGCTTTTGAAGGTAGTGTCTGCCGCGTTGCATGCCGCAAGGGCGAGACGCAGTCGCTGTTCGGAGGTGTTGCGCAGGCTTTTTTGGTAGAGTCCGATCCGAAATTCATGAATTGCAGGTTTAAAGGTCGCGCCGATCCGAGCGGCGGGCAAGCCTTCCGCGGTCAGGGCTTGTACGGCAAGCATTTCGCAGATCACGCGCATAACGTCGGAAAGAATGAACAGCGGATCAACCCGACGGAAGCGATAATCGGCAAGAATGGCGAGCGCGGCTTCGGTGCGGTTTTCCATAATGGCATTTGTAAAGGCAAAGGTGTCGTATTCCTCCTCAGAGGAACAGACCAAGCGCATGTCGTCAAGCGTGGGGCTTTTTTTTCCGTGTGAGAGGGTGTAATAGGAAAGCTTGTCGATCTCATTGGCAAGAAGGAACATGCTGTGACCGCAGTATTCGGGCATTTGCGCGCAGAGATCGGGCGTTGCCTGTACGCCGTTATGCTCGAAATGCTTGGCGATCCATGCCGTGAGTTTGGCGGTGGAGCAACGGTCAAATTGTACGGGCGTGAGGTGTTCCGCAAGCTTTTTGAGTGATTCGGAGGGCTTTTTGGGAAGATAGCCCGTGTCGAGACAGTCCGAAGCGACGCTGATGATCAGGAGGTTGTAGTCGAAGTTGTTCAGCTCGGCAAGTGCCTCGCAGAAATCATCCAGATCATGGCTGCGCATGGAGGAAAAATTCATACCGCTCAGCGTAATCAGTTTTCGGTCTGCCATCATCGGCATCGGTGTGAGCGCATCAATCAGCTTTTGCGGGGTAAAGTCAACCGCGTCGAGGCGCATATCGTTGAAGAACGCGAGTGTGGGATCGGAGCAGATCAGCTCGCGCGCCTGCCGTACCGCATGTGCTTTGAGATAATCCTCGTCTCCAAAAAAGAGGTATCCCGCGCGCGGCTCGCTTTTCAGCTCCCGGCGAAAATCGCTCTCCTTCAGAATTTCCAAGCTTTCTGCCTTTGCCATTTTTTCTCCCCCTTCCGTCTTGATCTCTGTTGCGTTCATTTTCTTTATTATACCATTTTTTAAACGGCTCGTCAACCACTTGACAAGCATTTTTTCATGTGCTATAATGAGGCAAAAGGGGGGGGATCAAATGGAACTGAACATGCTCTTTCGCAACGGCATGGTGCTGGCGGCAAACAAGCCGATCCGCATCTTTGGCAAGGGGCGCGGACACGTGCGCGTTGCCTTTTTGAATATGACCGCCGAATGTGAGTCAAGCGGGGAAGATTGGTTGGTGGAGATCCCGGGTCAGCCCTACGGCGGACCTTATGAAATGACCGTTACCCTCAACGGCATGGTGCATACGATCTCGGATATTTACGTTGGAGAGGTTCTGTTGCTCCACGGACAGTCCAACATTATGTTTTGCCTGGCAGAATCTTCTTACCCCGTCGAGCAGTATGAGGACGAACCGCACTTGCACCTCTTTTCTCTCGGCTATCTCACCGAGAAAAGCCGTTTTCTGCCGCATGACGGCTGGGTTCGGTGCAAGCGCGAAAACGCGGGGAAGTGGTCGGCGATCGGATATCATGTCGGGCTTCGCATCGCAAGAGAGCGCGGCTGTGCCGTCGGGTTGATTGCCTGCTATCAGGGCGCGTCGATCATTCAATCGTGGTTGCCCGAGGGAACCGAGGCACGGCTGGGGATCCAGCTTACCCCTGCGCAACGGCATATGGATTCTTCCTATCCTCTTTACAAAGCATGGAATCGCGAAGGGGCGCTCTATCATTTTGCGGTGGAAGCGATCACGCCGTATTCGCTGTCGCATGTGATCTGGTATCAGGGCGAGAGCAACACCACCGAGGCGGAGGGCGCGGTTTACGACCGACTCCTGACGGCTTTGGTGGAGCAGAGACGAACCGATTTTGATACCCCGGGTTTGCCGTTCGTTGTGGTTCAGCTCGCGGATCTTCAATCGCGCTGCGACGCGGGTTGGAGGGCGGTGCAGGAGGCACAGGCGCGTGTGGGTGAGACCCTTGCGGGTGTGAAAACGGTGGTCTGCCGTGATGTTTGCGAGACCGACAATATCCATCCTGCTACCAAAATTCGGCTCAGCGAGCGCATTTGTGACGTGATTTTGGAAAAAATAAAATAAAACTTTTAGAAAAAAATTCAAAAAGTCTTGACAAAAAGAAAAGAATCGGGTATAATGTAGAATGTCATTGTGTAAAAGCGTATTTTATGCTGAAAGGCGAAACGCTTCCGATTCAACTAAAAGGAGGTGCAAACGATGCTCAGAACTTACCAACCGAAAAAGCGTCAGAGAAAAAAGGAGCATGGCTTCAGAAAGAGAATGAAAACTGCTGACGGCAGAAACGTACTCAAGAGAAGACGCGCAAAGGGCAGAAAAAGACTGACCTATTGATCCGATCTCGGATAAAGCTTTTTGTTCGGGATCCCGCAACCGCCGTGTGTATGCACGGTTTGCGTCCGATTCCCACATAAAAACACCGACTGCCGATGTAGCAAAACCGCATCCCGCTGTCGGCGTTTTTATTTGCGAGAAACCCAAAACAAAGTATATTATAATTAACGGAAGCAATGTCGCACACAACAGAGGAATGAGCCAATGAAATATACCACACTCAAGGAACATCATCTTTATCAAAAGACCTTCCAAAGAGGCGCACGGTTTTCGGGGCGCTATCTTTCGGTGTTTGTTCTGCGCGATTATGCCGCGGGACGGCTTCGCAAGGAAAATCCCGAGAAACGATTTTACAATCGCTTTGGCGTTTCGGTTACCAAAAAGGTGGGCGGAGCTGTGCAAAGAAGCCGCGTCAAGCGGATCTTGCGCGCAGGATACCGCGCTGTGGAACCCGAATTGAAGACCGGTTTTTTGGTTGTCATCAGCCCGCGGGAGGGGATTCTCAACGTGAAATCCACCGATGTGGAGCGTGAGCTTCGCCGCGGCTTTTCAAAGCTCAAGATGTTCCGTGAACCGTCGGCGTCATGAAATACCTTTGCATTTTGCTGATCCGATTCTATCGAAAATATCTCTCTCCGCTCAAACGGCGTCCGAGCTGTCGCTTTTACCCAACCTGCTCGGCATATGCGCTCGAGGCATTTGAAAAACGCGGTTTTTTTGTGGGAATGATCCTCACGGTAGGGCGCATTTCGCGCTGTCAGCCGTTTGGACGTGCCGGCTGGGATCCCGTACCCGAAAAGGGCTTGCGGAATCCGCGTTACCGCGCCACTCCCATGACGAAATATTACTATCCCGAGGAATACGGGGTGGAGACCGAGAGACCTACGGACGGCAAGCCTTGACAAGATCCGCGGCACCGCGCGGAAGATTTTACAACGGCGGTGCGATTTTCCCAATATTTGGAAGGGAGTTTGAAAAAGCTTTGATTATGAAAACAAGAATGAGAAGACTCGCGCAGCGTGTTATTCTGATTTCTACCCTGCTTCTGCTTGTGATGTCGTTGCTCGTAAGCTGCGGCGGATCCGGCAACACGAAAAAGCTGGTGATCAACACCGAGAGTCTGACGACCCGCGTGGAGGACGAAACCCTTACGCATACCCTGAAGGCAAGCGAGCTGACCAAGATTGCAAACCTGCTCGCCGCAACCTATAACAGCACCGATTTTGATACGCAGGAAATGCTCGTGGCGGCATCACGCGGCTACGACATGCTTGCCGACGATTTTAATGACACCGATCCCAATCAAAAATTTGAGGATAAGGGAAAAGCGAATCTCGCGGCTGTCAAAAATCTGATCACTGAGGCAAACAAGAAGGCGGACGATGACGTTAAGATCGACTTTGATTATGCCAAGATCAACGACACCGACGTTGACACGCTGATCATTGCAATGCAGATCTCGGTCAATACCGTTTCGGGCAGCGGCTTCTTCGACGTTTTGCTGTCGGGTATCGGTACGATCCTGCGTTGGATCACCAATACGCTCGGCTTCGGCTACTATATGATCGGTATCTGCCTCTTTGCCGTTGTCATTGAGATCTTGATGCTTCCGTTTGCGATCAAGCAGCAGAAGAACTCGATCCGTCAGGCAAATCTGCGTCCGAAGGAAATGGCGATCCGCAATAAGTATAAGGGCAGAAATGACCAGGTCACCATGCAAAAGATGCAGCAGGAGATCCAGGAGTTCTATCAGAGAGAGAATTTCAGCCCCTACAGCGGCTGTCTCCCGCTTCTGATCCAGCTCCCCATCATCATGGCGCTGTATTATATCGTAATTGACCCGCTCCACTACGTGTTGGGGCAATCCGCTGAGGTTTCGGCAGCACTGAGCACCTTTTATTCGGCGTCTCGCGCGGCAGGCGGTCTTGGCGGCACGATGGGAACCAACAGCGGTACCATCGCAATCCTCTCCGATATCAAGGCAAACGGCATCGAGCTTTTGGGCGGAATCAAGGATTTTGCCTATTTCTCAAACGGTGAGGCGGCATTTGAGTCGCTGAACAAGATCATCAACTCGATCCCCAACTTCAATATCGGTCCGTTCAACTTTGGCTTGGCTCCGAGCTTTGCGCGCTTTGATATTCTGTTGCTTGTGCCGGTTCTGACCTTCGTCACCTATTTCTTTACGTCGAAGCTCAACCGCAAGTTCATGGCACAGCCTGCATCTGTCGGCGGCCCCGACGAGCGTCAGGTTGCCTGCTCGAACAACATCATGGATATTACCATGCCCGCAATGTCCACTGTTTTCACCTTCGCGGTTCCCGCACTTGTGGGTGTTTACTGGATCTTCAGAAGCTTGATCGGTATGCTCAAGCAGTTCATTCTGGCACGCCTGATGCCGCTTCCTACCTTTACGGAGGAGGACTATAAGAAGGCAGCCAAGGAAATGGCAGGAAAGCGCCCCGTAAAGAAGACGAATTCGGTTGGAAGCGTTCGTTCGCTCCATCATATCGACGATGAGGATTTTGAGGATACGCGTGAGCGCGCCCTTGCCCGCAAGGCTGCAATTGAAGCACGCGAGGCACGGGAACAGGAGGAAAAGGCGAAAAAATCGCCCTTCGGTGCTGCTCCTTTGAAGGATGAGAACAAGAAAAACGCCAAGTCGGACGGCGACACCGCGCAGAACGCGGAAAATGATACCGACGAAGACAAGGATTCTAATTAACTTTTGGGAGTAAGATTGTGAAAAAAGAAATCATTGTAACGGCAAAGACCGTTGAAGAAGCAAAGGCAAAGGCTGCCGCAGAGCTTGGCGTTGCCGCAGAGGAGATTGAATTTACGGTCCTGGAGGAGGGCAAGCGAGGCTTCCTCGGAATCGGTGCGACCGATGCCAAGGTGCAGGCGGTCTATACGGTAAAGGGCGCGGATATCGCATTGGAGTTTATCCGCAAGGTTGTATCCGATATGGAGTTGGATCTTACGGTTGCAATTCAGCCCGGTAAGAACGATGACACCCTGATCACGGTGGACGGCGAGGGAGCCGGCCTTCTGATCGGTCACCACGGCGAGACGTTGGATTCGCTTCAGTATCTCGCAAACCTTGCCGCAAATAAAAAGGTAAAGGGCGAGAAGCGCGAATACGTAAAGATCTCGGTTGACGTAGAGGGCTACCGCGCAAAGCGTGAGGAGACCCTGCGTGCGCTCGCGAGACGTACCGCCGCAAAGGTACTTCAGCGCAAAAAGAGCGTGATGCTTGAGCCGATGAACCCCTATGAGCGCCGCATCATTCATTCCGAGGTGCAGGGCATTGAGGGCGTTTCTACCAATTCGATCGGTTCGGAAAACAATCGCCGCGTGGTAATGTTCCTTGACGACAGCAAGGCAGACAACGAATAAAAAAGGATTGATGGGGGAGGACTTTTTTGAAAAAGGTTCCTTCCCCCATTGCGATTTTGGAGGGAGAAAGACATGCTTGGAGATACGATAGCGGCGATCTCGACACCGCACGGACGGGGCGGCGTTGCGCTTTTGCGCGTTTCGGGGCCCGATGCGGAATCGATTTGTGCGCGCGTTTTTGTTGCGAAAAATAGGGTTGTACTAACCGATGCGCCCGCACGGACCGCAATCTATGGAGAAATGCGCGCGCCCGATGCCGATGGCGTTTGGAGATCGGTGGACGATGGGCTTGCCACGGTCTTTCGCGCGCCAAATTCCTTTACGGGGGAGAACACTGTGGAGCTGTGCTGTCACGGAGGGATCCTTTTAACCGAAACGATCCTGACCGCGCTCCTGACGGCGGGCGCACGTCAAGCCGAAGCCGGTGAATTTACGCGCCGCGCCTTTCTCAACGGAAAGCTGGGGCTCTCCTCCGCGGAGGCGTTGGGGAATCTTTTGGAAGCGCAAACGCGTGAGCAGATCACATTGGCACACGGCGGACTGCGGGGGCGGCTTGAGGCACGGTGTGAAGCGATCTATACCAAAATGCGCCACACGCTGGCAAGTATTTACGTTACGATCGATTACCCCGATGAGGACCTTGCCGATCTGAGCCGCGAGGAGATGATGGAAGCATTTCGTGCCTGTGAGGAGGAGCTTTCCGCGCTTGCCCACACCTATCACACGGGGCATGCGATCGCCGAAGGGATCCCAACCGTTATTTGCGGCAGACCCAACGTTGGAAAAAGCTCGCTTTACAATGCATTGGTCGGACGTGACGCGGCGATCGTAACGGCGGTAGAGGGCACCACGCGTGACGTACTGACCGAAACGCTGCCGCTCGGCCGTGTGACACTTCGCCTGTTTGACACGGCGGGGTTGCATGAAACCGATGACCCCGTGGAGCGGATCGGAATTGAACGCGCCGAGCAAGCAATGGCGGATGCCGAGTTGATCCTTGCCGTGTTCAACGGCTCGCAACCGCCCTCGGATGAAGATATCCGCTTGGCGGAGTCCTTGCGAAAAATGCCTTCTACCGTGATCGCGGTGATAAACCAGAGCGATCTCGGCGTATGCGACGAGGCATTTTACCGCGCGCATTTTGCGAACTGTGTTGTCCTTTCCGCAAAAAACGGAGAAGGGCTTGAAGATCTGCGCGCATGCGTGGAGCGGCTGTTCATCGACGGGACACTCAACGTGCGGGAGGACGCGATCCTGACCAATGCGCGTCAGCATGCGGCGGTGCTGTCGGCTCTCGAATCGGTTCGCCGTGCCATCGGCGCGCTGCAAGCAGGACTGCCGATCGATCTCTGCTGTGTGGATACCGAAACCGCTATGTCGTCGCTCGCTGAGGTTGACGGACATGCTGTTTCCGAGGATATCGTATCCGATATCTTTTCGCATTTTTGTGTTGGAAAATAAGAAACTCTCAGAAAGGAGCTGCCGTATGAAAATGACCGAGGAACAGATCGTTGCGCTCGCAAAGGCGGCACAGATCGCCCTGACCGATCAGGAGGTTTGTGCATTCACCGCCGATCTTTCCGCATTGCACGATCTGGCGGATGCGCTGCTCGCCTACCCCTTGCAATCCCAGGATCGGGTTCCTGCCGCTTTGACGGAAGCGTCTCCGTTGCGTGAGGACCTCGTTCAAACGTGCCTGCCGCGGGATCTGCTTTTACGTGCGGCACCCGTTTGCCGTGACGGATATCTCGTCGTGCCGCGCGCGGTGGAGGATTGAGTATGGACGGTTCTGTAAATGATACGCGGCTTCTCTCGCGCGGTGTTGCCGCGCATGCCGAGGCACTGAAGCGGGGGGAATACAGCTCCTGTGAGCTGACACGGGCATATTTGGCGCATATCGCGGCAGTTGACTCGTCGATCGGTGCCTTTCTGACCGTGGATACCGAGGGCGCGATGCGACAGGCACGCGCCTCGGACGAAAGACGCATGCGGGGCGAACCGCTTGGAGCGTTGGACGGAATTCCGTATGCGATCAAGGACAATTTTTGCACGCGCGGACTGCGTACAACGGCGGCATCGCGCATGCTTTCCGATTTTGTACCGCCCTACGACGCAACCGTAGTTTCGCGTCTGCGTGACGCGGGCTGTGTTTTGCTGGGCAAGCTCAATCTTGATGAATTTGCCATGGGGTCGAGCGGAGAGGAGTCGGCATTCGGTGCCGTACGCAATCCGCACGATCTGCGCTGTGTGACGGGTGGCTCGTCCAGCGGAAGCGCGGCGGCGGTTGCTGCATTGGAAGCCCCCTTTTCGATCGGATCGGATACGGGCGGCTCGATCCGTCAGCCCGCGGCATTTTGCGGGGGGGTTGGATTCAAGCCTACCTATGGCTTGCTCTCGCGTTACGGGATGATCGCGATGGCGTCCTCGCTGGACTGCGTGGGGATCGTGACGCGTGATGCCACAGATGCGGGATTGGTATGCAACGCTTTGCTTGGGATCGACCCGATGGACGCGACCTCGTGTGACCGTCCGCAGGGGGCGATTGCAAGTATTGGAGCAAGCACGGCAAAGCCGCTTCGCGTTGCGGTCGTGCCGTCTCTTTTGGAGGGCGGCGCGGTGGATGCCGAGGTTGCGGACGCCGTTCGCGCCGCGGCGGCGCTTTTGCGCAAAGACGGCGCTCAGGTCGAAGCGGTCGATCTGCCGTCGCCCGATCTGGCACTTGCTGCTTACTGTGTGCAATCGGCGGCGGAGGTTGCTTCCAACCTTGCCCGCTACGATGGGATCCGTTTTGGAAAACAAAGCCGGACGGTTCCCGATCTCGCAGGTCTGTATGCGAACAGCCGTGCCGAGGGCTTTGGCAGAGAGGTGAAGCGGCGGATCCTGTTCGGCATGTCGATGCTGACCGAGGAAAACCGTTCGAAATATTATGACCGTGCCGTAGCGGCACGGGAAATGATCCGCGCACGTTTTTTGGAAACGCTCTCGTCGTATGATCTGATCCTGACGCCTACCGCACCCACGGCGGCATTTCGGCTTGGCACATCGCTTTCCGCCGAAAAACAGCGCCGCGCCGATCTTTGTGCCGTTTATGCCAACCTCGCGGGCGTTCCCGCCGTTTCCATTCCGTTCGGAAGCAACGCACAGGGCTTGCCGCTCGCGGTTCAACTGACTGCCGCTCCCTTTGCCGAGGAAAGACTTTTGCAAGTCGCGCAAAGGCTGTTGGATCTTTCGAAGGCAGTCGGAGGAAAGGAGCGCATATGAATTCTGAATTTGAGGCGGTGATCGGGCTGGAGGTTCATGCCGAGCTTCGCACCGAAACCAAGATATTTTGTGCTTGCCCCACAGCCTTTGGTGCGGAGCCGAACACACAGTGCTGTCCGATCTGCATGGGCATGCCGGGGACCATGCCACGCCTGAACCGCCATGCCGTGGAGCTTGCCGTTCGCGCGGGCCTGGCACTGGGCTGTGAGATCGCGGAGGTCAGCTACACAGACCGCAAGCATTATTTTTACCCCGATCTTCCCAAAGCCTATCAGATCTCGCAGGATGCGGTCCCGCTTTGCAAAAACGGATCCCTTGCGATCCCTGCTCGGCAGGAGCGCCGTACCATTGGGATCACACGGATCCATATTGAGGAGGATGCGGGCAAGCTGATCCATCGGGGCGGGGAAACCTTGATCGACTGTAACCGATGCGGTGTTCCGCTCATTGAGATCGTTTCGGCACCCGATATCCGAAGTGCCGCCGAGGCATCGGCGTATCTCCGCGCGCTCCGCGGGATTTTGCTTGCGTGCGGTGTGTCGGATTGCCGCATGCAGGAGGGTTCTTTGCGTTGTGACGTCAATCTTTCTCTTCGTCGGCGCGGTTCCTCACAGATGGGCGTGCGGACCGAGATCAAAAATCTCAATTCCTTTGCCTTTGTCGAAAAGGCGATCACGTATGAGATCGAGAGACAGAGCGAGGTATTGCGCCACGGTGGCGCACTGCAAGCCGAGACACGGCGCTATGACGTTCCGAGCGGCAAAACACAGTTGATGCGAGTGAAGGAACGCGCGATCGACTACCGTTTTCTTCCCGAACCCGATCTTCCGCCAATCCATCTCTCCCGCGCCTGGATCGAGTCTGTTCGCGCATCACTTCCCGAATTACCGTCGGCACGTGCCGTGCGCCTGGTATCGCAATATGCGATCCCCCCATCGGATGCAGCCGTTTTGGTAACCGAACCCGCGCTTGCTGATTATTATGAGCAAGCAGCCGCCTCCACCGAGTATTCGGTTTTATTGGTGCATCTGCTGTTGACCGATCTGCTGCGGTCCTGCATGTGGGATCCCTTCCGCGCACCTGTTTTACCCGAACGGCTGGCGGAGCTCGCACAGCTTTTGGGGCAGGGGACTGTTAATTCCGCAACCGCAAAAAAGCTGCTCGCAAGACTTACGCAGGGCGACTTTTCTCCTCGAAAAGCCGTTGCGGACGAGCATCTGGAGCAGATCACCGACCCCGCGCGCCTTTCCGAAATCGTGCGGGAGGTCCTGCGTACCAATCCGCGCGCTGTACGCGATTATCAGAATGGTAAAACCGCGGCATTGCGTGCGCTTCAAGGGCAGGCAATGGCAAAAACCGCGGGACGCGCTGAGCCGCGGCTTTTGGAACAGTTGTTGCTGGTTGCTCTGACCGAAGAAAACCAAACCTAAGGGAGGAATTCTGTCATGCAATTTTATGAATATGATCCGAAGCCCGATAAAAAGCGGGAAAAGCTTGCGGTGTGGGGGCTTCTTGCCCTCTCCGCCGCACTGTTTGCAATCTCACAGCTCCCGCGCCTGCCATATCCTTCCTTGGCACAGCTATTGATGGTTTTTGCTCTGGTTGGCGTTGTGATGCTGGTTTCGCGCTGTTTGCTGCGTCGCTTTATTTATGCGGTTGTGCCGTCGGATTCCAACGTAGCCGGAGGACGGGATTTTGTCATTACCGAGTATTATGGAAATCACGTATCGGTCGTATGCCGCATTTCGGTCTCCGATATTACCGAGATCACCAAGCTGACGCGTGAGAACCGAGGGGAGATCTCTCAAAAGCTCCGCCGACAGCGTGTGTATCACTATACCGCACAGCTTTGGGGCGAGGATTTTTATTTGCTCACGGTTCGGGATGAGGATGAGGTCTTTTACATTCGAATTTTAGCGGACGCGAATCTTTTAAATACCCTGAAATTGTCCTAAAAAGCAACAAATGACAAAAAATGTCTTTTTTATACCCATTAGTGTCTTGAAAAAGAGCATGTTTTGTCCTATAATTAAAATAGAAGTTTTGTGCTTCAATATAAAATGAAAAAAGGAGAACCGAAAAATGTCTTTTCCTGTTGCAATTCAGGTTTATTCGGTACGCGAGGACGCGAAGAAAAACCTTTACGGCACTCTGAAAAAGATCAAGGCAATGGGCTACGACGGTGTGGAATTTGCCGGCTTGTACGGTCATACTCCCGAGGAAGTGCGCGAGATGTGCGCTGATCTTGGTTTGACTCCGATCTCCGCGCACGTTCCGTATCTTGATATGGTTGCCGATCCCGAGGGTGTGCTCTCGATCTATGCAACGATCGGATGTCAGTATGTGGTTGTTCCCTATCTGAAGGAGGAGCACCGTCCCGACACGGATAACTTTGTTGAGGTTATCAAAAACGTTGCAATGCTGGGTGGCGTTGCCAAGAAGCTCGGCATGACGCTTCTGTATCACAATCACGATTTTGAGTTTATGAAGCTCGGCGGTAAGTACGCGCTTGATATTCTTTACGAGGAGGTTCCCGCAGATCTGCTCCAGACCGAGCTTGATATGTGCTGGGTCAACGTTGGTGGCGAAAATCCCGCGGAATACCTGCTCAAGTACAGCGGACGTTCTCCCGTGGTTCACCTCAAGGATTTCGTCGGTGAAAAGTCCGAGGGCATGTATGAGCTGATCGGAATTGACAAAAAGGCTCCCGAGCGCCCCGCGAACTTCGAGTTCCGTCCGGTTGGTTCGGGTAAGCAGGATTTCCCCGCGATCCTCAAGGCTGCCGAGCAGGCAGGTGCCGGCTGGGTGGTTGTGGAGCAGGATCAGCCCTCTATGGGTCTGACTCCGATGGAATGCGCTGCAAAGAGCCGCGAATATCTGAAATCTATTGGAAACTGATTTCCAAACAATATAATTTAAAAGGAGAATTTAACCATGGCATTGGATAAGGATTTGGATGCTTTTAAGGACAACCAAGAAACAAAAACGGTTGATGCCAGCAAAAAGGTAAGAGTTGGCTTTATTGGATGCGGATGGATCGCAGGATCCCACATCAAAGCTCTCTTGAACCAGCCCGACGTTGAGATCGTAGCAGGTGCCGACCTCATTCCCGGTAAGGCAAAGGCTTTCTTTGAGAAGTATGGCGTTGAGGGTGTTAAGACCGACTACGCTTCCCACGTGGAGCTGCTCGCTGATAAGAGCCTGAACCTTGACGCAGTTACCATTTGTACTTACAACCGCCAGCATGCACAGCCCGCGATCGATGCACTCAATGCAGGCCTGCACGTTCTGCTTGAAAAGCCCTTCACCGTAACCCTCGACGAGGCTGTTGCTGTTTGCAAGGCAGAGAAGGCAAGCGGTAAGATCCTCTCCATCGGCTTCCAGCCCAGAATGGACGCAAACATGAAGATGATCAAGAAGGTTGTAGATTCGGGTGCGCTCGGTCAGATCTACTACGTTCAGACCGGTGGCGGACGTCGCCGCGGTATCCCCACGCCCTTCGGTACTACCTTTATCGAGGACAAGACCGCAGGCATCGGCGCATTGGGTGACATCGGATGCTACTCGCTCGATATGGTACTCAACGCAATCGGCTATCCGAAGCCTCTGACCGTTTCGGGCTACAAGTCCGCGTTCTTCGGCAAAGATCCCAACTACTCCAACTATGTAAAGACCGGACATCCCGAATATGCGGATCTCTTCGGCGTTGACGATTTCGCAGCAGCGTTCGTTCGTCTGGAGGGCGGCATTATTCTCGACTTCCGTATCGCATGGGCTATGAACCTCGACACCCCCGGTGACACCATCATCATGGGTACCAAGGGAAGCCTGCGTATTCCTTCCACCGAGTGCTGGAACGGCACCGTTGGCGGACCTATGGTTCTCTATCATGAGGTTTGCGGTGAGCAGACACAGACCGAGATCCCGATCATCAAGATGAAGGAGAACCTCTTCGATCTGAAGATCCGTACCTTCCTCGACGCGATCAAAGAGGGCGGCGTAGCTCCCGTTCCTTCTTCTCAGATCCTCTACAACCAGGCTATCATCGACGGTATCGCAAAGTCCGCAGCAGCCGGACGTGAGATCGAGGTTGTAATTCCCGAGATCTGATAAACCCGTTTTTTACAAATTGGGACCGTCTCAAATCCAAGATTTGGGGCGGTCCTTTTCAATCCCGCAAAGAAACTCGGAGGCAATTGACGAATATGAAAAAGTTTGAAGGCGTGTTATTTTGCAGCGATCTTGACGGAACGTTGCTTGCAAGTAACCATGACGTTTCTGCCGAAAATCTGAAAGCAATTGAATATTTCAAAAGCGAAGGCGGTTTTTTTACCTTTGTAACGGGCCGTATGCCGTATTTTGTGTCGGCTATATATAATAAGGTAAATCCGAACGCGCCGTTCGGCTGTATCAACGGCGGAGGCCTCTACGATCACCGCGAAGAACGTTATATTTGGACGCAGGCGCTTTCGCACGACGTTTTGGCTCTGGTAGACTATGCCGTGAAACATTTTCCGGAGGTTGGTGTCCAGATCAATGCGTTTGATCGCCTTTGGTTTTGCAGGGAGAACCGGTGCATGGAGGATTTTCGCAGAGCTACCAAGGTTCCGCATCTTGTTTGCGATCATCGAGATTTTCAGGATCCGATTGCAAAAATTCTGTTTGGTGACCGAGATGCCGATAGGATCCTCCGCTTGCGGGAAGAATTAGAGGCGCATCCGTTGGCTTCGTCCTTTGGGTTTATCAACTCGGAGCCGTCATTTTGCGAGATTTTGCCTAAGGGATTGAGCAAGGGGACGCTTTTGGAAAAATTAGCCGAGCATTTGGGTGTGAGCCCCGATAAAACCATTGCGATCGGAGATTATCAAAATGATATTTCCATGATTCAAACAGCAAAGCTCGGATTTGCTGTCGCCAACGCTTGCCAAGAGGCAAAGGAAGCGGCGGATTTCGTTACGGTGAGTAACAATGAGCATGCCATTGCCCGTGTCATTGAAGGGTTGGATCGCGGGAAATTCCGGATTTGACTGGCCTGTCGCACCTTTTTTGGTGGTTTTGTAGACTTTTTAGATAGAATGTCGTGCAAAATGTCGTTGTGAAACTGTCACGAATGCTGAAAGTGAAGAAAAATGAAAAAAGGTGTTGACATTTGATGGAAAAAAGGGTATAATATACAAGCTGTCCGCAAGGGCTACGGCCGAGCTGCTTTCGGGAACTTGAAAAAACCTTGAAAAAAGTTGAAAAACTTTTAGAAAAGGTATTGACAAGCGAGAAAGAAAGTGGTATAATAGAAAGGTCGACGCAAGAGCGGCGGCAAGTGATCCTTGAAAATTGAACAACAAGAGAGAAGTACAAAGCGAACAGCTTGAAACGGATCTCGGAAATTCTAACAAAGAGAATACTACTCAAACAAAAGTAAAAGAAGCTAAGAGCAGAGCTCGAAAG
>SVTW01000027.1 GCA_015063585.1 Oscillospiraceae bacterium
CTGATTCAATTCTTTTTGTGGCTTTTGTTCTGCGCTGAATGAATCAGCCCCAACCGCAAATTCCGCGCTACAAAAAAGCATACCGTCGGCTTTTTTGAGCAGAGGCTGCGCCAATGACGCAGCCTCTTCGTTTTATTTTTGCGTTGCTCCGCGCACGATATCGCCCACGCCGCTCAGAATATATTTCGGACGGTATGGGAAATTGTCGATATCCTCCTTTGCCGTAACGCCCGATAATACCAAAACGGTGTCCACGTTCGATTCAATTCCCGCAATGATATCGGTATCCATGCGGTCACCAATGAACGCGATATCGGCACTGTGGCAGCCGAGAATCCGCAAACCGTGGCGAAGCATGAGTGGGTTGGGCTTACCTACAAAATAAGCCTTTTTGCCCGTTGCGATCTCAATGGGCGCCACGAGCGAGCCCGTTGCGGGCATGATGCCGCCCTCCACCACACCGATGGTGTCGGGATTGGCACCGATCAGCTTTGCGCCCTTATTCACAAGCGCAATCGCTTTTTCGATCTTTTCAAAGCAATACGTACGCGTCTCGCCCACCACAACGTAATCGGGATTGACATCGTTCATATAGATATTGCGGTCATAAAGGGCTTTGGAAAGCGCCGCCTCACCGATCACGTATGCGGTACAGCCCGGTGCTTGGCTGTGCAGAAATTCGGCGGTTGCCATTGCACTCGTGTAGAAATGATCGGCAGAAACCGAAAGTCCCATACGCTCAAGCTTCATGCTCAGCTCATGAGGCGTTTTTTCGGGGCTGTTGGTGAGAAAAACAAATTTTTTATCGTTTGCGATCATCCAATTGACAAAATCCTTCACGCCGTCCAAAATCTTGTTGCCGTGATAGATCACACCGTCCATGTCACAAATAAAACCGGATTTATTCAAAATTTCCTGCATACGTCTTCCCTTTCCGCTTATTTTGCAAACGTTACGCTCTTTGCCCATTCCTCAAATTCCGAACGCCATTCGTCCTTTTCGTCTTCAAAGCAAAGGAACTCAAACATCCAGAAGGATTCTTCGCTCTTGTAGAAGGTCACGTAATAATAAAGGTTTTCTGTTCCGTCAGCCGATTTTTCCTCAAATTCATAGTAAACCAAACCGTTCTCGGATTTGATCTCACCGTCACCAAAGTCGTTGACGTCAAGGATCACCTGCGCGTAATCCTGGGCGGTCATATTGGCATAGCCAAGCTCCTCGAAATCGGAAACCGACTCTTTGAAGATAGAAAGGAGCACATCATAAGATTCATAACCCGCGTCGTAGCCCTCCACCTCGGTCTCCTCAAACGCATCGGTCAACGTGATGGAAAATCCAAGTGTATTGGTAAAGGTTTTGGGTTCAGCCTTATCCAGGAAAGCGCTGAGCAACACAATTCCAACGCAAACAATTGCGGTAGCCACCAAAATCAAAATGCCGCGCTTGAGATTTTTGCTTCGGTTTTTGGTAACCGCCTCGCTTGCTTGTCCGTCAAATTGGAACGCATTTCCCGTTGCGGGATTAAAGCGATTCTGACCTGTGAGCACAACGTCCTCGCTGCCCGCGGGAATAACCGCGAACTCATTGCAAAAGCCCTTGCTCAGTTGATCGGCAATCACGTACACCTTTGCTTCGTTTTCATCTACCGAAAAGGTTTTGGTCTCTCCGTTTTTCAGATCGCCAAGCCGACGGCAAAGTGTGCCTCCGATCGTAGTGTCCCCTGTGTTCGGGTCTTCTATGTAGAATTTCATTTTCATCAGACATCCTACAAAGGTCTTATTACGCGTAATCGTTAAGTTTCTCATAAAAGATTCCTTTCTGTATTTTTGGTTGTTTTGATTATATCATATCTTTTGAATCAAGTCAAGAGGAGAATACCGATATCATCCAATTGTAAGCGCGGAATGGATCTTCTCGGAAATACGAACGGTTTCCATTGCGTCCTTTGCGTAATGATCGGCACCGATCGCATCGGCATATTCGCGGTTGAGCACCGCACCGCCAACAATAATTTTACACCAAGGTGCTTCGCGCCGCAGAAGCTTGATCGTGTCCTCCATTGCGGGCACGGTGGTGGTCATCAACGCGCTCAAACCTACAATTGGCGCATGCAGGCGGCAGACCTCGTGCGCAATTGCTTCGGGTGCAACGTCACGCCCAAGATCGGAAACCGAAAAGCCGTAGTTTTCAAGAAGTAGCTTTACAATATTTTTTCCGATATCGTGAATATCCCCTTTGACCGTTGCAATTACAAACGCACATTTTCCGTCCGCATTTCCGCTCGGCATATGCGCTCGGATCACCTCAAAGGACGCCTTTGCCGCCTCCGCACTCATCAAGAGCTGCGGCAGGTAGACCGTTTTTTTCTCAAACCCGATGCCGACCGCATCAAGCGCCGGAATGATCTCCTCCTGCACGATCTGAAGCGGCTCCCGCTCCCCAAGCAACCCCGCCGTTATGCTTGCCGCCTCCTCACGCAAGCCCTTTACGATTGCGCGGCGGAGGGGGGATTCCCCGTCTCCGTTGGCAAGCATCGCAGATGGGCGATTTTGAGACTCTGCTATCGCCGAGTTGGGAGTTGCAGTCGGCAATGCTTCGGCAAAACCGATATAGGCGGCACAGTTTTCGTCCAAGCCCATGAGCGCACGGTAAGCATAATAGGTTTTCATCATTTCCTGCGAATGCGGATTCATGATTGCCGCGGACAGCCCCGCTCCGAGTGCCAGTGCGAAAAAGCTTCCGTTGATCGCGTCGCGAACAGGCAGCCCAAAGGAAACGTTGGAAACACCGAGCGAGGTATGGCACCCCAGCTCCCGCTTGATCATGGAGACGGCGCGCAGGGTTTCTCGCGCAGCAGTGGGATCGGCGCTGACCGTGAGCGCAAGCGGATCAAAGATCAAATCGCAACGGTCAATGCCGTATGCCTCCGCTCTTGCGAGAATGCGCCGCGCGATCTCCAAACGACCTTCCGCGCGTTCGGGGATTCCGTTTTCATCCAGCGTGAGCGCCACGATCAACCCACCGTATTTTTTCGCCAGCGGAAAGATCGCGTCCATGCTCTCCTGCTTGCCGTTGACCGAATTGATCATTGCTTTACCGTTATACCGGCGAAGCGCGGATTCCATCGCGGCCGGATTGGCGGTATCAATTTGGAGAGGCAGATCGAGAATGGCTTGGATCGACTCCACCGCATCTCGCAGCATCGCGGCCTCGTCAATTTCGGGCAACCCAACGTTCACGTCCAGGATCTGAACGCCGCGTTCCTGCTGCGCGATCCCTTCCTTTAACAGATAATCCATATCACGCGCCCGCAGAGCCTCCTTCAAGCGCTTTTTTCCGGTTGGGTTGATCCGCTCACCGATCAGAATGGGGGACGTGCCGAAGGTGACGGCATGTGTGTAGGAAGAAACACAGGTGCGCGCCTTTTTGGTGATCGGAACGGGCAACCGCTTGGAGGACATGCGAACCGTTTGCGCAATGTATTCGGGCGTTGTGCCACAGCATCCGCCCGCGATCCGAACACCGCGTTCGATCAACTCAGAAACCGCTTCGGCAAATGCCTGCGGAGAAACGTCGTAGACCGTGTGCCCCTCCACCGCACGCGGGAGGCCCGCGTTTGGCTTGAGCAGGATCGGAAGCGATGAGTATTGCAAATATTGCTCCACCACCCCCGCAAGCGCACGTGGTCCCAGCGAGCAGTTCGCGCCGATCGCATCGGCACCCATCCCCTCCAGCAGTGCCACCATGGCGGCAGGATCAGCGCCCGTCATCAGCTTGCCGTCCTCACCGTATGCGTTGGAAACAAAGACCGGAAGATCACTGTTTTCCTTTGCGGCAAGCAGGGCGGCTTTTGTCTCGTAGCTGTCATTCATGGTTTCAATCATGATCAGGTCGGCACCGTATTTCACACCAAGGCGCACGGTTTCGGCAAAGATCGCAACCGCATCCTCAAAATCAAGATCGCCGTAAGGCTTGAGCAATCGTCCCGTAGGTCCAATATCAAGCGCAACCCATTTGGGCTGTTCACGCTCACATGCGGAAATTGCCGCGCGCGCGTTTTCGATCGCAGCCTTGATGATCTGCTCCAATTCCGCACGCTCGAATTTGAGAAGATTCGCGCCGAAGGTATTGGTGTTGACCACGTGACTTCCCGCGTTGAAATACGCAAGGTGCAGGTTTTTGATGATATCGGCATGCGACAGGTTCCACCGCTCGGGGAACTCCCCCGGCAAAAGCCCTCGTTCCTGCAAAAGTGTTCCCATGCCACCGTCAAGATATAAAAGACGGTCCTTTAAAAATTCTGTTATTTTCATGCTTTTCTCCGATAAATCCATGATCGGATTTTATTTTTTGTTTTCAACACCGATGATCGCCGTCACCGATTTTGAGGGTGTCATCAATAATCTTTCCCCTAAAAAAAGTCCAATACGGTGCTGACATTGAAGTGCCTCAAAGATTGGCTTTTGTAGCTCGATCGGCAGATCTCCGTATCCCGGGCTGAAGCGCTTACGCGTTTGCCGCCCCTGCGTCTTCATTTTGTTTTCCATTTCCGCGCAAAAAGTATCGCATAATACTTCAATTGCTTCCGCGCCGATGTTATGCAGAAGAAAGGAAACAGCGGGAGATTCCACCGCATTCCTTCTTATCATACGGTCGATCTGTCCTCCAACCGTTGCCGCGAACAGGATCATGCGATCACAGCCTTCCAAATGACGTGCAAGATCCTGCGAGGGCGTGGTCGCAAATCCGAGATCCAATCCCGCTCGGGTTGGCTTCAGCGCATACTCGGAGTAGCAAAGTCGATACGTAAAAACGCCACGAACCGACTTGAGACAGTCATCGAGAAGCGCCTCTACCTCAGGTGTCGTCTCCGCAACGCCTGCACGACGCAGGATCGATTGGCGATTCAAGGGCAGATGGAGATCGTAAGTTCTTGTAATCACCGTTGGCTGTATCATACGTCCATCCCCAAAATTGCCGAAAGGTTTTGCTGAATTGCCGCCGCTACGTCGGGCTTATTCATCGAATACACATGCACGTTGGTAATTCCATTGGCATAGAGGTCAATGATCTGATCGGTGGCATAGGCAATTCCCGCTTGCTTCATCGCGGCGGGTGTGGTGCCGAATTTGTCAA
Source organism: Oscillospiraceae bacterium (assembly GCA_015063585.1). GTDB lineage: Bacteria > Bacillota > Clostridia > Oscillospirales > CAG-272 > UMGS1865. Next base: position 5,137 of record SVTW01000027.1, read on the forward strand.
CCAGTGCTTTAAAGCGTTGCGGCATAAAGGACCCCGACAGCTTGATCGCGCGCTCTACCTGATTGCCGTTCGTGATTGGCATAACGCCCGGAATGATCGGCACGGTGATACCTGCCTCGCGGATCTTATACAGGAAATTATAAAGGAGATTGTTGTCAAAAAACATTTGCGTGGTCAAAAATGAGCAACCCGCGTCCACCTTTTCCTTTAAATACCGAATGTCCTCCCTTTGATTGGTGCTTTCCGGATGGATTTCGGGATAGCACGCACCGCCGATGCAAAGCGTGGGATCGGCAGCACGCAATTCCCGCACGAGCTCGATCGCATGGCGATAATCCCATCGGCTACGATCCGAATCGGCAAGCTCTGCGGGAATGTCACCGCGCAATGCCATTACATTTTGAATCCCTGCCTCGCGGATATCGCAAATTCGCTGATGCACCGTTTGGCGCGTAGAGGAAACACAGGTCAGGTGCGCCAAGCTTGGAACACCGTAGCGTTCCTTTATGTTCTTCGCGATCTCCAGCGTATAGCGGCTTGTTCCCCCACCCGCTCCGTAGGTCACGCTCATAAAAGCGGGGCGAAGCTTTGCAATTTCCTCGGTGGCGTGCCGTACACTTTCAAAATTGCCTTCGGTTTTGGGAGGAAAGACCTCAAAGGAGAGCGACAACCGCTCCTGTTGAAAAAGCTCGGTTAATTTCATGGTAAACACCTTCTCTGCTTTTAATATCAATATTATTATAGCACACGCGTGCTTTCAAATCAAGAGTTTTTTCAAAGGTGAGTGTTTGCAATGTCTGAAAATGCCGCTCATTTTGTTCTTTTGAAAAAATCGTGAAAAAATCAAAAAAATTTTTATATTTTTTAAAAAAACACTTGACAACACAAAAAAAGTATGCTATAATGTGCGATGTTATCCAAAGACAGCAGGTTCCGGTAAAAGCGTAAGCTTTCCTGCCGAGGAGAAAAATGGAATTACAGAGATGTGATACGATCTTTCTTTTCGGCGAAGTGTGCGTTGCCGGAGGAAAGATTTTTTTATTGCTCAATTTCAATGGGAGGTAAAACGAAATGCCCAGCAATTCTATTCTCGTTCAGAAGCAGCAGGTTGTTGCAGATCTGGCGGAGCAGATCAAGAATTCGGCAGCAGGCGTTGTTGTGAACTATCAGGGTATTACGGTAGAAAACGACACCGCAATGCGTAAGGCTCTCCGTGAAGCAGGCGTAAAGTACGTTGTCATGAAGAACACCATGACCGGCAGAGCTTGCGACATGGTTGGCTACGGTGACTTGAAGCAGTACCTGAACGGTATGACTGCAATCGCAATCAGCGAAAACGACCCCGTTGCTGCTGCAAAGGTTCTCAAAACCTATGCAGAGAAGGTTGAATCCTTCAACATTCTCGCGGGTTATGTAGATGGCGCTGTGATCGACGCTAATACGGTTAACGCATTGGCAGAGATTCCGAACAAGGAAACGCTTATCGCGAAGTTCCTCGGCTCCATCCAGTCTCCTCTGTACAAGTTCGCATACGCGATCAAGGCAGTTGTGGACAAAGAAAACGGCGGCGAAGAGGCTCCTGCAGAAGCTTAATTTACAGGCTTTGTACGGCACTCTGCCCCATCGGGTACCGACCCCCGCTTAAAGTCGGAATATAAAAAACGAAAGATTATATTGTATTTTGGAGGTAAATGAAAATGGCATCCGAAAAGATTACTAACATTCTGGAAGAGATTAAGTCTCTCACTATCCTCGAGCTCAACGACCTGGTAAAGGCAGTTGAGGAAGAGTTCGGCGTATCCGCAGCAGCTCCCGTTGGCGTAGTTGCAGCAGCAGGCGCAGCAGCTCCCGCAGCAGAAGAGAAGACCGAGTTCGACGTTATCCTTGCAAGCTTTGGCGCTAACAAGCTCAATGTTATCAAGGCTGTTCGTGAGATCACCGGTCTGGGTCTGAAGGACGCAAAGGATCTGGTTGAGGGCGCTCCCAAGACCGTTAAGGAAGGCGTTTCCAAGGACGAGGCTGAGAAGGTTAAGGCTGCTCTCACTGAGGCAGGCGCAACCGTTGAAATTAAATAATTTCAACCCAATATTTTAACTGTCTTGGAAAAACAGAAAAGAGGCTGCGCCATTGGCGCAGCCTCTGCTCAAAAAAGCCGACGGTAGGCTTTTTTGTAGCGCGGAATTTGCGGTTTTCGACTGCAAAGCAGTCGAAAATTGCGGTGTTTAGCCGCAAAGCAAAAACGTCGGGGGGGAGTACCAAATGCATTTTTGCATTTGACTCACCCCCTTTTCATTTCTCTTCAAGCATTCCGTCCGCGGGTTACTGAAGCACCTTCCCTACCAGCTTGCGGATCGGCGTTGGCTGATCGGTAAGTGAAAGGCTCGGCGCGTGGACTTCTCCCGCAAAAAAGATGGCAAAATAGCCGGCGGGAACGCACAAGCGCGTAAGGGATTCCTTGGGAAGCAATGGATAAAAGGTCACGTCGGTGCCCTCGTCGTAAGGCGTTTGAACCACAGGGGAAATATTGGAGGGCACAAACATTTGTTCCGCCCCTTCCAATACGATCTGCACGTCGATATAGCGGCGATGCGACTCCATCACCGATGCATCGCTCACCGGCTGTGCTTCAAAGGAGAGCATATTTCCATATACCGCCGCATCCACATCGGGATCGGACATGTTATGACGACCAAGTGACGCGTTTTGCGCAATCAGATCCAAAAGAAACGGCAGCGCGCGGTCAAAGCGTGGATGCACACCCTTGTAACATTCCAAATTTTCTATTTTATCAAAAATCATACGATTCTCCTTTTAATCAATGACATCGAAAATCAAGGGTCTTGATGCAGGCGCACGGTCGCCAATCTCGGTCACATTTTGCAAAACAACCGATGCCGACGCAAAAAGTGACGGGTCAGACGCAAATAACTCGACCATCACGTCGCCCTCTTTCACATAGTCTCCCGTTTTAGCAATCAAACGCAAGCCCGCGGTGTGGTCGATCACATCTTCCTTCGTGTTTCGACCCGCCCCCAGCAAAAGCGCGGCTCTGCCGTATTCCTCGGCATTTACACGCGTGATAAATCCGCTCCTCGGTGCGCGCACACAATGGGTGTGTGCGGCTTTTGGGAATCTTGACGGATCGGTCACCCATACGCGGTCGCCGCCCTGCGCCTCTACCATGTCGGCAAGCTTTTGCAGGGCTTCTCCCGATGCGATCACACGCAATACGTTCTCGCGGCAGGTTGCCTCATCGCCTTTTTCGGCAAGCACAAGCATTTTCGTTGCGAGCGCTACACAAAGCTCTGTCAGATCCTCCGGCCCATTTCCACGCAATGTTTCTATTGCCTCAACAACTTCCAACGTGTTGCCCACCGTGTTTCCGAGCGGACGGTCCATATCGGTGATCAACGCGGAAATGCGTTTTCCCGCACGGCGTCCGATATCGACCATGATGCGTGCAAGCGCTACGCTGTCCTCCACCGATTTCATAAAAGACCCGCTTCCGGTTTTTACGTCAAGAACAATGCAGTCATCGTCTGCAGCAAGCTTTTTTCCCATAATGCTTGACGCAATCAGGGGGAGACTATCCACCGTTGCCGTTACGTCACGCAAAGCGTACAGCAGCTTATCGGCAGGCGCAAGATTGGCGCTTTGCCCCACGATTGACAGTCCAATTCGCTCAACGGTCGACTCAAACTCGGCAGTGGTAAGGTCGGTACGAAAGCCTGCAAATGCCTCCAGCTTGTCAATGGTTCCGCCCGTGTGCCCCAGCCCTCTGCCGCTCATTTTTGCAACCTTGATTCCAAGCGCCGCAACAATGGGGATCACAACCAAGCTGGTTTTGTCTCCCACGCCGCCCGTCGAGTGCTTATCCACGCGCAAACCGTTGGTGGGTGCCAGATGGAGCGTATCGCCCGAATCGCGTATCGCAAGTGTCAGAGCAGTCGTTTCCTCGGCGTCCATTCCCCGAAACCAGATTGCCATACAAAGCGCAGATGCTTGATAATCGGGAATTTTCCCCGATGTGTAGCCCTGAATGAAATATTCGATCTCAGCGGCGGTGAGCTTATCACCGTCGCGTTTTTTCTTGATCAGATCATACATTCTCATCGTTGTCTGCCTCCCGTTCGCGCAAATTCTTTGGAGAAAAGGACAGAGGTAGCAATTCACCTAATGTTGTAGCTTGAAGCTGCTCGCAATTTCCAAGCAGGACCCGAAAGTCGGGGCTGCAAAACTCAACCATTACCTGACGGCACACCCCGCAAGGTGCGCACAGACGGCTGATGGAATCGCCCTGCCCGCCTACGATCGCGATCGCTTCAAAATTACGCTCCCCTTCACTGACCGCCTTGAAAAAAGCCGTTCTTTCCGCACAGTTTGTGGGCGTATATGCGGCATTTTCAATATTACAACCGAGATAAACGCGTCCGGTCTTGCTCAAAAGTGCCGCTCCGACGCGAAAGCCGGAATAAGGCGCATATGCCTTCTCACGCGCTTGCTCAGCGAGACGCATCAAATCCAGATCTGTCATACGCGGTCTCCGTTCCGCACCGCACCAAGGAAGCTCTCCCCCACGCGCATTTTGGATTTTGCGCCAAGGTGCTCCATCAGCGTTGCGCCAATATCGGCAAAGGTTGCGCGCGTTCCAAGATTTACGCCCGCGCGGATCGAGGGACCCGTAATCAGCATCGGGGTATATTCGCGCGAATGATCGGAGGATGGTGTGGAGGGATCACAACCGTGATCGGCGGTCACGATCAAAATATCGTCTTTCCGCAACTTTGACAGAAGCTCCCCAAGATAGGCGTCAAATTCCGTCATTGCCTCCGCATACCCGATCGGATTGTTGCGATGACCGAAGGAACTGTCAAAATCAACGAGATTTACAAAGCAAAGCCCTTCAAAGTCACGCTCCGCGAGAGCAAGCGTTTTTTTCATACCGTCGGCATTATCCACCGTTCGATGGCACTCGGAATAGCCTCTTCCCGCGAAAATATCATAGATCTTCCCCACCGCGATTGTGTCAAACCGCTCCGCTGACAGCAGGTCGACCGCGGTTGTATCGGTCGGTTCAATGGAAAAATCATGGCGAAGCGGCATCCGTGTAAAGGGATGCGTTCCCGTGAAGGGACGCGCGATCACACGCCCAACACCGTATTCCCCCGTCAAAATTCCGCGTGCCTGCTCACAATAGCGGTAAAGCTCCTGAACGGGAACCACGTCCTCGTGTGCCGCCACCTGAAATACACTGTCGGCAGAGGTATATACGATTAATTTTCCGGTTTTCAGATGTTCCTCGCCGTAATCACGCAACACGTCGATTCCCGAATAGGATTGGTTGCAGAGCACGCCGCGTCCTGTCAGCCGCTCAAATTCCGCTATAATATGGGACGGAAAACCGTTCGTAAAGGTGGGAAACGGATGGTCTGATACAATCCCCATCATCTCCCAATGTCCAATGGTGGTGTCCTTTCCCATCGATGCCTCACGCATACGGGCATAGGATGCGGTTGGTGAGGCGACACCGCCCCCAACCCCTTCGATATTGAAAAGCCCCATCGCGGTCAGGTTCGGGCAGGAAAACTGCGGAAGATTACGGATCGCGCCGAGCGTGTTACTTCCCGCATCTCCCCAATCGGCGGCATCGGGCATCTCTCCGATCCCCATACTGTCCATTACGATCAAAAATACGCGTTTTCCCATGTTTCACACCAATCCAAGTGCAATTTCCATCATATCGGTAAAGGAATTTTGCCGCTCCTCAGCGGTCGCATTTTCCTCGGGATGCAGGAAATTATCACTCACAGTACAGATACAAAGTGCCTTTTTTCCGGTCCAAGCGGCGTTACAGTAAAGCGCGGCGGATTCCATTTCGACTCCCAACACTCCCATCTTGGCCCACTCCATGTCGGTGCCTGCAGCATTATAGAACATGTCGGATGAAAAAATGTTTCCAACCTTGTAATGCACGCCCTTTTCCCGACAGAGGTCGGCGGCACGGCGCACCAGATCAAAGTCCGCGATTGGTGCAAAGGTTCCCGGCATGTTAAATTGTGAAGCAAAGCTACCGTTTGTGCAGGCACCCATTGCGATCACGATATCACGCACGTGCAGATCGGGGTGGAAAGCACCGCAGGATCCCACACGAATGATGGCGTCCACATCATAAAATTTAAAAAGCTCATAGGAATAAATTCCAATGGAGGGTTGCCCCATTCCCGACGCCATAACCGTTACGGGCTTTCCCTTGTAAGTCCCCGTATACCCGTGAACACCGCGAATATCATTGACAAGCTTGGGGTTCTCCAAATAATGTTTCGCAATATACTCCGAGCGAAGCGGGTCGCCCGGCATCAAAACGGTTTTTGCAATCTCATCGGCTTTTGCCGCAATATGCATGGTTGGTACTGCCATCAGTATTCTCCTTTCTCGCCGTCTCCAAGTCCCTTTACAGCCTTGACCACACGGCTGGTTCCAAGTCGGTCTGCGCCCAATTTCAAGAAGGCTTCGGCATCCTCAAGCCCCGAAATACCGCCTGCCGCCTTGACCTTCACGTTTGCGCCAACGTGGATTCCCATAAGCGCAACGTCGGCTTGCGTTGCCCCTGCCGTGGAAAATCCGGTAGAGGTTTTAATATAATCGGCACCTGCGTCGGTTACGATCTGACACATGCGGATCTTCTCGTCCTCGTTCAAAAGACAGGTTTCGATAATCACCTTTAAGATCTTATCCCCACATGCCGCTTTTACGTCGCGGATCTCCTCCAGCACCTCACCGTCCAGTCCCGCGCGCAGTTTTCCGAGATTGATCACCATATCAATTTCATCTGCTCCGAGCGCAATTGCCTCGCGCGCCTCAAAGCATTTTACCGTGGAGGTGTTATAACCGTTGGGAAAGCCGATCACGGTACAGATCGTGAGGCGGTCCTCCACGTATTCCTTTGCGGCACGCACGTAGCAGGGCGGAATACATACCGACGCGGTTCCATAACGGATCCCCTCGTCGCAAAGCGCACGGATTTCCTCCCACGTGGCGGTTTGCGCGAGCAGAGTATGGTCACAGCGCGACAAAATATCCTTGATCTCCATATTTTCAATCCTCTTTCGATTTTAATTCTATTTTCCTTGCCGCCTCATAAATGCGGTCATGGATCGCTCTCATACGCTCGATCGGAACCTTGACAACCTTGCGATCATAGGTAACAAGCCCATTGATCTCCTCTTCAACGTCCGAGACCTGCGTATAGATACAGCCGCAGAGTCCCTGCTGGATCAGCGGGAGCAGCTTTTCAAGATAAAGCCTTTCCAAGGCAGCGGTCAAAGCTTCCGGGGATCGGAATTTTTTATATCCGAATTCCCTATCCTCGTCAAAAACATGCCCTGCAACCTTCATGGAATAACCGCCAAATTCACTGAGAATGACCGGACGAGAATCGCGCGGTACACGAAGCGGTGTATAGTAGGTATGCAAGCTTTTGAGCGCGGTTTTCCCGATGCCCTGATCATGCCAACCGCTCACCGAGTCAATAATGCGCGTCGGATCGGCTTGGCGAACGCGTTCGGTAACCGCCGCGGAATCAAACTGCCCCCATCCCTCGTTGAAGGGACACCACAGCCCGATGCTGACACAATTGTAAAGCTGTGCGACGGTTTCTTCTGCCTCACGCAGAAAATCGGCTCTGCCCGCCGCGTCCTCTCGCGCAAAATAGCGGTAGTCGTCATCGCGGTGATGAAAACCGAGGAATGGGAACGCCGCTATGTGTGTGAAGCGGTAATTGCCGCCACCGTTTACAAAATCCTGCCACACCACAAGCCCTAACCGATCACAGTGATAATACCACCGCATCGGCTCGATCTTGATATGCTTACGAACGGTATTAAAGCCCATCTCTTTGAGCATTTTCAACTCATCATATGCCGCCGCGTCGGAGGGGTAGGTCAAAAACCCGTCCGACCAATATCCCTGATCCAAAATGCCGTTGAAAAAATAGGGCTTTTCATTCAGCGTCAAGCGCGCAATGCCGTTGGTATCCTGCGCTTGCCCAAAAGAACGCATACCGAAATAAGAGCGGATACAGTCGCCCGATTCATTTGTGATCACAACGTCGTAAAGCTTTGGGGATTCGGGAGACCAAAGCGCAAAATCGTAGGTAACGGTTACCGAATCGGTGTATTCCGCGGTTGCGATTCGGGTTTTGCCGTCATACACCGTAACGGTTTGCCGCTCCCCAAAGCTATCGGACTCGAAAAGAACCGTGTGAGCCCTTACGTCGGGGGTGATCCGAAGAGCACGAATATATCGGCTTGGCATGCTCTCAAGCCAAACGGTTTGCCAAATACCGCTTTGCGGCGTGTACCAGATCCCTCCGCGCTGATCGTTTTGTTTCCCGCGCGCGTCGCCGTTACGGGTTGCCTCGTCGGTACACTCCACACGAATTTCGTTCTCTCCAACGTGAGCAACGTTGGAAATATCACAGGAAAAAGCCGTAAAGCCACCGCGATGCGAGCCCACCGCTTCCCCATTCCAATACACACGGCATTCGCTGTCGACCGCTCCAAAATGCAACCGCGTGCAGCCTTGGAGCATTGAGGGGGGGAGCGTTACCTTGCGGGAATAGATCAGCCGCTCCCCTGCTTTGAGTACAAATCCGTCCGCCACACCGCTGTTGGGTGTTTCGGGGGAAAACGGAACCAGGATCGTTCCCTCATAGCTCCGCGCCCCTTGGGGATCTTCCTTGTAAAAATTCCAACTGCCGTTCAGACACAGCCAATTTTCACGTTTCGCCTGCGGCATCGGATGCTCGGCATGCGGAATGGCATCTATAGAATAGCTTGTTTTTAAAATCACGGTGTTTCAAGCTCCTTTCGGGGACGACGTGCGGAACGCACAAGCAACGGAATGAATGCGAAAAGCAGAATCGCGGCAATGGCGCCCGCAAGAAAGATCGCAGGTGCGGGAATAAACTGCGTTGTCATCACATCGGCACTTTCCATGTCGGGAAGCGGCAATGCGGCGGCACGGTTGATCGTGTTACCAATCATAGGACCGAGCAGCATAGGGATCAGCACGCTGAATACCATTCGAACCCCTTGCAATTTTCCCGCGTTTCCACTCGGCGTGTAATCACGCACCAAGGCACCGCACAGGGCAGACACGAAGATATACCCCGTGATCATCACAAAGCCCGCAATACCGAACAGAATCAGCGTCAGCATTTTATTATTAAAATTCGAAAGAAACATTCCCAGAAGCCCTGCCGCAAAAACACCTGCCGCAGGATAGAGCAGCACCGTTTTATCTACGCGGTCGGTCAATCCGCCCAGGAGGAGATTGACTATGGCTCCCAGCACGATCGCAACACCGAACACGATGCTGTATTCCAATACACTGAAGCCGAGGTAGGTTTTCATATAAATAATCAGATACGGCATAAAGATCTGGCACGCGATTCCATAAATACCAACAAGCAGAAGCGTCCAATAAAGCGAGGGATTGCGGCGAATGACCGAGGGCTTGAAGCCATAAAGAATATCACGCAGGGTTCCGTTTACGGTCAATTGGCTGCTGTCACGAATCAAGGCAATACCAAACGCTCCGCACAGCGTGATCAGCGCGCCCAGCACCAAAAAGAGGGTGCGGTAACCAATCAGCTCTACCAAAATACCAAAACCGCCCGCAACGATCAGCATTGCAAAAAGAGGAAGGATCGCAAGCACCCCCTCAATGCGGCCGCGATTGCTCTCATCGGTATTGTCGGTTACCCACGCGTTGAAAGCGGCATCGTTTGCCGTAGATCCAAACACCGTCATCACGCAGTCCCCTACGATCACAACCGCGAGTGCCAGCGAAATGGCTTGCGCGAGTGAACCGCCAAACAGTACCTGCATGTTCTCGGCGCTGACAAAACCGAAAAGCGCAACGGTGAAGCCCCAGATCACATAGCCGAACGAAATCAGGGAACGGCGGTTTCCGAGACGGTCGGAAAGGGTTCCCGCAAAAAGCGTGGTAAGCGTTGCCGCAATTCCCGAGAGCTGAACCATTAAGGTAACGGTGTTAAGATCGGGAGAGATGGTTTCAAATACAAACAAATTAAAATACATGTTCTCGACCGACCAAGCGATCTGTCCCACCAAGCCAAATAACAAGAGAATCAGCCAATTTCGTTTCCCGAAGCGGTTTTGCATTGTTTTTTCTCCTTTGTGCGATCTTTATCAATTTATTATACCATTTTTTTTGTAGAAATTCAATAGCGATCGAAAAAAGGCGAAAAAAACTTTGTAGAAAAAACGCAAAAAGCTTGAGGAGAGCTGCCCATTTAGGCGGTTCTCCTCAAGTTTTTGCTATCCTTGGTATTTTATGCATCAATCAAAGGAAAATGTGAGCCCCAAATCATCAATCAAGGCTTTTTTCAGCGCGAGGAAGTCCTTTGTGGTCAGTCCGTCATCGCAAATAGCGGGCAAACGGCCATAGAGTCCAATGCCATCCTCATACGCTCTCGCTGTGTAAGGAAATGTGATCTCGTCTGCTTCCAATTCGTCTCCCGCAAGAAGGACCTGAATGCAATAAGTAGTCTGATGGCACATATAGTAATTTGGAAACGCTCCGGTTTCGGTACCGCCGGTCGGATTGGTTTCGCTCATCGTGTAGGATTGACCTGCCATATTCCATCCCCCGCCCTGCGATTTTGAGGAAAACACATTGCAAATTTTTCCATAGTTTGCTTGCGTGCTGACAATATTGATGGGCCACAACACGGTGGGAGCATGGATCGCGTCGTAAAGCTCGATTGTTCCGCCGGCATATCCGTGGTGCGAGAACTGTACAATATTACTCTTTAACGCATCAGTGTTCCCGCTGAAATTCTTCATAATGCAGTTTGAGGCGATGAGTTGAATGTCACCGAGATACATAACCTTATTGGTTTTGCCTCTGGCCTCAACGTCGACACGAATGACCGCACTGTGGTTATTATAGTTGAGCGACTTAAAGGAAAAGCCGGTGTTATAAAGGTCCTCCAACGTGTAGATCACGTGAAAACGGATACCGGGAAGATTGACGGTTTGACCCGTGTGAAGTCGTGAATAATGCACCGCGTCGGGCCAATATGCGGTGGCACTGTCAAAGCCGGTGGGATAACCGACCTCAAAATGGTAATAGAAGGCTTTTACTTCTACCCGATCGGCATATCCGGGAGCAAAAGCCTGAATCGCGCCGATGTGGTCTCCGTGTCCATGCGAGAAATACCAGCCTGAGATCACGGGCTCGCCGTCAAGCGGGTTTTTGGATTTGAGAAAATTGTAAAGATTATCCGCCTCGGTTTTGGTATTGTAGCCGCCGTCAATGATAAAGAAGGTCCCGTCGGAAAGCAGCCAAACGTAGGACATGCCGCCGTTTTCACGCGAGGTAATGTTATCGACACGGAGCTGCCACATCTTGGGTGTGTAGGTTGCCTTTGCGGTATCCTCGGTGTCAATGGGATTGGCACGAAGCGCCGCCTCGGAATACAGGCGGACGACATGCTTGGAATCAATATAGGAAACATACACGTTGGCAACGCCGTTGGACGCAAACGCATACAGGTTGTTACCGAGCATATTCTCCTGAGAAACGGTATAGCCTGCAATTTTCAGCTTGGAAATATAGAGTGAAAAGGTATCCTTGGACGCGTTTTTGTACTCCTTCATTTCGGAATTTCCATCAATTGTATAGCTTCCGGATTCGACAGCGCCATAGTCCGGAATCACATTCTCGTTCTCAAAATCCTCCCATTTCACAGAGGCGCCGCCATAAAAAGTCTCATAAAAAGAGCCCCGCGAGGTTGCTTGCATGCCGTTGACGGTTCTGAACGGCGCTACAATAAGGGATTCCCCCAAATCGGCAGGAATACCCTTGATCACAACGCCATAGAGATAGCGGTAATTGGGGTCCAAATCGGACGCGTGAACCGTTTTCTTACCGGCACGAACCGACTCATAAAGCGTATAAATTTTATAGTTCTTGGTTATCACCGTGCCGTCGGCTTTTGTTGCCGTCACACGAATGCCCACGTTATCCCAATTCATAGAATCCACGCCGCACAAAATGCGAGCCGAAAAGGTATTGGTTGCAGGGTCAACCGCACTCTTTTGGATATAGGTTTTTGCGGCATGATTGGTCAGGGTTGCGCCGCCTAACGTAGCATACAGCTTTCCCGCGGCGGGAGAATAGCAATCGGTATAGGTAACAACCATCTTACTCTCGCCCGAGGTCCACCCCGCGCGCCCCGCAATGATTCCCACGTTTGCAGGCACCTTTGTATTGGTCACTCGACCAAGAGAGGTAACGTTTATCACGTTTACCTGTATCGTGCCGGTACCGCTCCGCCACGAGCAGGCATAAATACCGCCCGCATAGTGGTCTGTTGCAGAGGAATTACATACAACTGTCAGATCGGAATAGCAATTTTGGATCGTGATCGTTCCGTTTTCGATATTTCCCCAGTGCAAAACACCGACAAACGAACCAATGTTATCAGAGGAATCGCCGTTCAGATATCCGTTGGTCAGATTCAAATTTTGAATGGATCCGCCCGTGATCAATCTTCCAACAAAGCCAAATTCGTTCGGGATCGGGCCGGTGGACAATCCGTTGGGCGCATACATACCGCGAATGGTGTGGCCCTGCCCGTCAAAGGTCCCCGCAAAAGCCGCAATTCCCTTCCAAACGTTCATCACGGGAAACGGATCTTCTCCAACTGTCCAACCGGGGTTGAGGTCGATATCAGCGGTTAAGAGAAAATACTTTCCTTTGGAAATGTTATAAGCATCTGTGGTGGACGCGTTTTGTGTTGCTTCCACCAAACCGAGCAGATCGGCGGCATCGTTGATCCGATAAGGATCCGCAGCCGTACCTGCCGCGCCCTTTTTCCAATCGGCGTTGGGGGTGATTGCTGTGCCGGATGCGGTTGTCGTTTGGGATTTCCCCGTTTCCGCCACGGTGGGAACCGTAACCATTGCGGCAAGCATTGCGAGCAAGAGGAGCATCGAAAGAATGCGTTTCATGGAACTTGACCTCCGTTTTTTGATTTCAAAATGGGGATTTTACGCGCAAAAAGATGCGTGGGCATTCTTTTTCGCAATAGAAGGGGCATTGATTTGTGAAGGGTCAAAATCATTATACCATCTTTTTCAAAGAAAAGCAAGCGTGAAGGCAAAAAAAATCAAGAGTGCCGCTCAACGGAGCAACACTCTTGAAAAAGGGTCAATATTCGATTTTGACGCTGTTTTTCACAGCCTTGCCGAGCGTGAAGGGCTGTCCCCCGATCTCGCCCGCGAAGGGATAGACGTAATAGGAGGAGGTCAGCTCGTGATCGGTGATGACAAGATCACGGAAGCCGCACATCGAGCTGAGATTTGCGCACTCGCCGTAGGTTCCCGTAAAGATCACACGCTTGCGCGCGGGGCTGACCGCTTCGGGAAGCTTGAAAATGTTTGCGCCGTGAGTGTGACCGCAGAAAAGGCAAAGAACACGCTCGTCGTCCACCATCGCTTTGACCTCGTCGCTCTCGCCCGCGATATCGAAATAGTGTGAGCAAAGAATGATCTTATGGTTGGGGTAGGCTTCCATCTGGGCGCGGAGGTAATCCGCGTCGATGCGAGTAAATACGCCGTCATGATGCTCCACGGGGTCAAGGTCGCCCGCAAAGGTATCGAGCATGACGAACAGGTATCCGTCCGACTCCACCGAGAACTGCCGCGAAAAGCCGGTGATCTCGCGCCATTTTTCCTCGCCGTACTGCTCGTGGTTACCGGCGATCATGTAATAGGGGACGGGAAAACGCTTGCAGTATTTTTCCACAAACTCCTGCGTGTAGGAGCGTCCGATGGTAAGGTAGGTCCCCTTCTCCTGCCATTTCCAGTGATCGAGCGAATAATCGCCGAGGAGCAGGATCATTTCATAGGGATCGCGCTCATATTCGGCTTGGAGCGCGTCGATGAACTGCTCCATTCGCGCATCGGAATCCACGTTATACCAATTTCGTTGGCAATAATGGATATCGGACGCAATGATAATTCTTTTTCTCATGGTAAAACTCCTTTCAAAAGAGCGAGTGTCGCTTGTAGGTCCGCCCCGAGGCAATGCCTCGGGGCGGGGGGTAATTAGTTTGCGAAGTAGGGCTTGTTTGTTGTGTAAATGCTATAATAATCAGGAATAATAATCGAGTTATTCGTGTAGGTCTTATCCCACTGGATCTGTTGTGAGAGAACCTGCGTCAAAGTTTCACCGTCTTTATTATACTTATACTCATGAATGATAATTTCTTTGGAATAGGAAGCATTAACCAAATCCGCGTTTGCATATTTATGCTTGGCAGGATCATATTCCGCAATGCCGTCATCAGGATTACCATCCACATCACCGTACATAGTATTTTTTCTAACCCAGCTTCCAAAGATATTCAAGTTTCTATCCCGTTCTCCGGCTTGTTCTCCAACCACGTTCATAGGCCACAAAATCATGGGAGCTTCGATCAAATTATACAGCTCAATGGTCGCGCCCTCATAACCGTGGTGCGAAACCTGAACGATATCACTCTTGAGAACCGTTGCTGCGGCATCCCCAAAATTGTAAACGATGCGTTCACTCGGCCATGCCAAAATGTCGCCAAGAACCATAAAGCTCTTTGTGGTGTTACCCGATTTTGCGGTAACTCGAACAACCATAGAGTTATTATTTTCGTTCTTGTAAACGATCGGGTAATTATCCTCACGCGTGAAAAGAACCTCGAACAGCAATCCGCCAACATTAAAGCTCATGCCCGAATGGAGTCCGTTATATTGAATTGCATCGCTCCAAAGATTTGCTTGGAGACTGTTCTTAACACTCGAGGAAGGAAGCGCGCCTTGATAATAGAACGCCTCTACATCCACAACGTTGGAATATTTTTTCGAGAATGCAAGCATAGCACCGTAGTGGTCGCTGTGCCAGTGAGAAATATACCAGCCAACAATGACAGGCGTCTTTCCTGCGGGCGTGTTTGCCACCAAATGATTATAGAGATTGTCAGCTTCCGTTTCGGTGTTATAACCGCCGTCAATAATGACAAACTTACCGTCCTCAACCTCAAAGACATAGGACATACCACCGTTTGCACTGCTTCCGTGGTTATCTACAGACAACTGCCAGAAGTTCGGGAATGCGGTAGTGGTGCTCTGCGTGCTCAATGCGGGGGATTTGGTAGTACCGGTCTTATCGGTATAAATACGAAGCGTATTATCCTTCGCGATATGGGTTACATAGGTGGTGGAATGGTAGCTGCTGCAGAGTGCATAAGAGTTATTACCCATCGAATAATTAACTACAGCATAGCCCATTCTCTGGAGTTTTGCCACATACGATGTAAATTCATCCTTTTCCACTCCGGAATAAATCTTCATTCTGGAGGTGGAAGTGATAGCCTGCGTTGTACCGGTCTGCGTACCGTCGGTAAACTCGGGCGCAAAGATCTCCCAGTTTTGCGTTTCATCGCTTTCTACGCCTTCTTTATAAACGCGCTCGTAGGACTGAGCCGCAACGGTTGTCACACCATTTGCGCAGGTTCGAATCGGTGTTACCGTAATCTTTGCGATATTGTTAGTGGGAATATTGGAAATGATAAGACCGTAAAGATAATTCATTCCATTATACGGAGCGGTATATGTATCATTGCCAGCCTTAACCGAATTATAAACCGTTTCTGTAGTGTAATTTTTTACGTTATCTTGTTTGTGAGCATAGGATGCCGTAACCTTAAATCCTACGTTTTTCCATTCCAAGGAATTAACACCGTAAATGATACGTGCGGTGAAAAGACCGTTTTCTACCGGCGTTTGCTGAATTTCGGGAGCCGAAGTATACTGATATTTAACAGCAGCGTTGTGAGAGCCCGCCACTTTATATCCTTCCGTTCCGTAGAAATCGGTAATTGTTCCGGATACATAGGTACTCCAATAGTCACGACCGGCATAGGAACCGGTCGGTGTGCTACCGCCGTCCACACGTACTCCTGCCACGGTTCCTGCAAAGATTACGTTATTAAGGTCAAGAGTGATTGCATTTGTCGAGTAGGTCGAACCGATAATACCGCCTGCAAACTCGGTTCCTCTGATGTGAAGATCAGACGTTACGTTATGAAGCGTAAAGGTTCCTCCAGCAGCACCGGTATGGAGAACCGCAGCGATGGAACCGGCAGACTGGTTGCTCGCAATTGTTCCCGCAGCGTCCTTTCCAGTACTACCGTTGTGATACTGTGTATTTTCGCTTGTGGAGGTTTTAGGGTTACCGTCAGATGTACGTTGAGGAACATCCGGGTCAACGCTCAAGAAACCGTTTGTAAGGTTCAGGTCATAAACCTTGGTTAAACCACATACACGACCAAACAAACCTACGTAACGAATATCTTCAGAAAGTCTCAATCCGTCCGGCAGATACAAACCAGAAATGGTATGTCCGTTACCGTTAAACGTTCCATAGAAATCGTTAATAACACCCCAACCATTTACAGGGGCTTTACCGGACCACGTACCGTCCGCATTAAAGGTTGTTCCTTCATTAAAAGTAAGATCCTCCGTCAGGTTGAAGGTATAGTCTTTAAAGTTAGGTTTAGTGGTAATTCCCAAATCAGTAGCAAAAGGAGACGCTCCGTGTCTCTGCGACATTTCCACAAGAGCAAGAAGCTGAGCCTCAGAAGAAATGTCAAAAGTTTTATCGGTTGTATTCCACCAAGAGAAATCCGGAATGATAGGCTTATTGGTGGGGTTCGTGCCCTCTACAAGCTTCAACTGTTGGAAACCATACGTATCTGCAATCTGCTTATGGTTATAGTTTGACTGACTACCGGATGCCTTGGTGTTATACTGGAAAGAAAAGCCAAGTACAGCATCTTTGGTAGCAGAGAAACCGGGATTGTAATTATCCAATTCCGTCCACGGAACCTTGGTTTCCATCATAAATCCGGTTGTTGTAAGGGTCGTATAAGTCTCAATATTATTGTTTTTTGCCCAACCACTATCGCCGAATGTTGTAGCATTCGTATTACCGGTGTAATATTTGATTCTTTGAGTGCCGAGGCCCTGAATTGGGGTTCCAACTGCGGCTGTAGCAGTATTGGGAGCAATTGCTCCAACCATGTTCACAGCACCGTCGTTATTAGTAGAATCCTTGGTATAAGTAGCAGGAATGCTAAGATAATAAGCCGATGCCGTTGTTCCTGAATAATGGTTTAAAGCATCCTGAACATAGGTCAGATCATCATACTGACGCTCTTCCAAAATGTAGAGGTATTGAGTGTCCCACATCATATAGAGATCAATAAATACACTTCTTTGCCACTTATCATTCGGTCTGATAATATTCTGGCTATAGTCTACGCGAAGGGTGTATGCATTTGCCCATGCATTATCAATTTTACCGTCCGTAATATCAATCGTAGTGCCAGTAGGAACCTTGGTTGCGTACAGCATGGGAGCATCAGTGTCAAAAAGATCACTGGTATTATTCCATGCTTTGTTTTCAACAGCCGCCGACACCGTCACGGTGGGAATCGTGATCATTGCGGCGAGCATTGCGATCACGAGGATGAGTGAAAGAATTCGTTTCATTGTAAAATAACCTCCATTTTATTGATTTAAAAATATATTTTTGCGTTCTTCAAAAACCGCATCAATATCGGGGAGCTTTTCACCTGTGGGGGTGTACGGGAACTGCGTTTCAAACACGCCCATGCCGCCCACGATGATCTTTTTTACATTCTCGGCATCCACTACGTAACGGTTGGGCCAAGAATATTTTTCATTGGGTACGCGGTTCATCCACGCACCAAAAACATTTTGCGGAATGCGCGGAATCCGATTTCCGTTCTCGTCTTTGAGCGAGTGTCCGTCGTCCCCCATCACGTAGTAGCCGGTTAGCTGGTACCCGTCAATGTTCATGGGCCAGAGCACCGTGTGCGGGTCGATCTTTTGATACAGGCTGACCGTTCCACCTTCATAACCGTGATGCGCAAACTGCACCAGCTCGCTGCGAAGTATCTCGCTGTCGAGATATTTCTCCATGCAATCCGATGCCTGCCGCTGAATGTCACCAAGGAACAGAAGCCGCTGTCCGTTTACCGTGACGCGCAGTACCGTACTGCCGTCGTTCTCGGTTTCGGGAGAGGCGGGAAGTAGATCCTCTCGCGTGTAAAGGATCTGAACGCGCGCGCCGTCAAAGTTCCATTCCATTCCCGTGTGCGGCTTTGCATAATGCACTGCCTCGGGCCAATGGTCGGTTGCCGCTTTCATGCCGCTCGGCAAGCGCGAATGGTAAAGGAAGCTTTCTACCTTTACGTCCTCGGCATATTTCGGTGCGAACTTGGTCAGCGCACCAAGGTGGTCACCGTGCAGATGCGAAATAAACCACATCGAGATCACGGTCTCCTTGCCTGCAGGGGTCTTTTCCTTGAGGAATTTGTAAAGATTATCGGCTTCCAGCTCGGTGGGATAGCCGCCGTCGATCACGAAGAAGCTGCCGTCACCAAGCAGATAAACGTAAGACATGCCGCCGTTTTCCTTGGAGCCAAAGTTATCAACGGGCAACTGCCACATGGTAACCGGATATTGGCTCGCATTGGTGGGCTCACCCTTTGTGGGGTACGTGCGCCAACCCTTGACCGATGCATACAAGCGAAGCGAGGAATTGTTTGCGCTGTATGCAGCGTAAACCGTTGCGGTGTCGTTTTCGCGCAGGACGTAGCGGTTTGCACCGAGTTCATAGTCCTCACCGCCGCCAAATCCGCTTGCGCTCAACGCGCTGACGTAGGCATCAAAGTCAGCCGCTGTAATGTCGCGGTATTCGAAAATACAGGATTGCTCCTCGGGCGTGTAGCCCAAAACTTCTTTTGCGCTGTCGGGTCTCGGAACGCCGCGCAACCACTCGTAGGTCTCCAGAAACGCGCGGTTCTGACGCATATAGATCGCGTCGATGTCCGCCATTCTCGGTCCCTCGGGAGTGTATGGGAACTGCATTTCCAGCAAGCCCTCGCCCTCAACGATGATCTTCTTGACGTTCTCGTCCGCCATTACGTAGCTGTTTCCGAACGGGAAGCGCGAGGTGGGCGCGTGATTCATCCAAGCCTTGAATACGTTGATGATTCCGCCGTAAGAGGTCTGTGTACTCAGGAAGTTCATCGGCCAAAGCACGGTGTGTGCACCAATGGCTCGGTAGAGTTCAGGTGTGCCACCCTCATAACCGTGGTGCGCAAACTGCACGATATCGGCATGCAGGATTTCGTCGGTATGATGACGGAGCATCGTTCCCGATGCCACCATCTGAATATCGGCAAGCAGCATCAGGCGCTGTCCGTTGATGGTCGCGCGGAGTGCCGTGCTGTGCTCGTTTCCATTCTGACGCTCGGAAAGCGGGTAGGTTTCATCGTTGGGGTCGTAGTCTTCCTTGGTGTAGATCACGTCAAACGTGATACCCGAGAAAGCAAGCTGCATACCCGTGTGGAGTCTGCCGTAAATTTTAGCGTCCTTCCAATAGGACATTGCCGTGATAAAGGGCTGACGGAACCAATCGGGCATGATATCGAAGTGGTGATAGAATCCCTTGACCTCGATCTCAGATGCGTATTTCGGTGCGAATTTCAGCAGCGCACCGTAATGATCGCCGTGCATATGCGTGATAAACCACGCGGAGATCACGGTCTTCTCTCCCTCAGGGGTCTTTTCCTTGAGGTGCTTATACAGGTTGTCGGCTTCCAGCTCGGTGGGATATCCGCCATCGATGACCACAAAGCTTCCGTCCGCCGTCAGGAATACGTACGACATACCGCCGTTTTGTTTGGTACCAACGCAGTCGGTTTCAAGCTGCCAGAGCGTGGGACGGTACTTCTCTTCCCCACCCTGCTTCGGCGCGGGATAATTGTTGTGTCCGCGCTCCTCTGCGTAAAGTGCGATCTCGCGGCTCTTTGCGCTATAGGAAACGTAAACCGTTGCAAGCGCACCGTAACGAAGCGCATAAAGGTTGTCGTCGAGATTGTAATTCTCGCCACTCGCAAAGCCCGCCTTTTCAAGCTGACCGAGATAATTGGCAAAACATTTGGGGCACATGTCTGTAAACTGTGCACGGTAGGACTTTTCATCAGGGGCGAACTCGAATAAGAGATCTCCCGAAACCTTTGGTACAGATTGATACCATTGACTGTTCTTGATGTTTTCCATAATATAATTCCTTTGCTGTCCGGGGAGCGGGGATCTGTTGGATCAACAGATCCCTCGCATATTGTTTCAGAAATTATTCTTTTGTGAAAATATAACCGTCGGGAATCAGATCGTCATAAATTTCGTTGTAAACGCTGTCCAGGTTGGGCAGACGTCCGTTCGTTCCCGATTGACCGTTGGTATAAGGCTTGGGCGTATACGGGAAGGTAATCTCCTGGGATGCCGAGCCCCCCGCAACGATGATCTGCTTACAGTAGGGTGCCTGATGCGAGATGTAATAGTTTGCCATATCGCCTTCGCCGCCGCTGCTCTTGGTGTACCATCTCTTAAATACGTTGATGATGCTTCCGTAAGATGCCTGTGTGCTAACATAGTTCATAGGCCAAAGCACGGTGGGGGCTTCAATGGTGGTATAGAGCTTAAGCGTTCCGCCCTCATAACCGTGGTGCGAGAACTGTACGATATCACTCTTGAGGATATCCTTGCCCATGAATTCAAGCAGACGCTTACTTGCCATTTTTTGAATATCACCGAGGAACATCACGCGCTGTCCCTTAACGTCCATACGGATAACCGCGGAATAATCGTTGCCGTTTTCGGGATAGGAAGGATACTGGTCCTCCAGCGTGTAGATCACGTTCATCGTTACACCGGGGAGCTCAACCTGCATACCCGTGTGGAGTCTTGCGTAGTGTACGGCGTTCGGCCAAGCCGCGGTAGCATTGCGGAAGCCGCTGGGAATCGCGTTTTCAAAATGATAGTAGAATGCTTTGACGTCGATTGCAGAAGCATAGTTCTTTGCAACCGCCTGAATTGCGCCGATGTGGTCACTATGCGTGTGCGAGAAATACCAACCGGTGATAACAGGCTTGCCGCCGAGGGGATTTTTTTGGGAAAGGAATTTTACGAGATTGTCGGCTTCCAATCCGGTGTTATAGCCACCGTCGATTACAAAGAAGGTACCGTCCGAGAGCAACCAAACGTAGGACATACCGCCGTTCGCACGCGAGTTAATGTTATCCACGCGAAGCTGCCAGAGCTTGGGCTCATAGGTGTTTACAGTGCCCTTTTGATCCTTGGCGGGATATTTGTAGCTGTTCTTTGCCTCGATATAGAGACGGATCGTTCCCTTGGTCTCACTATAGGAAGCAAACACAGTTGCTTTGCTTCCGTAGCGAAGCGCATAGCGGTTACCGCCAAGCGTGTAATCCTCGCCCTTTGCAAAGCCTTCGGCCTCAAGCTTCTTTACGTATTCGTTGAATGCCGCAACCGAGCCCTCGGAACGCTCCAGTATGCAGGAGCTTCCCTCGCCGGAATATCCTGCAATGAGTATGCCGTTCGTCAGTTTGGGAACCGATGCGATCCAAGTATTGTTCATCGTGGAAACGGTGGAATTAAAGTCGCTGCTGATGGTGATATCGCCAACGAGTGTGCCGTTTTTAATGTTTTTAAGAATAACGTAGAAAGCACTCAGACCGCGCGTGATCTGATCCTCACTTGTACCAACAATGGCAATCTTGTTTCCAACAACCGAAATGCTGTAACCAAGCGTTGTGAGCTCCTTGTACGCCGTTGTACTTTCCTCACGGTTGGTGGTACCAACCAGAACCTCAAACTGATCGCGGTTGTCCGCAACAGCAGAGTCGGAGGACACCGTAATGCGGTTACAACCAAGCAGATCCTCCAGATCACGAACCAGATCGTTGAGTCCGGAGTCGGCGCCGCTCAGGCGTGACGCGCGGATGACCTTGAATGCAAATTCGTCACCGTCGAGCAGATTGAACTGCGGAGCATCAACCTTCTTTTGAATTGCAAGCTCCTCGGGGATCTCGATCTTGCCCTCGGATTCGGTCCAGAGCGCGATCAGCGAGTGGATCGCCTGAATGGTTGCATAATCGTTTGCGCCAAGCAGAACGATCTTGTTGCCAACTCTTTCAATGATGAATTCGTTTGCGCCAAGCTTTTCCATTGCCTTAGCCGACTCATCACGGTTGGTAAGACCAATCAGAATTTCCTTTGCCGAATCGGACGGCTCCGATGCGATGTCGTATGCACGGTCGGGCTTTGCGCCAACAACGGTATCAAACGAGTTGCGGAGCGTGGTTGCCGCGTCGGCAATGTCGGAGTTGATTCCGCTTGCGAGAATGATTTTGTAGGGAACCTTTTTATTTTCCGCAATGGTGACGAGCTTTACCGGCTCTTGCGTGTCTGTGTCAGAAGAATCAGAGGGGTCGGTGGTTGTTGGACGACACGCCGGCATCATAATGAGCATAAGCATCGCCAACAGGAGGCAAAGAAATCTTTTCTTCATTGGATTTTTCCTTTCTCTTTTAAAATGGCAAAAAATAATATTATAAAATGCAAAAGTCAAAAAAACTATTGCAATTTTATCAAAAAAATGTTATAATATGTGCATGACAAAATTCGATATCCATATTCTGCACAAATTTCACAGAAACTCGGAAGGATTTGCAAAAAAATGAAATATTCTGTACAAATCGAGAATGAGTTTGGACTTGACGGCACGAAGAAGCAATATGACATTTTCAAAAACTGCCACACCACAACCAAGCAGGCATGTCAAATTCACACCCATACATACTACGAAACTGTGCTGGTTTTAGAAGGCGAGCTGACCTATTGGCTGCCCGAGCAAGAACCGCTGACTTTGCACGCGGGGGACGTTATTTTCATTCCGCCGCACGTGATCCATCAAACCTATCAGAAAAAAGAGCAGTGCATGCGGAGCGCGGTGGTAAAGTTCTCGCCCATGTTCCTCTACCCCATGGAAACAACGCAATCGGACGTGGACTGCTTGCTCATGTCTCCGATTTTCAAGCATGACTACTTTCTGTTTCGAGACGGGAGCAACGTTGCCGAGCGGCTTGGTGAAATTATTCGCGCAATTGTGGACGAGCACGAAAAGAAAACGATTGGATTTGAGCTTTCACTGCGTGGGTTGCTGATCACACTCTACACCACGCTGCTTCGCAACTGCGACAGCATTCTACCAATGCACCCGCAAAGCCTGGACGGTGAGCCCGCCACGAGCAGTGCGCGAGAGTTGTATCAAATTCTGATTTATTTGAAAGAAAATTATCAATACAACATCTCGATGCAAGAGGTTGCCGAGGTGTTTGGAATGAGCTACTATCATTTCTCGCGCTTCTTCAAAAAGCTTACCAACAAGAAATTTAACGAGTACCTGTTGGAGCTGCGTCTCAACTACGCGCAAAAGAAGCTTTTGCAGGAAAACAAATCCATTTCCGAGGTTGCGCTGGAATGCGGGTTTGAGTACGTTTCGTATTTCATTCAAAAATTCAAGGCAAAAAACGGCATGACACCGAGGGAATTTCAAAGAAAGTACCGCTTGGCGGTAATCGGGCAAACAGGGCGCGCGGGCTACATGAGCCGAGCGATGCACCATCCGAACGAGGATGCCATTGACGAGGCAATGGTCTTCGACGGAGCCAACGTTACAACCGACGAAACAAGCGGACAGGAATAAAAAATAATAGAATGAATGGGACGGGGGCTTCGGCTCCCGCCTTTTTTTATGGGAGCGAGGCTATTTTTATTTACGATTGCTATTCTCAGAACCAAGTATTTGCTTTACAACTTGATCAATATATTCGCAAACGCCCTTAAAATTCCGATCCACGCACGCATTGTCAAATCGTATCACATTCATACCGTATTTCTGCAAAACATCGGTACGAAAAATATCTTCCTGATTTTTTTGGAAGGTATCGTGTTGAGAACCGTCTAATTCGATTATTAGGCAAGCTTTATCGCAATAAAAATCTACAATAAAATTATCAATAGCTTTTTGTCGTTGAAATGGAGGATTATAAGTTGATAAAAAATCATACCACAAATGTTTTTCTTGTTTCGTTGCATTTTTACGCAAATTCTTTGCAAGAATAATATTTTTGCGGTTATACTTTCTCGACATTTTTACTCCTACAAACATCAACAATGAAATTATATCGGGAGAGCCGAACGGCGGGGCTGACGCGAGGTTCTTTAGAGCCTTCCTCCGGGAGGAAGGTGGCATTTTCGCAAGAAAATGACGGAAAGAGCATGCGTATGTATTACTTCGTTAACGTTTTACGGAATTGCAAGGCATCGCCATCGCCGGCTCCTTCCACCGCCTCCTACGGCGGTTCCCCTCCCTCCCGGAGGGAGGCTTAAGGCACGAGCTTTTGGGGCTGTGGCAAAAGAAGTTTTTCTCACTTGTTTCGGGTCGTGAACAATGGGGCTGACGCGAGGTTCTTTAGAGCCTTCCTCCGGGAGGAAGGTGGCATTTTCGCAAGAAAATGACGGAAAGAGCATGCGTATGTATTACTTCGTTAACATTTTACGGAATTGCAAGGCATCGCCATCGCCGGCTCCTTCCACCGCCTACGGCGGTTCCCCTCCCTCCCGGAGGGAGGCTTAAGACGCGAGCCTTTGGGGCTGTGGCAAAAGTAGCGTTTTTTCTCACTTGTTTCGGGTCGTGAACAATGGGGCTGACGCGAGGTTCTTTAGAGCCTTCCTCCGGGAGGAAGGTGGCATTTTCGCAAGAAAATGACGGAAAGAGCATGCGTATGTATTACTTCGT